>JBMDWR010000006.1:0-3757 GCA_048594645.1 Actinomycetota bacterium
CCGGACCGGCGGCACGATCCTCCACACCTCGAGGACGAACCCGGCGAGGGTGCGACCCGCGGACGAGCCCGAGTTCCTGGCGGGCGGTCGCACGGATGAGGAGCCGCGCGACCACACGGCGCACGTGCTGAAGACGCTCGAGCGGCTCGGGATCGACGCGCTGATCCCGATCGGCGGCGACGACACGCTCTCGTTCGCGCTGCGCCTCCACGAGGAGGGCGTCCCGGTGGTCGCGGTCCCGAAGACGATGGACAACGACGTCCATGGGACCGACTACTGCATCGGGTTCTCGACCGCGGTGACGCGGACCGTGATCTTCATCCACCAGCTCCGCACGAGCGCCGGGTCGCACGAGCGCCTCGCGGTCGTCGAGGTGTTCGGCCGGTACAGCGGCGAGACCGCGCTCGTGTCGGCGTACCTTTCGGGCGTGGACCGCGCGGTCATCAGCGAGGTGCCGTTCGATGTCGAGAAGCTCGCGGGCTTCCTGATGGACGACAAGCGCACGAACCCGAGCGGCTACGCGATGATGACGATCTCCGAGGGCGCCACGATGACCGGCGGCGAGATGGCGCTCTCCGACGCCGAGGACGCCTACGGGCACCGCAAGCTCGGCGGGATCGGGCTCGCGACCGGCCGGGCGCTCCGCGAGATCACCGGCGAGGGGATGATCTACCAGGCGATCGGCTACCTGATGCGCTCGGGCTCGCCGGACTCGCTCGACCTGATGGTCGCGATCAACTACGCCGTCATGGCGGCGGACCTGGTGATCGGCGGGGAGTTCGGGCGCCTCGTCGCGCTCCGCAACGGCAACTACACCAACGTCCCGCTACCGGTCGTCCGGCAGGGCGTGAAGCGCGTCGACGTCGGCGCGCTCTACGACGTGCAGGCCTACCGGCCGAAGATCCGCCACGTCGACGGCAAGCCGATGTTCCTGTACTGAGGCCTGCTCGCGTCGCGGTGGACCGGGCGGCGGAGGGCTGTCACGTCCGAGGGGTCGTCTGGCTCCCGCCGACCGCTCCCTATACTGCCGGACCGTGAAGCGCTTCCGTGTCGACCTGCGCTCGGACACTGTCACCAAGCCTTCGGCCGCCATGCGGAAGGCGATGGCGGAGGCCGAGGTGGGCGACGACTGGTTCGGCGACGACCCGACGGTCAACCGCCTCCAGGAGCGGGCCGCCGAGATCACCGGCAAGGACGCCGCGCTGTTCGTCCCGAGCGGCACGATGGCGAACCAGATCGCGCTCCGGCTCCAGTTCGACGGGCCCGGGCACCTGGTCGTCGCCGAAGCGCTCTCGCACGTGGCGTCGACGGAGGTCATGAGCTCGGCCGTGCTCTCGGGGATCGCGTACCGAACGATCCGTGGCGACGGCAGGGGCCGCGTCACGGCGGAGCAGGTCCGAGCCTCCCTCGAGCCCGATGAGCCCTACGACGTCGAGGTCGTCGACCTCGTCTGCCTCGAGAACACCAGCGGGCACGCAGGGGGAACCGTGATGGACATCGCGGACTTCCGGGCGATCCACAAGCTCGCCCAGGAGGCCGGCGTCTCGGTGCACCTGGACGGCGCCAGGATCTTCAACGCGAGCGTGGCCTCGGGCGTCGGCGTCGCCGAGTACGCGGCCGAGGTCGACACGCTGATGTTCTGCGTCTCGAAGGGCCTGGGGGCGCCGATCGGGTCGCTCGTGTGCGGGACGGCCGAGCAGATCCGCGAAGGGCGCCGGATCAAGATCCTGTACGGGGGGGCGTGGCGGCAGGCCGGGATCGTCGCGGCGGCTGGGATCGTCGCGCTCGAGGACGGTCCGAAGCGGCTGCACGAGGACCACGAGAGGGCCCGACGGCTGGCCGAAGCCGTGGCCGAGATCGTCCCGGGGAGCCTGGATCCCAACTCGGTTGAAACGAACATGGTCTTCGTCGACACCCAACCCTTGGCGATGACATCTCTCGAGGCCGCGGGACGGCTCGAGGAGCACGGGATCGGCGTGAGCGTCGTCTCCGGCAAGGTCCGGATGGTCACGCACGTCGACATCGCCGACGAGGACGTCGAGACGGCGATCGCGGCCTGGCGGGCCGTGGCCGCCAGCTGAGGAGGGGTTCGTCCGTGAAGCTGTTCGACAAGCGGTACCCCGAGGAGATCGCGAAGCGCATCCCGCCGGGCCAGCGCCTGGTGAAGACGTGGCCGGTGCTGCACTACGGGCCGATCCCCGACTTCGACGAGTCCGCATGGAGCCTCGACGTCGGCGGCCTGGTGGACGATCCTTACACGCTCACGTACGCCGAGATGAAGGACCTCGGCGCGATGGACGTGCAGGCGGACATGCACTGCGTCACCGGATGGTCGACGCTCGACAACGTCTGGACCGGCGTGCCGTTCCGCGTGCTCGCCGAGAAGGCGGGCGTCAAGCCGGAGGCGAAGTGGGTGATCGCCCACTGCGAGTACGGGTACACGTCGGACCTGTCGCTCGACGCGATGATGGACGACGACGTCCTGGTCGCGTGGGCGCACGGCGGCGAGCCACTCACGGCCGAGCACGGGTTCCCTCTGCGTCTGGTGGTTCCGAAGCGCTACGCGTGGAAGAGCGCGAAGTGGCTGCGCGGCCTGGAGTTCGCGGCCCACAACGTCCGAGGGTTCTGGGAGGTGCGCGGATACCACATCCACGCCGATCCCTGGCTGGAGGAGCGGTACAGCTACCAGGAAGGTCCGCGGGCCGAGATGGAGCCGTAGGCCCCGAACGGCCTCAATGACACCCGTCGAACGAGAAGTGCCCTGGATCGCTGTCCGGTAACGCCTGGCACCAGCCGTTCTCCTCGAGCGATCGGACGACGTTCGGATCCGCCACGCCGTCCTCGGTGATGTCGATCGCAGCGCCGAGCTGATGCCACGACAGGCCCGCCGGAGCGCACAGCCCCGGACACCCGTTGCGGTCGCCGCAGATCTCGCGGCACGCGATCCGCTGCTCCGGGCACGAGCGGAAGCTCTGCACGACGGGAATCGTGCCGCCGGCGTCGCGCTGCGCCTGCAGGAACGCGCGCATCGCGATCGGCTGGAGGCGAACGCCGTCGACGTTGCGTAGCGGCACGCGCTCGGCGCACGGGTCGTCCGGCACCACGATCCTCGGACGCGTGACGGCGAGGGAGAAGACGACGCCACCGATCGCGACGGCGGCGACCGCGCCCGCGAGCAGGAGGCGACGCCGCGACGGCCGAGCGGCGTGGCGTGAACGCCGGCTCACGACGCGAGCGAGCGGATCGTCTCGAGCTCCTTCCGGCGGCGGTCGCCGGATGATGGCGTCTCGACGACGACCGACAGGTCCGCGACCTCGCGCCGTCGCAGGATCGCGGCGAAGCCCTCGAGGCCGATGCGGCCCTCGCCGACGACCTCGTGCCGGTCGCGTTTCGAGCCCTGCTCGAACTTCGCGTCGTTCATGTGGATCAGCGCGAGACGGTCCGTGAGGCCGACCCGTGCGAGCTCGTCGAAGCACGCGTCCACGCCCTCGGCCCGGTCGAGCGCGTAGCCGGTCGCGAAGAGATGGCAGGTGTCCAGAACGAGCCCGAGCCGTTCGTCGTCCACGGCCTCGAACAGGATCTGCGCCTCGCCGAGCGTGGACGCGACGGCGCCGCTCGTGCCGGCCATCAGCTCGACCAGCAGGCTCGTCTCGTCGGGCGTCTCGAGCAGCGTCGCCTTCAGGACCGTCGCCGCGCGTTCGAGCGCCTCGGCGTGCTCGCCCGTGCCGCCCGCGCCCGCGTGCACCACGAACCCGCC
>JBMDWR010000060.1:0-12937 GCA_048594645.1 Actinomycetota bacterium
GGGTAGTGGTGCAGCAGATCGCGGACGGTCCCGACACCGATGCTCTCGAGCGCCTCGTGCGCGGGAGGACCCTTGGCCTGGACGCCCATCCGTCGCGCGGCGAGCTGCTGGTCGATGGCGGTGATCGGGTCGTCCAACGACAGTGAGCCACCGGATCGCGCGACCCGAAGGCGTGGACGGTCCGGCGGCGTCGTGGGGTGGACCACGCCGTCGGTTCTACCATCGTGGTCGGTGCGGTACCGATCCCTCGCCTGCCTCCTCGTCTCCCCGACGGTGATCGCCGAAGTCGGCCCAAGGTCGTCTGCTACCCTCGTTGCGTCATGGCCGCCGTCTGCGACATCTGCGGGAAGAAGCCGTTCTTCGGCATGCAGGTCTCCCACTCGCATCGCCGCTCCCCCAAGCGGTGGAACCCCAACGTGCAGCGCGTCCGGGCGCTCGTCGACGGCAGACCGAAGCGCCTGCACGTCTGCACCAGTTGCCTGAAGGCCGGCAAGGTCCAGCGCGCCGTCTAGCGCCGGCCCTCCTCAGCCCCCGCCTTCCTCATGCCCGAGATGAGCGGGTTCGACCTCACCGAGAAGGTTCGGGCCGATGGTTCCTGCACGACCTCCCCGTGGTGCTGGTCACCACGCCTCGGGGCACTCGGGGACCAGGCCCGCGGAGCCCAGGTGGGGGCGAGCGCGTGCATCGTGAACGGGATCGTTCGGCACGACGGGCTGCTCGAGACGTCAGGAGCCTCTGCTTGTCATCGTCGGCCGCAGATCTCCCGTGGAGTCAGGCGGGACGGATCGACCAGAGCTGATCGACCGGCCCGATCCCGCGACCGAGCGACGACGCCGCGCGGATCGCCTCGGTGACGAACGTCTTCCCTCGGCGGACGGCCTCCGGAAGCTCCGTCCCCCTCGCCAGGTGAGCCGCGATCGCGGCCGAGAGCGTGCAGCCGGTCCCGTGGGTGTTCGGCGTGTCGATGCGTTCGGCCTCGATCCACTCCATCCGGTGGCCGTCGAAGAACAGGTCGTCCGCCGACGATGCGCCGGGAAGGTGGCCGCCTTTGATCAGCACGGCAACGGGCCCCATGACGCGGATCGCCTCCGCGGCATCCTCCATCAGGTCGCGACTGTTCACCTCGAAGCCGGCCAGCCCCGACGCCTCCGGCAGGTTGGGCGTGACGAGCGTCGCGAGCGGCAGGATCCGCTCGCGGAGCGCACCGACGGCGTCGTCGGCCAGGAGCGGATGACCGTGCTTCGAGACGAACACGGGATCCACGACCAGGTTCGGAACCCCGCTTCCCTCGATCGCCTCGGCGACCGCCTCGACGATCGCGGCCGATGCGAGCATCCCCGTCTTCGCCGCATCCACGCCGATGTCCGTCACGACGGCGCGGATCTGCTCGGCGACCGTGCGCGGCGAAAGCACCTCGACGTCGCTGACCCCTTGGGTGTTCTGAACGGTGACCGCGGTGATCGCGGTCATGCCGAACACGCCGAGCGCGCTGAAGGTCTTGAGGTCCGCCTGGATCCCGGCTCCACCGCCGGAGTCCGAACCGGCGATCGAGAGCGCCCGTGCCCGGTGAGCGCGCTCGGTCCCGTTCATCCGTCCAGGCTACCCATCGTCAGGCGCCGCGAAGTGATCCCACCCTTGCGGCTCGAGCCGCGACGCCCGCCCATCGGCGTCGACGCCGAGCACGCCGGAACCCTCGACGATCTCGCCGACGTCGGTGAGGCGCACGCCGAACGCGTCCTGCAGCTGCGCGCGCGCCTTCTCGACCGCGTCGCCGGGCATCGTCGCGAGCAGCTCGTAGTCCTCGCCGCCGGACAGAGCCACGTCCCGCGGGATGACGCCGAGCCACGAGGCGGCCAGATCGAGGTCCCCCGCGACGGGGACGCCCGCGAGCGTCACCCGCGCGCCCACGCCGCTCGCCGCGCACATCCGCGACAGGTCGAGGGCCAGGCCGTCCGACAGATCCATCATCGCCGTTGCGCCGGCGCCGGAAAGCACGTGCGCCTCGACGACACGCGCAACCGGGCGCTCGAGCGCTTCGACAAGCGCGCGGGCCCACGGCTGCGACATCGCCTCGGCCATCCTGGCCGGCGGCTGGCGCGACAGCAGCAGACCGCCCGCGGCCGCTCCGAGGGAGCCGGTCACGACCACGCGGTCGCCCACGCGCGCACCCGAACGCGTGAGCGCTCGTCCCGGTGCAACCTCGCCGACGACGGCCACCGAGATCACCACGACGTCCGCACGGCTCGTGTCGCCCCCGACGAGCGAGAGCGCGTACTCGGCACACGCGTCTCGCATCCCGCCGTACAGCTCGATCACCCACGACGGTTCGGTGTCGAGCGGGACGGCGATCGAGACCAGCGCGTACCTCGGGCTCGCAGCCATGGCGGCGACGTCGGAGACGTTCACCGTGATCGCCTTGGCTCCCAGGTCGCGTCCCGAGATCGCGCCACGTTCGAAGTGCACCCGCTCGATCAGGAGGTCGGTGGTGAGGACCAGCTGCCCCGAACCCGGTTGGGTCACGGCAGCGTCGTCCCCGATCCCGACGATCACGCCGGGCTCGGCTCCGGAGAGCACCCGCGAGATCGCTCGGATCAGGTCGTCTTCGGAAAGGTCCATCGCCGATAGCGTTCGGACGCACGCGATCGCCGGTGCCGGCGAAAGGGGGCGCCGCGCTCCTTGGGTAGGATAGTGGCGCTCCCGGGCGTCTCGCGCTCGCGAGCGATCACCGACGAAGGAGCTTCCCTTGAAGGTCGAGGCACGCACGATCCACGACAACCCCTCCGACGAGGACCTCCGACGCTTCACCGAGGAGATGCCGCAGTCCCGCGTGACGGCGTTCGGCAACGTCAACGTCCAGACCAAGGTCACGTCGCGCAGCTCGGCCAGCACGTTCGTCGTCGCGGAGCGTTCCAGCGGCAAGACGATGACGCGCGAGGAGTTCGATCGCATCGCCCAGATGCAGGACGAGTACCTGCGCGACAAGGAGGTCGTCAAGATCGACGGCTTTATCGGCAACGACCCGACGTTCCGAACGCGCGCGCGGCTCACGATCGAGAAGGCCAACGCCAACGTGGCCGGCATGCAGAAGATGCTCTACTTCCCGCGCGACGACGGCGAGGAGCCCGAGGTGCAGGTGATCTACACGCCCAACCTCGACGCGCCCGGATACCCGGACGAGCGCGTGATCGCCGTGGACCTCGACAACGGCGTCACCCGCGTCTTGAACTCCGACTACTTCGGCGAGTCCAAGAAGGGCGGCCTTCGCATGTGGAACGCGAAGGTGTACGGCCTGGGTGGGCTCGCGCTCCATGCCGGGCTCAAGGTCGTCCCGACGGCGGACGGCGAGAAGGTCTTCATGATCATCGGGCTCTCGGGCACCGGCAAGACGACGACGACCTTCACGACGCAGAACGATTCGCTGCCGGTGCAGGACGACTTCGTCGCGCTGATGCCCGGCGGCAAGGCGTACGGGACCGAGAACGGATGCTTTGCGAAGACGTTCAGCCTGGATCCGGACTTCGAGCCCAACATCTACAACGCGGTCGTCAGGTCCACGACGTACCTGGAGAACGTCTACCAGGACGGGCGCAACCACGTGAACTTCTTCGAGGAGAGCTACACGCAGAACGGCCGCGCCGTGTTCCGCATGAGCGACCTGGCCCGCTACCGCGACGCGTCCGACGTCGGGACCGTGGACTACCTGCTCATCCTGAACCGCAACGAGAACATCATCCCGGCGGTTGCCAAGCTGGATCAGACACAGTCGGCCGCGTACTTCATGCTCGGCGAGACGACCGGCACGTCGGCGGGCGGCGCCGCCGAGGCGGGCAAGTTCCTTCGGGTTCCCGGGACCAACCCGTTCTTCCCCCTGCCTCACGGTCTCCAGGGCAACCGCATCCTCGAGCTGCTCGCGACCCACCCGATCGAGACGTACCTGCTCAACACGGGCCGCGTCGGCGGGACGGACGGCGACGAGCGTTCGAAGAAGGTCAAGATCCCCCACACGTCGGCGTGCCTGAAGGCGGTCGCCGAGCAGACGATCTCGTGGACGCAGGACGACGATTTCGGTTACCTCGTCGCGGAGGAGGTGCCCGACTTCGACGACGTCGAGCTGCTGCAGCCGCGGCGCCTGTTCGAGCGACAGGGCCGGACGCAGGAGTACGGCGAGGTCGTCGAGCGGCTGAAGGCGGAGCGCGTGGCGCGTCTCGAGGAGTTCCCCGAGCTCACACCCGAGATCGTCAAGGCCGCCGGCTGAGCGGTCACTCCCCCGGCTGAGCCGTTACTCCCCCGAAGGCGAACGGCGGCCGAGGAACCACCCGCCGACGAGCTGCATCACGCCGAGGATCAGCGGCACGAGCAGGTACCACCGGTACCGTGTGAGCTCATCCAGCGCCGCCCTACCCTGGACGTCGATCGACGCGTAGAGGAGGAAGAACCCCGCGAAGGCGAACCACAGGCCGATCCGTCCCGTCAGGTACAGGGCGTAGAGCAGGTGATCCACCATGTCGGCCCCCTCGAACGGGCGACGGCTCCAGACCCAGATCGCTCGGACCCCGCCGAGGATGAACACCCCGGCGATCACGAGCTCGACGACCCTCACGCGGGGGAGTTCGCCGAGCGCGCGAGCGCGGCGACGACCTGGTCGTCGGTGGTCTGGTCGAAATCGCGGTACCACTCGCCGACGGCGAAGAACGGCTCGGGCGTCTCGAGCAGCACGACCTCGTCGGCCTCGGGTTCGAGCCGTGCCAACGCCTGCGGCGGCGCCACCGGCACGGCCAGGATCACGCGGGACGCCGCCTGCGCGCGAGCCCATCGCAGGGCGGCGACGGCCGTGCTGCCCGTCGCCACGCCGTCGTCGACGACGATCGCGACCCGCCCCTCGATCCGCTGCGCGGGCCGCCCCTCGCGGAACGCGTGTTGACGCCGTTCGATCTCGGCCTCCTGTGTAGAGATCTCGCGTTCGAGATAGGACTCCGTCACCCCCAGCGCGCCGACCATCCTGGGGTCGAGGACGCGCACGCCGGGCGCGACCGCGCCGATCGCGAGCTCCGGGTTGCCCGGCGCGCCGATCTTGCGCGGGACGACGACATCGAGCGGCGCTCCCAGCTCGCGAGCGACGACCTCCCCGACGATCACACCACCGCGTGGGATCGCGAGGACCACGCAATCCGAACCCGCGTGGCTCGCCAGGGCCTTGGCCAAACGCTGACCCGCCTCGTGTCGGTCTGCGAAGATCACCGCTCCCCCTCGATGTCGCGCCGTGCCCGCTCGTCCTCGATGTCGCGCCGTGCCCGCTGGTCCTCGATCTCGCGCCGGGCCCGCTCGTCATCGATCTGCCGACGCTTGTCCGCGATCACCTTCTCGGGAGGCGGCATCTCCTTGCGGATCCGCCGGTAGGCGGCCAGGGGGTCCTGCTCGCGCTTCGAACGCTTCTTCTTGGAACCCACCCATCGATTATGGGACGCGGCTCGCCGCCGTGGCTCGCCGGGTTTGTCGCTCCCGGGGGCCGTGCATAGCATTGGCGCACCGAGCGAGGGAGGTCAGCGTGGTCCAGGCCTACATCCTGATCCAGACCGAGGTCGGCAAGGCCGCCCAGGTCGCCAAGGAGGTACGCGACATCCCCGGCGTCGCCGAGGCCGAGGACGTGACCGGACCGTACGACGTGATCGTGCGGGCCGAGGCCAAGAACGTCGACGAGCTCGGCAAACTGGTCGTAGCCAGGATCCAGGGCGTCGAGGGCATCACCCGCACGCTCACCTGCCCCGTCGTCCACCTGTAACCACGCACCGCTCCGCCGCAACGCCGGCCCGGTTCGGTCGGTCCCGCGGCCTCGACGCCTTCCCTAGTTCGTCCCGCGCTTGCGCTCGACCTCGTGGCGTTCGATCGCGAGCTCGATCAACCGTTCGACCAACTCGGGGTACGGCACCCCCGACGCCTCCCACAGGCGGGGGTACATCGAGATGCTGGTGAAGCCCGGGATCGTGTTCACCTCGTTCAACAGCACCCGACCGTCCGGCAGCAGGAAGAAGTCGACGCGCGCCATGCCCGCGGCATCGATCGCGCGGAACGCCGCCACGGCGAGTCGCTGGATCTGCTCGAGCGTCCCCTGCGGGACGTCGGCAGGGATCACGAGTTCGGCTCCGTGCTCGTCCAGGTACTTGGCCTCGTAGTCGTAGAACGCGTGGCCTCGCGGGACGATCTCGCCGGCGACCGAGGCCACCGGATCGTCGTTGCCGAGCACCGAGACCTCCAGCTCGCGCGCGCCGGCCATCGAGCGTTCGAGCACCGCCTTGCGCCCGAAGCCGAACGCCCGCTCGAGCGCGGCTCGGAGCTCGGAGGGCTCCGCGATGCTGGAGATCCCGATCGACGAGCCGAGCGCGGCCGGCTTGACGAACAGCGGGTACCCCAGGTGGATCGCCCGCGCCTCGACCGCCTCCGGGTCTTCCTGCCACTCACGCTCGTGCACCACCTCGCACGCGACCGTCGGGATGCCCACCGCCGCGAACAGGACCTTCTGCACCGCCTTGTCCATCCCGATCGCCGAGGCGAGCACGCCGGACCCGACGTAGGGGACGCCCGCCATCTCCAGGAAGCCCTGGATCGAACCGTCCTCACCGTACGGGCCGTGCATGACCGGGAACACGACGTCGATCGGCGTTCGCGAGCCGTCCGGCGCCACGAGCGCCTGCGACCCCGGTTCCTGATCCAGGGCGATCTCGGCACCGGAGGCGGGCGAGACGTCCGGGAGCGTCCCGGCATCTGCCTGCAGCGCAGGGCGAGCCGGAAGCAGCCGCCATCGTCCATCCCGCGTGACGCCGATCGCGACGATGTCGTACCGCTCGGGGTCGAGCGCCCCGATCACTGAACGCGCGGACATCACGCTGATCTCGTGTTCGGCAGAGCGCCCGCCGAACACGATCGCGACGCGCCGCTTCACACCTTCTCCAGGGCTCGCTCGAAGTCCTCGATCAGGTCCTCGACGTCCTCGAGGCCGACGCTCAGGCGGATCAGCCCGTCGGCGATCCCGGCGGCGCGCCTCGCGTCGGCATCCAGCTGGCGGTGGGTCGTGGACGCCGCGTGGCACACGAGCGTGTGCGCGCCTCCCAGGCTGGCCGCCAGCCAGGCCAGCTCGAGCGCGTCGCAGAACCGTTGGCCGGCCTCGACACCGCCGACCACCTCGAACGCCGCCATCCCCCCGCACCCACGCGGGAGCAGACGCTCGGCGACCTGGTGCTGCGGGTGCGAGGCGAGACCTGGGTGATGCACTCGCTCGACCTTCGGGTGACGTTCGAGCCACGCGGTGAGCGCACCGGCGGAGGCCGAGTGGCGCCGCATCCGCAGCTCGAGCGTCATCAGCCCGCGCATCGCGAGCCACGCCTCGAGCGGCGCCATCGTGCCGCCGGTCTCGATGACGGTCGAGCGAAGCGCCGCCATGCGCTCCTCCGAGGTGCACACGACGCCGCCGATCAGGTCGTTGTGGCCACCGATGTACTTGGTCGCCGAGTGCAGGACGTAGTCGAACCCGAACCTCGCCGGGTTGCACAGGTACGGCGAGGCGAACGTGTTGTCCACGGCGGTCGGCACGCCGGCGTCGGCGGCGATCGCACCCAGCGCCTCGAGGTCGGCGACCGTCACGTTGGGGTTCGCGATCGTCTCGACGTACAGGAGCGCCGCGCCGCCCGAGAGCGCCGTGCGCACGGCGTCGTGGTCGTGCGGGTCGACGAACCGGACGTCGATGCCGTAGCGAGGAAGCGCGGATGCGAACAGCGAGTACGTGCCCCCGTACAGCTCGGTGCTCGCGACGACCGTGTCGCCGCTCGAGGCCGCCGTGGTGACGACCGTGTGGACGGCGGCCATGCCGGACGCGAACGAGATCGCCGACTCGGTTCCCTCGAGGTCCGCCATCACGCGCTCGAACGCCAGGAGCGTCGGATTGCCGTAGCCGCGCGTGTACGTGTAACCGGGGCGGCGGAAGGCGGTCGTCTCGGCGAACGCGTCCGACGTGTCGAACCGGAAGGTCGAGGCCTGGAAGATCGGCACGCTCGGCGTGTCTTGATCGACGGATGGGTGGTGACCGTGGATCGCCCGCGTCGCGAAGCCTCGTTCGCGGTCGTCTCGCATCGTCTCAGCCTACCCGGGCCCACCGAGCCGGGTACCGGCCGCGCAGACGGTCCACCAGCGCGCCGAGCCGCCCCATCATCTCGTCGGTGATGGCGCGGAGCGCGTGGCGGTCGGCCTCGCCCCGCACGCGCTGTGCGGGGTCGAACGGCTCGCCGGCGAGCAGCCAGATCGGACGGCCGAACTCCAGATGCTCGATGCCGGACTTGCGCCACACGTACTGCCCGCCCCACGTGGCGACGGGGACGATCGGAACCCCGGTCTCGAGCGCCAGTCGGACGGCCCCGCTCTTGCCGCGCCCGGGAGAGAAGTCCGCGTTCGTCGTGGTGCTCGTGCCCTCGGGGTAGACGACCACCACCTCTCCCTCGCGGACCGCGCGCGCGGCGGCCTCGAGCGGCGAGGTGTCTCCCGTCTCCCTGCGGACGGGGATCTGCCGGGCACCCCGAAGGACGGTGCCGACCAGGCGGGCGTCGAACAGCTCCTGTTTCGCCAGGAACCGCGGGCGCCGCCCCGCCTTGAGCACGAACAGCGCGTGCGCGAACGGGTCCAGGTACGAGAGGTGGTTGCCGACGACGATCAGCGGCCCCTCGTCCGGCACGACCTCCAGACCCTCGAACCGCCAGTTGAACCAGAGCTGGAGCGGCGGACGCAGCGCGAGCTCGGCCGCTCGGAACCACGGCTCCACGACACCCCTCCTTGGGCGCGCGATGCTATCGCGTCCGGGTACTAGCCTGTTGCCCATGCGCGTCGTCGCGATCCCGGTCAAGTCGCTCTCGCGCGCCAAGACCCGGCTTGCGCCGGCGCTCACGGATCTCGAGCGGGGCGCCCTCACCCTCGCGATGCTCGAGGACGTCCTGGACGCGGCGCTCTCGGTCCCGGGGTGGGAGACGTGGGTCGTCTCGCCGGACGAGGTCGCGCTGGAGGTCGCGGCCCTTCGAGGAGCGACGCCGATCGCCGAGACGAAGCCGCCGCTCGCCAACGCGATCCGGCAGGTGGAGGCGCTCGCGAGAGCCAAGGGCGTGAGCGCGCTCGCCGTGCTGCCGGCGGACGTCCCGCTCGTCACGGCCGAGACGCTGCACGAGGCGCTGCGGACGCTCGGAGCCGTCGTGCTGGCGCGTTCGGCCGAGGGATCGGGGACGAGCCTGTTGCTGCGCCGCCCCCCGCGCGCGATCCCCGCGCGGTTCGGCCCCGATTCGTTCCGCCGCCACCTCGAGCTCGCCGCCCAACGCGGCCTTCCCGTGTCCGTGATCGAACGCGACGAACTGTCGTTCGACGTCGACCGCCCGGGCGATATCCTCACGCTGCTCGCCGACGGCCGGCGAGGACGGACCCGCGAGGTCTGCATCCAGATGGACCTCGGTGCGCGGCTGCGGGCGTGAGGCGCGTCGGAGGGACGATGGCGCAGGGAACGGTTCGGGACTTCGATCATCAGGAGCGAACCGGCACGCTGCTGCTCGACGACGGCACCGAGGTGGCGATCGACGCTACGTCGATCGAGGGCTCGGGGATCCGGTACCTGAGGATCGGTCAGCGCGTGCGGTTCGACCTCATCGAGGAGTCCGGCCGCAAGCTCGCGCGCGGCCTTCGGCTGGTCACGCTCTGAGGGCCGCGATCGCGAGGCTAGCGCCTCGAGCTCGAACGCCGGCGTTTGGCGGCGACCATCTCGCGGAACTCCTTCCCGGCGGTGAACCACGGGAGGTCCCTCGCCGGGACGACGATCGGGGTGAGCGGCTTGCGCGGGTTCCGCGCGATCCGCTTGTTGCGCCTCTTGCGCTCGAACGTCCCGAACCCGACGAGCGAGACGCGGTCGCCCTTGGAGACCGTCTCCCGGATCACGTCCATCGAGGCATCGATCATCCGGCCGATGTCTGCCTTGCTGGCGCCCGTGCGCTTCGCGACCTCGGCGATCAGCCCGTTCTTGTTCATCTCGGCACCTCCAAGATCCCGACCCGCCAACGTTCGCTCACGCCGACGCGTGGTCGATGCCGCGTTGGCATGCAACCATCTTGCACGTGAGGAGGGTCGTCCCGCCACTGCTCGCTCTGGCCGCGTTCGGACTGGCTGCCTGTTCACAGGAGCCGGGACGCGAGTTCGCTCGCTACTACGACGACCAGGGCCTGTTCACGCTCAACCTGCCCGCCGCGAACGAGGTGAGGGTGACGCCGCCGCAGCCGGCGACGCGCGGTCCCGAGCTGCTCGCCGGCGTGATCTCGAGCCCGCCGGCGCCCAGCCCCTCAGCCGAGCAGGCCGCCGGAGGCTTCGGCGTGGCGCCGACCGAAGAGCCCGACCAGACGATCTACCAGGTGTTCGCGGTGACCTCGGACGGCTTCGAGGACCTCGACCAGATGGCCCTGTACTTCCTGACCGGCGACGCCGCGTTCGACGTGCTGATCGACGACCCGATCGAGCTCGACGGCGAGTCGGCGCGCCTTGTCGTCGCGGACGCGAGCAGCGGCAGCCAGGTGAACGCGACCGTCGCCGCGGCGATGACGCTCGGGGACGGGCAGACGGGATTCGTCCTCGCGGCGATCTTCCCCCCGGGTCGATGGGACGTCGAGGAAGCGGACTTCGAACGCATCATGCGATCGTTCCGCTCCAGCGTTCCGCCGGGACTGCAGGCGTTCCCGGTAACCGAGCCCGTGGCCGAAGAGGCCTCCTGATAGCATCGAGGTCCCACTGGCCCGTGGGGTAACGGTAGCCCGGCTGACTCTGGATCAGTTAGTCCTGGTTCGAATCCAGGCGGGCCAGCCAGCCCTAACCGCCCTGTCGATCCGGTCGCGTCAGAGCTGTGGCGTCGGATCGAGGATCAGCGGCGGAAGCGGATCCTGCGAGAACTCGAACTCCTTCAGAAGGTCGCCGAGGATCGCCACCTTCTCACGCACCGTGGGGCGCGAGTCCGGACGGCTGAGGGTCCGCGGGTTCAGTCGCTCCCCGCCGAGGAACAGGTCCTCGATCAGCTTGAGGTACGCGTCGAACGACAGGACCTGCGAGTCGATCGTGCCCGGCGCGACCCATGGGCTGATCGTGAGCGCAGGCACGCGGATCCCGTAGCCGTTCGCGTCGACGCGGGGCGGTTCGACGTGGTCGTAGAAACCACCCCAATCATCCCACGTGAGGAAGACCGCGGTCTCGTTCCAGTCCGGACCCCGCATCAACGCGTTGATCAGGCGGGTCACATGCGCCTGTCCCTTCCAGATCGGCGAGTCGGAGGCCGGGTGCTCCCCAACGCCCGAGTACGGCACCACCCATGACACGGCCGGCAGCATGCCGCTCGCCGCCGCCTCGTAGAAGTCCGAGTGCCGCTGGATCCTGTCCATCTGACCCGTCTGCCGGATCGTCGTGAACCAGGGCAGCGGGTTCTGCTGGGAGACGGTTCGCTCCTTCGACCCATCGTTCGGGCACGGCTCGAAGATGCACGTGTCGTCGCCCACGTAGTAGCCCCAGTCCACACCGTGCTCGTGCAGGAGGTACGTGATGTCGGTCCACGCCCAGATCGGAACGTCCTCGCGGTCCCGCATCATCTGCGACTCCGGGGCCAGCTCGAGGTTCGACGAACACGACATCGGGTCGAGCGGGCTCTCGCACCGAGCCGCCCACGCCGAGACGAGGAACAGGTGCGCCGGCAGCGTCCACGAGTCCGCCGGAGCGAACATGTGATCCTGCAGGACGAACTTCTTCGCGTAGCGCCAGTAGTTGGGGATCTCCTTGGCCGTGTGGTAGCTCATCACGTCCGGCTGGCCCTGAGGTCCGAGATACCTCTCGCACTTCGGGTCGCTCCGGTGGTCGGCGCAGTACTGGGTGCTGTCGACTACCGTTCGAACGAACCCGTCCATGCGGCCACCGTTCACGTCCAGCTCGGAATGCCGCTGACCGTGCGGTCCGCCCTTCTGGAGCTGCTTACCCGAGTGGTAGGGCCGCACGCACCTGCCGAGGATCGGGTCGGGGACACATACCGTGGGAACGCCGTTGCGCATGGGGATCCCCTCCGCGCCGGGGAAGGTCCCGAAGTAATGATCGAACGAGCGGTTCTCCTGGACGATGAACACGAGGTGCTTCAGGTGCTCGCGCGCGAGCTCCAGCTTCGTGGGCTGCGGTCCCGCGGACGGCGACGAAGGCTCCACCGGACCGGTAGCCGCCGTCGTCGCCAGGCTTCGCGAGGGCTGCTGCGTCCCACCGGCGGCGGCGGTGCACGCTCCGGCGACGAGGGCCAGCGTCACGAGGAGGATCAGCCGGGAACGGCGGGACGGTACGGGCGTCATGCGCGCACGAGGGTACCAGCGCGTCGCTCGACGTCCGAGCGGCGGCCGCGCCGACGCGTAGGATGACCGATCGACCAGACCCCAGACCCGAGACCCCAAGACCCCGAGACCAAGGAGCCATCGAACGTGGACGTGATCTCGAAGGACCGACCGACCCCGGTTACGCTGATCCCCGGCGACGGGATCGGCCCGGAGGTTGTGGACGCCGCGCGCCGCGTGATCGAAGCGGCCGGCGTGCCGATCGTGTGGGAGGAGTGCGAAGCCGGCGCCGAGGTGTTCAAAAGGGGCCTTCCCTCAGGCGTCCCGCCGGAGACGATCGAGTCGATCTCGAGGACCCGTGTCGCCCTCAAGGGGCCGCTCGAGACACCGGTCGGGTTCGGCGAGAAGTCCGCGAACGTCACGCTCCGCAAGCTGTTCGAGACGTACGCGAACGTTCGGCCCGTCCGGGAGATGCCCGGCGTTCGAACGCCGTACAGCGGCCGCGGGATCGACCTGGTGATCGTCCGCGAGAACGTCGAGGACCTGTACGCCGGCATCGAGTACATGCAGACGCCCGGCGT
>JBMDWR010000061.1:0-3535 GCA_048594645.1 Actinomycetota bacterium
CGCTGCGAATCGTGCGAGCCGGCGGGCGCGTCGTCGTGAGCGGCATCCCCACCGAGGGCGCCGATCTCACGCCGCTGTGGTTCCGAGAGCTCGAGCTCGTGGGCGCCTACACCGGCGGATACGAGTCCGTGGGCGAGGAGCGCACGCACGCGTTCGACCTCGCGACCCGGATCGCGCAGGCGAACCCGATCGACGGGATCGTGGGCGCCGTGTACTCGCTGCGGCACTGGCGCGAGGCGATCGACCACGCGCTGGGCGCGGGCAGGCTCGGCACGCTGAGGGTCGCGTTCGATCCGAGGCTCGACTGACCAGACCGAACACGAAGAAGGAGACCGACACGACATGGCACGACCGGGTTTCGTCCTCGAGGTCGACGAACGCACGCCGCCGCTCCTGGTTCACCAAGGTGAGGGGTTCCGGCTCCAGAAGTTCCCGCTCGGCTCGCGCGTGATCTACCCTCCGGACGCCCTGCCCCGGCTCCGGGGGCTCCGCAACCACATCCGTCACGCCCTCGAGAACCCCTACGGCTCCGAGCCGCTCCGCGAGCTGCTCAAGCCGGGGATGAGGCTCACGATCGCGATCGACGACATCTCCCTGCCGCTGCCCCCGATGCAGAGCCCCGACATCAGGCAGCTCGTCCTGGAGGAGGTGATCGAGCTCGCCGCGCGCCGCGGCGTCGAGGACCTGAAGCTCACCATGGCGAACTCGCTCCACCGGCGGATGACGGCGGACGAGATCAAGCACGCCGTCGGCGAACGCGTGTTCCGCTCGTTCTTCCCCAAGGATCTGAAGAACCACGACGCGGAGGACCCGGACAACCTCGTCTACGTCGGCAAGACCGACAAGGGCGAGGAGGTCGAGCTCAACAAGCGGGCGATGGAGTCCGACCTGCTGATCTACGTGAACATCAACCTCGTCGCGCTCGACGGGGGGCACAAGTCGGTCCCGGTCGGGCTCGCCAGCTACCGGAGCGTCCGGCACCACCACAACGTGCACACGCTGCTGCACTCGAAGTCCTACATGGACCCGCGGCCCGGGCGTTCGGCGATCCACGACTCGTGCAAGCGGATGGGCGACCTGCTGAAGGCCAGCGGCCTGAAAGTGTTCACGATCGAGACGACGCTCAACAACGAGACGTTCCCCGATCCGTTCGGGTTCATGAACAAACGCGAGTGGGAGTGGTCGCTGCTCGAGCAAGGCACGTACCTGGCCGCCAAGAAGGCGAACGACATGGGGCCGTCGTCCGTTCGACACCAGGTCTGGATGCGGATCAAGTCGCCGTACGGCGTGACCGGCATCAACGCCGGCGAGACCGAGGCCGTGCACGAGCGCACGCTGGCGAAGCTGCACGAGCAGCAGTTGGTCGAGCTCAACGGTCAGAGCGACGTGATGGTGATCGGGCTCCCGTACCTCGGCCCGTACAACGTGAACTCGATCATGAACCCGATCCTGGTGCACTGCCTCGGGCTCGGCTACCTCTTCAACATGTACCGGAACAAGCCGGTCGTCCGGCCGGGTGGCGCGATGATCATGTTCCACCCGATGCCGAGCGACTTCCATCAGGTCCATCACCCCTCGTACGTAGACTTCTACGAGGAGGTCCTCGCCGAGACGACCGATCCGAGCACGATCGAGTCGAAGTTCGAAGAGCGGTACGCGACCGATCCCTGGTACATCCACCTGTACCGCAAGAGCTACGCCTACCACGGCGTGCACCCGTTCTACATGTGGTACTGGGGCGCCCACGCGCTCGACTACCTGGGGGACGTGATCGTCGTGGGCGGGGACCCGAAGACGTGTGAGCGTCTCGGCTATCGGGCGGCGTCGAGCTTCCGCGACGCGCTCGAGATGGCCGGCGAGACGGTGGGCCGCTCGCCCTCGATCAGCTACCTGCACGTGCCGCCGCTCGCGATCGCGGATGTGAGGTGAGTACGTTGGGCCGCAAGGGGTTCACGAAAGAGATCCGAGACGTCGCGAAGGGGTGGCGCTGGGGACGGCGGACGATGACGCCGCGGTCGGCGCTCGAGTCGACGCCGCCCCCGAAGATCTGGAGCTACCCGACCGACTGGGCGCGCACCGAGGCCGGACGCGTCGCCCGCAACGTGGTCCTCGACCTCGGGCTGCGGCCGATCATCTGGAACGAGACCACGCCCGAGGTGTTCGGGCTCGACAACCTCGAGGGCGTCAAGGGGCCGGTGATGTTCATCTCGAACCACTCGAGCCACCTCGACGCATCGATCATCCTGACCACGCTCCCGCGGTCGTGGCGGGACAAGACCGCGACCGCCGCTGCCAAGGACTACTTCTTTGACGTGTGGTGGCGTTCGGCCTTCACGGCGCTGGTGTACGCGGGGTTCCCGGTCGAGCGCGGCGCGGGGGAAAAGGCGACGCTCAAGGCGAAGGAGCTGATCCGCGACGGATGGAGCATCATCGTGTTCCCCGAGGGCACGCGCTCGAGGGACGGGTGGCTCCAGCGTTTCCGGCACGGGACGTCGCGGCTCGCGCTCGAGATGAAGATGCCCGTCGTGCCGATCGCGATCGTCGGGGCGTACGCGGCGATGCCGAAGGGACGCTCGTGGCCGCGACGCGGGCGGCCGCCGATCCGCGTTCGGTACGGGCGACCGATCCACCCGCGGGACGGCGAGACGCACCAGCAGCTCTCGCTCCGGATGCAGCAAGGGGTGAGCGAGCTGTTCGACGAGGACCGCACGTCGTGGTGGGAGGCCCGCCGGCGGGCCGCGAGCGGCGAGACGCCGAAGATCACCGGGCCCGCCGGTCCGTCGTGGCTCCGTGTGTGGGAAGGCTCGCGCCCCATCAAGCGGCACGGGCACCGGCCCACGTGGCGATGAGGGACGGGCTCGAGCCGTGAGTCGGACGGGCGGCGAGAAGCGGCGACACGCTCTGATCGAGGAGGCGATCCGCGCGTTCGGCCGCGAGGGCTACAGCGGCGCGAGCCTCGAGCAGATCGCCTCGGCGTGCGGGATCCGCAAGCAGACGCTGCTGTACTACTTCCCCACGAAGGACGCGCTCCTCGAGGCCTGCCTGCGCGCCGCGGGGGAGCGCGTCACCGAGGAGATCTCGGCCGGCCTCGAGGGCAAGGAGACGTACTGGGACCGCGCCGAGGCCGTGATCCACGCGGTCTTCCGCCTGGCCGAGGAGTGGCCCGAGTTCCCGATGTTCATCCGCGAGGCGAGCCGTCTGGGGCCGGCCGCGTTCGAGCAGCTGACCGGCGATCTGGAGGCGCTCCAGCACCGCGCCGTCCGGTTCCTGCAGGAGGGGATGGACGCCGGCGAGATCCGCAAGCAGGACCCCACGTTCCTGATGTTCCAGCTGTACACGGCGGTGGTCGGCTCGCTCACCGAAGCCAGCGTGCTCCGCGCGATGATCGGCGAGGACAAGAGCCGGGTCTCGCTCCGCCGTCGCGAGCGCGAGGTCGTGACGTTCGTCCGGAGCGCGCTCCAGCCGTCGCCGGCCGGCGTCTAGGCTCGGCGGGTGTGGGAGCTGGGAGCCCGGATGCGCAGGGACCCCGCCCGGA
>JBMDWR010000062.1:0-31023 GCA_048594645.1 Actinomycetota bacterium
TCTCAGCAAGCGGTTCGGGCACGTGGTCGCGCTCGACGGGATCCAGATGGAGATCCCGGCGGGGGAGGTCTTCGGGCTCCTCGGGCCCAACGGCGCCGGCAAGACGACCGCCGTGCGGATCTTCTCGACCGTCTTCCCGCCCGACGCCGGTCGCGCCGAGGTCCTCGGCATCGACGTCGTCGCTCACCCGGACAAGGTGCGACGGCGGGTGGGTCTCGCCGGCCAGTTCGCGGCCGTCGACGGGAACCTCACCGGACGGGAGAACCTGCGCTTCGTGGGCAAGCTGGCGCAGCTCGCGGGCCGCGCGATCGCGCCAAGGGCGGACGAGCTGCTCGAGCGCTTCGAGCTCACGGAGGCGGCGAGCCGGCCCGTCAAGACGTACTCGGGCGGCATGCGTCGGCGCCTGGACGTCGCCGCGTCGCTGATGCGTCGTCCTCCGGTCCTGTTCCTTGACGAGCCGACGACCGGCCTCGATCCGCACAGCCGCAACGAGCTGTGGCTGATGATCCGCGAGCTGGTCGCCGAGGGCACCACCGTCCTCCTGACCACCCAGTACCTGGAGGAGGCCGACAAGCTCGCGTCCAGGGTCGCCGTGGTGGACCACGGGCACGTGATCGCGAACGACACGCCCGAGGCTCTGAAGGCGCAGCTCGGCGGCACGGTGATCGAGATGGGGTTCGCGGACGAGGCGGTGACGCTTCGGGCCTTGCAGATGGTGAGCGCAGCGGCGCCGGGCGCGCATGTCGAGCGTGAGGAGCGCACGATCCGCGTCACCTCCGACGACGGCGCTCGGATGTTGATGGGCGTCCTGCGACCGCTGGACGGCGGCGGCCTCGAGCCGACCACGCTCACGGTGCGCGAGCCGAGCCTCGACGACGTCTTCCTCAGCCTGACGGGTCACCGCGCCGAGGGCGGCGAAGCCGTGCCCGCGGCCGAGGGCGGACGACGGCGGAGGAGGGGGGCGGCATGAGCGCGATCGCGATCGACCCGACGATCGACCTGGACCACCGCGTGCGGTTCGCCGCGGTGCGCGACACGCTCGCGGTCACCCAGCGCAACCTGATCCACTTCTTCCGGATCCCGCAGCTGCTGGTGTTTTCGACGATCCAGCCCGTGATCTTCGTCCTGCTGTGGCGATTCGTGTTCGGGGGCGCGGTCAGGGGAACCGGGCCGATCCCGTATGTCGACTTCCTGATGCCCGGGATCTTCGTGCAGACGGTGGTGTTCGGCGCGATGGGCACGGCGGTCGGGCTGGCGGCGGACCTGAAGTCGGGCTTGCTCGAGCGGTTCCTGTCCCTGCCGATGTCGCGCTCCGCCGTGCTCGTCGGACGAACGCTCGCCGACCTCGTGCGCAACCTCTTCGTCGTGTTGCTCATGGTGATCGTCGGGGTCGCGGTCGGGTTCCGGATCCACACCAACGCCGGCGCGTTCCTGCTCGGGCTCGCGTTCGTGGTGCTGTTCGGCTACGCGATGTCGTGGGTCTTCGCGATGGTCGGGCTGATGGTCAAGGACCCGGAGACCGCGCAGGCGGCGGCCTTCCCCGTGCTGGCTCCGCTCGTCTTCGCTTCGTCGGCGTTCATCCCGCTCCTCACGATGCCGGGGTGGCTCCAGGCCTTCGCCCGGAACCAGCCGGTCTCGATCACCGTTGAGGCGGTCCGAGCCCTGACGATCGGCGGTCCAACCTCGGCGCACGTCCTGCAGGCCGTGCTGTGGTGCGCCGCGATCGTGGCCGTCTCCGCGCCGATCGCCGTCCGCCTCTATCGCAAGGCTCTCTGACGCGAAGGCTTCACGGAAGCTCCACAGGAGCGCAGGGGTCGGTTGCTAGACTCGCCCGCGAGCGGCCGCGCGCCGCCGACCTCCGATGGCAGCGACCTCTCAGACCGTCGAACGCACCTCCGAGCCGCCGCACCTCCGCGTCGGCGAGCGCGTCCGTGTCCTCCTCGCTCATCGCGAGATCCTCGCCAACCTCGTTCGCAAGGAGCTGAAGGTGAAGTACGCGGCGTCCGTCCTGGGCGCCGTCTGGTCGCTCCTCAACCCGCTCGTCTACCTCGTGGTGTTCACCTTCGTGACGAAGGTGCTCGGCGGCAACGTGCCCGACTACCCCGTGTACCTGCTTTCGGGGCTGCTGGCCTGGAACCTGTTCTCGGCGTCGGTCTCCGCGGGCTCGCGTTCGGTGCTCGACAACGCCAACCTCGTGAAGAAGGTGGCGTTCCCGCGCGAGATCCTCCCCCTGTCGGCGATCGGCGTCGCGCTGGTCGACTGGCTCCTGCAGATGGCCGTGCTCGTCCTGTTCATCCTGGTCTCCGGGTATGGGCTCCACGTGCCCGAGCTGGCGCTGCTCCCACTCGCGTTCGTCGCGCTGATCTCGTTCACGACGATGTTCACGCTGATCCTTGCGGCGCTGAACGTTCGCTACCGCGACGTCGGCCACCTGCTGAACATCGCGCTTCTCGTCTGGTTCTGGGTCACGCCGATCGTGTACGCGGGTGCGCTGGTCCAGGATTACCTGGCCGGCGAGGACGTGCTCGGCTTCCTGTACTGGCTGAACCCCCTCGTCGCGGTCGTCGAGGGCATGCACCGGGCGCTCTATGGCATCGTCACGCCGGTCGCCGAAGGCGTGGCCGCGCCGGTCCTGTTCGACGTCTCGCTCGGATGGCTGGCCGCCGTGCTGGGCGTGATGACGGTCCTCTCGCTCGCGCTGCTGCGGGTGACGTGGGGGATGTTCTTCACCCGGTCCGGCGACTTCGCGGAGGAGCTGTGAGCGTTTCGCCGCCCGCGATCGAGGTCCACGACGTCTCGAAGCGCTTCCGCGTCTTCCGCGAGAAGCCGACGTCGCTGAAGCAGCGCCTGCTCACCTCGCGCAGCCGAGCCGAGGACTTCTGGGCGCTCAAGGAGGTCACGCTCGACGTGGGCGAGGGCTCGACGTTCGGCCTGATCGGGCACAACGGGTCGGGCAAGACCACGCTGCTGAAGTGCATCGCCGGCATCCTGCGACCGACGACCGGCATGATCCGACAGCGCGGCCGGCTCGCGGCGCTTCTCGAGCTGGGTGCTGGGTTCCATCCCGAGCTCACCGGCAGGGAGAACGTCTACCTGAACGCGGCGTTCCTCGGCCTCTCGCGCCGGCAGACCGATGCCGCGTTCGACGACATCGTGGCGTTCGCCGAGCTGGAGGGGTTCATCGACAACGAGGTGAAGTTCTACTCGTCCGGCATGCTCGTGCGGCTCGGCTTCGCGGTCGCGGTCCACGTCGACCCGGAGGTGCTGCTCGTCGACGAGGTGCTCGCCGTCGGCGACGAGGCGTTCCAGGCGAAGTGCCTGGACCGGATCCGGCTCTTCCAGCGCCAGGGACGCACGATCGTGCTCGTGACCCATGCGCTCGACACCGTCACCGAGATCTGCGATCGCGCGGCGATGCTCGATCACGGCCGCGTGCACGCGATCGGGATGCCGGCCGACGTCGTGCGCGAGATGCGGTACGTCCTGCTCGGCGTGACCGACCCCGACTTCGTTCCCGAGGAGGGCACGCGCGAGGTCGAGATCGTCGAGGTCCAGCTGGTCCGCGCGAGCGGATCGAGCGAGGGCGCGATCTTGCGCAACGAGCCGTTCACGATCGTGGTCGACGTTCGCCAGAACGAGCCGGTCGACGACCTCGATGTCGACTTCGCCGTGATCGACCCAGGCAACTGGCCGGTCCTGGACGCCCGGACGTCGCGCGCGGGGATCGAGCTCGGCCGGTTCGACAAGAAGCGGATCCGGTTCCGGGTCGAGCGGTTCCCGTACGCGCCCGGCAAGTACTGGGTGACGATCGGGCTGTCCAGCCGGACGAGCGGGCACCTGTACCACGTCCAGACCCAACGGTACATGTTCGAGGTCGCGGACGTTCCCAGCCAGCAGCCGCACGTCGACGTGTCGGTCGCCGTGGAGGTCGAGGACCTGTGAGCGAACCCATCGCCGAACCGGTTTCGGCACCGACGAAAGGAACCCCCCGGATGCTGATCCTGCTGATCCTGTTCTCCGTCACGCTGGCCGCGATCGCGCAGCTCGGGCTGAAGCACGGGATGAACCTCGTGAACGACGAGCTCGCGCCGGATCGCTTCTCGTTGAACGGTCCCTCGCTCCGAGCGCTCGTCGTGCAGCCGTACGTGTGGGGCGGGCTGCTCCTGTTCGGCCTGTCCGCGCTGGTGTGGCTCGTGGTCCTGTCGAGAGCGTCGCTGTCGTTCGCCTACCCGTTCGCTGCGCTCACGTACGTGCTGATCCTGCTCTTCGACCTGTTCGTGCTCGACGAGACGGTGCCGGCGCTTCGGTGGGCGGGGGTTGCGTTCATCGGCGTGGGCATCTTCCTCGTCTCTCGAACGCCGCACTCCTAGTGCGTCCCGTCGCGACACGCGTGGCCGTCCGATGAAGGCCGTCGTGCTCGTCGGCGGCGAGGGGACCCGCCTTCGGCCGCTCACGGAGACGACGCCGAAGCCCCTCGTGCCCCTGATGGACCGACCGAGCCTCGACCACGTGCTCGACCACCTGGCGCGGCACGGCGCGCACGAGGTGGTGCTCTCGAGCTCGTACCTCGAGGACCCGTTCCGGGCGTTCATCGAAGGCCGTCACGGCGACCCCGCGATCGCCTGGATCACCGAGACGCAGCCGCTCGGTACCGGCGGCGCGATCGTGAACGCGCTGGGCGTGCTCGATACCGACGAGCCGTTCCTCGCGCTGAACGGCGACATCCTCACGGATCTCGACCTCACGGCGATGGTGGCGCTGCACCGCGAGCGAGGGGCCGTCGCGACGATCGCGCTCACTCACGTCGAGAACGCGCGCCCGTACGGGCTGGTTCCGATGGCCGAGGACGGGCGCGTCTTGGAGTTCCGCGAGAAGCCGTCCGAGCTCGTTTCGGGCGACATCAACGCCGGGACGTACGTGCTCGAGCCGTCCGGTCTCGCGGGATGGGCGGCCGGTGAGAACGCCTCGATCGAGCGCCAGATCTTCCCCGGCATGATCGAGGCCGGTCTGCCCGTGTACGGCTTCCTGAGCGATGCGTACTGGAGGGACCTCGGGACCCCCGAGGCGTACCTGCAGGCTCACTTCGACCTCCTCGACGGCAGGGTGCGCGGCCATCCTTCGTACGAGGCTCCGTTCGTCCACCCCGAGGGCCGCCTCGACGGAGGCGTGAGGGTCGATCGCTACGTCGTGATCGGGCGCGGCGCCGTCGTCGAAGCCTCGGCGACCGTGACGGGCTCGGTGCTGCACGACGGCGCCGTGATCGAGGGCTCCGCGGTGGTGGAGCGCTCGGTGCTCGGGCCCCGGTCTCGCGTCGGGAGCGGAGCCACCGTGATCGGATCGGTGATCGGCGAGGGCGCCGAGGTCGGGGGGGGCGCCACCGTGCGCGCGGCACGCGTGGGACCCGGCGAGCGGATCGGGGCGCCGTAACCCTCGGTCCCTCCGAGGCGTTGTGATAGGTTGCGGGCCGCTCGCGCCGTCGAAGCCCGGAAGCCCTTCGGAAGATGCGTAGAACCCTCCTCTCGATCTCGGTCATCGCCGTGCTCGCGGGCGCGATCCCCGCCAACGCCGGCGTGGCGACCCCCGACGCGCCGGAGACCGCGCGACAGGGCGAGGCGCGGGGGCCCTCGGTCTTCCGGATGTTCGGAGGTGGATGGGGGCACGGGCTCGGTCTTTCGCAATGGGGAACGTACGGCCTCGCGAACGACGGATGGGGCCCCACCAGGATCCTCACGCACTACTACTCCGGCACGCGGGTCGCGCAGGCCGATCCGCCGCCGAACCTGCGGATCGGTCTCCTCCAGGGACGGGACACGATCAGCGTCGCGGCCGAGATCGGGACGGTCGAACTGCGCCTGGGAGACCGGACGACCGGCACGGTCGTGGCGACGATCCCTTCCGGCGAGACGTGGAGGGTGATCGCCGAGGGGACCGCCTTCCGCATCGTCGACGCGGGTGGGGCGACGGTCGACCGCGTCGGCGGGCCCGCGAACCAGCTGTTCGCCGCGTACGAGAAGCTCGGGGCGCACGTCCGCATCCCGCAGGCGTCGCACAGCTACAACCGCGGATGGATCGAGTTCGACGTGTACTCGTGCGAGGCCGGCGAGTGCGTGATGCGTCTGGTCCTCACGGTCGACCCGCAGGGATATCTCTACGGGCTCGGCGAGGTCCCGAGCTCGTGGCCGATGGCGGCGCTCAAGGCGCAGGCGATCGCGGCTCGCACGTACGCGTTCACGAAGGCGGCCGCTTCCCAGCACCGTCCCGGCTGCGATTGCGCCCTGTATGCCACCTCGTACGACCAGGTTTACGCGGGCTGGGAGAAGGAGGGCGGTCCGGACGGCGATCGATGGGTCTCGGCCGTCGACCAGACGCAGAACGACGTGGTGCTCGACGGCGGCTCGACGATCCAGGCGTTCTACATGTCGTCCTCGGGCGGCCATACCGAGAACAACGAGAACGTGTGGGGCGGAACGCCGATCGGCTACCTCCGGGGCGTCTGCGATCCCGGTGACTACACGTCGGCGAACCCCAATGCCACCTGGGTCGAGGCCTTCTCGTCCGGTGAGGTCACGCGGGGGCTGGACCTGGGGATCGGCACGGTGACCGGCTTCACCGACGTCGTCCGCGGCGTCTCGGGGCGGATCGTGTCCGTGACCGTGCAGGGCGCCAACGGCAGCGCGTCGATCAGCGGGAACGCGCTCCGGTCCGCGCTCGGCCTCAACGACGACCGCGTCTGGATCAACGCGAACCGTCTGGTCGTCGGCGAGATCCGCGAGAAGTACGACGCCAAGGGGTGCTCGCCCGGCCTGCCTACCTCGAAGCAGACGTCGATCGCCGGGGGCCTCCGTCAGAAGTTCGAGAAGGCGACGATCTTCTCCTCGGACGGGACCGGCGCGCATCTGCTGCGCGGCCCCGTCCTCGAGCATTACCTGTCGAAGGGCGGTCCGGGCGGCAGCTTCGGCTTCCCGACCTCGGACGTGCGGAGGCTGGAGAACGGCAACGTGCGGGCATCGTTCGAGGGCGGGGTCATCACCTGCACGCGCGCGGGCGCCTGCTCCAGCTAGTCCGGACGAACCTCAGCGCTGGAGCAGCGGCCCGAGCAGTCCGCGCGGTGCCTCCGGCGCGATCGTGGTTCCGCGGAAGGCCTCGATGAAGCTGCGGGTGATCGTGACGGCCTGCTCGGCCGAGACGCTGGACGGACACAGCAACCGCGTGTTCCAGGCGAGGAGCGCCAGCGCTCGGTCCTCGGGGAGGTCCGGCGACGGCGCCATGATCACCCGGCTCTCTTCGCGTGCCAAAGACTCGAGCGCGTCGACCGTCTCGGCGCCGAGACCAGCGTCGGCCGTGGGGCGGTAGTACACGACGACGTACGCGTGCTCGAGGTTGTGGACGGCGCGCGTCGCGGAGACCGGCCACCCGTAGACGTGCGGATCCGCCGGAAGCGGCGACGGATCGTGCGGGCCGGCGGCCGCCGGCGGGTCGGCGTAGTCGAACGGCTCGCCCGGCGCGAGGTGGGTCCGAGCGGGTTCGGTCTCGACGGGCCGCTCGAGCGCGCCGCATCCGGCCTCCCGCGCGGCGCCGCGGGCTTCGGCGGAGAGGTCGCCAGGCCCGACCGCACGGAAGAACAGGAGCCACCCGAGCGCCAAGAGGGCGGCGACCGCGACGCCGCGCACGACCAGTGAGGCGCGCGTGGAGCGCGTCGTCGCCATGCGCGTTCTCTCGGAGGCGCTTGGTGGCGGCGCCGTGCGCGTCGCCGGCCGAGGACCGGCCGGTCGGCGCTTGCGCTTCTTCGCCAACGCGGTGCGCTACTGCGGTACCGAGGAGAAGTCGAACGTCGACGGGATCGGGTCGGGGAGCTCTTCGGCCGTCCCGTACGTCACGACGACGACGTCCTGGTCGTCCAGCTCGATCGCACGAGGATCGCCCTCGATCTCCTCGCCGTTCACGAAGACCTGGAGCGTGTTCGTGTCGTCGTTGCAGTACCCGCCGACGCAGCTCGGCGTGAGACGCACGCCCCACACGCCGAAGAGCTCGCCCACCGTGAACGTCCGCGAGACCGCCGACTCGAGGTGCACCGTGCCGCTCTCCTCGTGCGTGTGGACCGAGAGGAACCCTTCCTCGTCCGACCCGATGTTCACGGGCACCGGCTCCTTCTCCCCGTGGACGAACACCTGCACGTTGGCGTGCTCGTGCATCGTCGTGCCTTCGGCGGGCAGGCCGAGCAGGTCGGCGCGTTCGCGAGACCGCTCACCGTTCGCGGGCCAGGGCGCCTCGGCGCGCAGCTCTCCCGGCAGGCGACCGGTCGGCGTCCCGCCGTCATCCGAACCGGTCAGCAGGAAGACGCCGACGCCCACGACGACGGCGAGGCCGGCGATCCAGACCAGCTGTCTGGTTCGGCGCGTCCGAGCCATCCGGCGGCGCGCCGCCTCGCGTTCCTGACGCGCGAGCTCCTTCTTCTCGGATCGCGTTCGATGCGGCGCCGCCTGCGGCCGGGCCGCCGCCCGCGCGGGCTTCGGGTCCTCGACGACGTGGCCGTCGCCGGCCTGGCGCGCCGAGCGCGGTCGCTCGGCCGTTTTCATGGTGGCGCTCTGTCCGTTTCCGTGGGGGCGGTGCCGGTTCTGCTTGCGCCGCTTCTTGGCCATCGTCTTCCTCGTTCGCTCGCTAGAACGCGCCGCCTGCTTCGGGCGCCTCGCCACGGTACGGCTGCTCGCCGAACGGCGGCGCGGCGTAGGTGGACGTGAAGCCGAACGCCGCCGCCAGGTTCACCTCGCCACAGGTCTGGATCTTGTGCCAGGCGACCATCGCCATCTCCGTCCCGGCGGGGAGCGAACCCGCCTCCCCCTCGCCTGGGTAGTCGTACGGCGCGACGATCACGCGGCCGCCCACCTCCGGGTCCTCGTAGAAGGACCGGATCCGCTCGAGCTCGGGGCCGGACGCGTCCGGCGAGTACCAGACGATCGCGGCGCCGTGTTCCAGCGAGTGGATCACGCGGTCGATCGGCGGCGGGGTCGTGTACACCCCTGCGCCGTACGGGATCGCGTTGTGCGGACCGGAGGCCGGCGGCGTCGACGGGTACGTGGACAGCGGGACCGGAGACGGCGTGTGCCCTCGGTCCTGGTCCTTCGGCTGGTACGAGCCGGCGTCCTCGACCTGACCGCAGCCGGCGGCCTGGCGAGCGGCCGGCGCCTGAGCAAGGAGCTCGGCGGGATCGGCCCGGGCCTCCTTCGGCCTGGTCAGCATGAACACGCCCGCGCCGGCGACCAGCGCGACCGCCACGCCGATCGCGATCCGCCGGTTCCGGCGTGAACGGGCCATCTTGCGCTGGAGCTCGGCACGCTCGCGCCTCGCCTCCTCCCGACGCTCGTTCTTGGTGAGGCGCTCCTTGGATGTCCGTTCGGCCATGGTGTCCGTTCCGTTCGAGGGGACCGTCCGCCCGCTGGCAGACGGTCCGACAGGATAGCGGGGTCTCGCCGGTTCCGCCGGGCCGGTTCAGCCGGGCCGGTTCAGCCGGCCGTTCGGATCCGTCCTTGCGCCGGCCGCGACCCCTTCCTAGGCTTCGGCCCTCTTCCCTAGTCGGCGGCGTGGGCCGGTCCGGCCGGTCCGGGAAGGGGGAGCGGTGGCGGATACGCAGACCGGCAGGGTGGTCCGGGTCGAGTCGGCTCCCACCAGCGGCCTCGACCGGTTCTTCAGCATCTCCGAGCGTGGATCGACCGTTCGGACCGAGATCGTCGCGGGTCTCGCGACCTTCCTGACGATGGCCTACATCGTCTTCGTCAACCCCGCGATCCTGGGGCAGGTGACGGACGCCGACGGGGTCGCCCTCGCGTTCCCCCAGGTGCTGGCGGTCACGGCGCTCGCCGCCGGGGTGATGACGCTGGCGATGGGCGTGTACGGGCGGTACCCGTTCGCGATCGCCGCGGGCCTCGGGTTGAACGCCTTCGTGACGTTCACGCTCGTCGGCCAGCTTGGGCTCACGTGGCCGCAGGCCATGGGCGTGATCGTCGTCGAGGGACTGATCATCACGGCGCTCGTCCTCACAGGGTTCCGCGAGGCCGTGATGGACGCGATCCCGAGGGACCTGAAGTACGCGATCGGGATCGGCATCGGCCTGTTCATCGCGCTCATCGGGCTGGTGAATGCGGGCATCGTGATCCAGGGAGAGGGGACGCCCGTCGCGCTCACCAGCGACTTCACGACGCTCCGGATGCTCACGTTCGTGATCGGGCTGGCGGTCACGGCGGGCCTCGTCGCGAGGAAGATCCGAGGCGCCCTCCTGATCGGGATCGTGGCGACGACCGTGATCGCCACGCTGATCAACTACATCTGGGGGAACGAGCTGATCTGGGAGGCCGTGCCGGGTGCGGCGCTCTGGCCGGGGTGGGGCAGCGTGTTCGACACGCCAGACCTCTCGCTGGTCGGGAACTTCTCGTTCAGCTTCTTCGACCCGGACGTGCTGGCGACGGCCACGGCGATCGCGGCGATCCTCGCGGTGATGCTCTCGGACTTCTTCGACACGATGGGGACCGTCGTGGGCATCGCCGGCGAGGCGAACATGCTCGACGAGAAGGGGAAGCTGCCGGGCATCAACCGCGTGCTCCTGGTCGACTCGCTCGCGGCGGCCGCCGGAGGTGCCACCTCGTCGTCCTCGAACACGACCTACATCGAGAGCGCCGCCGGCGTGTCCGAGGGCGGCAGGACGGGTCTCACGTCGGTCGTCGTCGGCGTGCTGTTCCTGTTGATGATGTTCATCTCGCCGCTCGCGGGCATGATCCCGCCGGAGGCGACCGCGCCGGTCCTCGTCCTGGTCGGGTACTTCATGATGGTCCAGGTCAAGCAGATCGACTGGGCCGACCCCGGGATCGGCATCCCGGCGCTGCTCACGATCGGGCTCATGCCGTTCACGTACAACATCACCAACGGCGTGGCCGCCGGTTTCATCGCATACACCGCGATCGCGATCGTCCGCGGTCGGGCTCGCGAGGTGCACTGGCTGATGTACCTCGTCTCGGCGGTGTTCGTCTGGTACTTCGTGAGGGGTTTGATCGCCTGAGGCGACATCGGGGGCCGGGGGACGGCTACCCGATCCGGAGGTGGTCCGAGAGGCGAAGCGGGGGCCGCGGCGATGCGGCCCCCGCCGGCATCCGGCCCGCCGCCACCGTGCCGAGCGCGGTCCAGCGCTCGTCCATCTGGAGCGCGGCGCGCGTCTCCTCCTGGCAGAACAGCGTCGAGGAGATCCAGGACGACGCGTATCCCTGAGCGTGCAGCGCGAGCAACAGGTTCTGGATCGCTGCGCCGCCGGAGAGCACGAACATCGCACGCTCGGCGTCCGCGCGTTCGGCATCCGGGTACGGGTGTGCGCGTTCGGAACGCACCCACGGCACGATCAGCACCGGTGCCGCTCCGAGCACCGCGTCGCTCCGCACGAGTCTCCGTTCGATCGTCGTCTCCGGCGTCCCGTCACCGCGCAGATCCCGACGCCATGCCTCCGCGATCGCACCGAGCAGCCCGCGCTTGGCCGGCGCGGACCACAGCGCGGTGAACGACCACGGCCGCGTGTGATGGGGAGCAGGCGCCGTGCACGCCGCCCGCACCGCCTCCTCGACGACCTCACGCGGGACGTCGCCCTCCCCGAACGCCCGGATCGTCCGACGTTCCGAGATCGACAGCAGCGGTGACCAGCGGAACATGTCCTCCTCAGGAGGGCGGACGATCTCGGTCGCCGGCGTGGGCGTCGCCTCGGCGTCCGCGTCGAGGCCCCGAACGATCGCGGCGGGAACACGCGCCGCCTTGCCCATCACGAGCCCGCTCGCCGCCGCCACCTCGTCGGCCATGGCGACGACCGTCGCCTCGAGCTCGCGCCCGTGATGGTCGCGGGTTCCCCGAAGGTCGACGAGGGCGGGCAGGCCCGCGCACCCGATGGCGACGTTCACGAGCCCTCGGCGCCACGGGCGGCCGAACGTGTCGGTGACCACCACCGCGACGCGGGCCCCGAGGCGGTCTTCCAGACCGGCCCGAAGGCGTTCCGCCGACGCGTCGGGATCCTCGGGCAGCAGGCTGAGGAGTCCAGCCTCGACGTTCGAGGCGTCGACGCCCGCGTTGGCGCACACGAACCCGTGGCGCGTCTCGGCGATCACCAGGTCGTCACGACGAGCGACGACGCGGCGCGATTCGCGTTCGACCCAGGTGGCGCGTCCTTCCGTGTCGGGAACCACGCGGCCTTCGGCCTTGGAGACCACCTTCTGCGTCACGGCGATCACGTCGCCGTCTCGGACGTTCGCGCGTTCGAGCGGTCCCGAGAGGAGCGCAGGCAGGTCGTCGCCGGATCGGACCTCCGGAAGGCCCTCGATCGGCAGGAGCTCGACGGTCACGCCGCCGACCGTCGCGTCATGCTCGGCGGACCAGGTCGAGCGCGACCCGCGCGAGCGCCTCCGCGCGCGCGTCGTCGGTCATGACCGTGTCCGTGACGCCGACCCGGATACCCGTCGCCTCGATCCTCGGGACGAGCGAACGGTCCGCCTCGTCGATGACCCATGCGCCCAGCAGTCCGCGATAGCAGTCGGCGGCTCCGGCCGCGGTGACCTCCACCCCGGCCGCCGGCATCAGCTTGTCGGCCATCCCGGCGAGTGGGGCGCCCGCGACGATCCCGCTGATCCCGACGACGTCGCGACCGCGGCCGCTCAGCGTTTCGCGGATGCCCGGAACGGCGAGGATCGGGCCGAGCGACGCGACGGGGTTCGACGGGCACAGGAGCACCGCGTCCGCACCCGCGATCGTCTCGAGGACCCCCGGCGCCGGTCGCGCGCGCTCGGCTCCGTCGTACCGAACGCTCTTGACCTCGTCGCGCGCGCCGCGGCGAACCCAGTACTCCTGGAAGTGCAGGTCCAGCTCCTCTCCGTCGGCGACGACCACGATCCTCGTCGCGACGGGGTCGTCGCTCATCGGCAGCAGCCGCGACGCGATGCCGAACCGCGACGCGATCCGCTCGGTCACGGCCGTGAGCGTCGTCCCCGCCGCCAGCGCGTTCGAACGGTACAGGTGCGTCGCCAGGTCCAGATCGCCGAGGTTGAACCATGCCTGTTGCGGGTCGAACTGCCAGAGCTCCTGCGTCGCGCGGAACGTCTCGTCGCGCCGGCCCCATCCGCGTTCGCGGTCGAACACGTCGCCCAGCCAGTACGTGACCGAATCGAGATCGGGCGACACGTGGAGCCCGTGCATCGTGATGTCGTCGCCGGTGTTCACGATCGCCGTGACGTTCTCGGGCGGGACGGCGCGGACGAGGCCTCGGAGGAACTTCCCCGCGCCGATGCCGCCCGCGAGCGCTGCGACGTGCATGCACGGGAGCGTAGTACGCTCGCCCACCGATGACCGAGGCGACGATCGCGCCACACGCGCTCCGGCGCGCGCTCGCACGAGCGGCCGCCGGTAAGGCGCTCTCGGTCGCGGAGGTGCACGCGCTGCTGTCTGCCCGCGGCGCCGACCTCCGCCGGATGATGTCGATCGCCTCGAGCCTCCGCGAGCTCGGACACGGGCGGACGATCACGTATTCGCGCAAGGTCTTCATCCCGCTCACGATGCTGTGCCGGGACCACTGCCATTACTGCACGTTCGCCAAGCCGCCGGCCAAGCTCGAGAACCCGTTCCTGTCACCGGACGAGGTGGTGGCGATCGCGGACGCCGGTCGCCGGCTGGGATGCAAGGAGGCGCTCTTCACGCTGGGAGACCGGCCCGAGGAGCGGTACCCGCTCGCACGCGCGTGGCTCGCCGAGCGCGGGTACGGTTCGACGCTCGAGTACCTCCGAGCGGTCGCGATCCGCGTGATCGAGTCGACGGGGCTGTTGCCGCACCTGAACCCCGGGGTGATGTCGTACGAGGAGATGGCGCGGCTGCGCCACGTCGCTCCGTCCATGGGGATGATGCTCGAGACGACGTCCGATCGGCTGTCGCGACGCGGGGGTCCGCACTTCGGTTCGCCCGACAAGGTCCCGGCGGTCCGTCTGCGCGTGCTCGAGGACGCGGGCCGCCTGGCGATCCCGTTCACGACAGGGATCCTCGTGGGCATCGGCGAGACGCTCCCTGAGCGGGGGGACTCGCTCCTGGCGATCCGCGAGCTCCATCGGAGGTACCGACACATCCAGGAGGTCATCGTCCAGAACTTCCGGGCCAAGCCGGGGACCGCGATGCAGGATGCGGACGAGCCGGACGACGAGGAGTTCCTCGCCACGGTCGCGACGGCGCGCGTCGTCTTCGGTCCGAGGATGCACGTCCAAGCCCCGCCCAACCTGTCCGAGCCCGAGCAGCAGGCGAAGCTCCTCGAGGCGGGCATCGACGACTGGGGAGGCGTGTCCCCGCTCACGCCCGACCACGTGAACCCCGAACGCCCATGGCCGGCGCTGGACGTCCTCGCCGCTCGTACCGCCGAACGCGGCCTCGAGCTGCGCGAACGCCTCACGGTCTACCCGCAGTTCGCACTTCGTCCCGAGGTCTTCGTGGCCGCGAAGATGCGGGCACCCCTCGCGGCCCTGATCGACGAGCACGGTCTGGCGGTGCCAGGGCGGACCCCGGAACCGCAGCCGTGGCAGGACCCGGAGGTCGCGTGGAAGCCCAGGTCGACGGCCCTGACCTTCGCCAAGGGCGCCGAGGTGGGGCTGCGCGCCGACGCCGAGATCGTGTACGGGAAGGCGGACATGCCCGCGGCGACGCTCGCCTGGCGGAGCGAACGCGTGCCGCCGGCGAGGCTCGACGCGGACGTCCGCGCCGCCCTGGCCGGCGCCGAGGCGCACCGCCCGATCACCGACGAGCAGGCCCTCGCCCTGTTCCGCGCCGGAGGCGATGCGCTCGAGACGCTCTGCGAGGTGGCGGACGGTCTGCGGCGTGAGGCGGTGGGCGACGACGTCACGTACGTCGTCAATCGGAACATCAACTTCACCAACGTCTGTTACGTCGGTTGCCGCTTCTGTGCCTTCGCACAGCGCGAGGTGGACGCGGAGGCCTACACGCTCACGCTCGCCGAGGTCGCGGAGCGCGCGCGCGAGGCCGCCGCCTGGGGGTGCACCGAGATCTGCATGCAGGGCGGCATCCACCCGGACCTTCCCGGGTCGTTCTACTTCGACCTCCTGGACGCGGTGAAGGGCGCCGCGCCGGACATCCACATCCACGCCTTCAGCCCGATGGAGGTGATGAACGGCTCGTCGAAACTCGGGATCTCCTTCGTGGAGTTCCTCCAGGAGTGCCGTCATCGCGGTCTCGGAACGATCCCCGGGACGGCGGCCGAGATCTTGGACGACGACGTGCGCTGGGTCCTCACCAAGGGCAAGCTCCCGGCGGACACGTGGGAGGAGATCGTCCGAACGGCGCATGGACTCGGCATCAGAAGTTCGTCGACGATCATGTTCGGACACGTGGACGCGCCGCCGCACTGGGTTTTCCACATCCGCCGTCTGGCGCGCATCCAACGAGACACGGGCGGCTTCACCGAGTTCGTTCCGTTGCCGTTCGTGCACCAGAACGCTCCGATCTATCTCGCCGGCACGGCGCGGCCCGGTCCGTCGTTCGATGACAACCGACGGATGCATGCGGTCGGGCGGATCCTCCTCGACGGAGTTATCCACAACGTTCAGGTGTCGTGGGTGAAGATGGGCGTGCAAGCGTGTCAGACGATCCTGAACGGCGGAGCCAACGACTTCGGCGGCACGCTGATGGAGGAAACGATCAGTCGGATGGCTGGCGCCGAGTGGGGGATCCGCATGGAGCCCGCAGAGATCTGCGATGCGATCGTCGAGATCGGCCGCACGCCCGTCGAACGCACGACCACGTACGAACGCTTGCAGCGCAAGCCGTCCGAGGCACATATCGCGACCGAACCCGGAGACGTGGCGACCGCGATCGGGAGCTGAGAACCGCTGAACGGCTGATACCGTCTACCTGCTTGACCGCTTCCGTCAAGTACCTAGACCGTCGAAATTCTTCCCCGAACCCCTTGCACCTGTTCGCAAGCACGTATTCGATTCTCATGGGGACGCATGTGGAGATGCACCGGAACTCGAGTTTTCCCCTTGCAAACAGGGGAGAAGATAGCCCAGAATCACACGCATGTGATTCCGGGAGGAGAGCGGGGCCCACATGCATCACTACATCCCGTGGCAGGAGCGAGCGCGGTGCCGACAGCACGATCCAGAGGTGTTCTTCCCCGAGAAGGGAGGGTCATCGAGGGAGGCGAAGCGGATCTGTGCCGACTGCCCGGTTCGCATCGAGTGCCTCAACTACGCCCTTCGTCGCGACGAGCGGTACGGGGTGTGGGGCGGGATGAGCGAACGGGAACGACGACGCCTGAAGCGCATGGCGTCCTGACACAGATGGAAAGGGGGTGACCGATGTCTCCCGCAAAGAAGAGGTCGACGGCCGCCAAGAAGGCAGCAGCCACACGCAAGCGCAAGAGCACCAAGCGCTCGGCGGCGGCGAAGAAGGGGGCCGCGACGAGGAAGCGGACGACCGCGAAGCGCAAGACGGCGGCCAAGAAGGCGACGCGTAAGAAGACCACGCGGAGGAAGCCCGCGGCCAAGAAGACGGCGGCGCGCAAGACGACGCGGAAGAAGACGACGCGGAGGAAGACCGCCGCGCGCAAGCCGGCGGCCAAGAAGACCACGCGTAGGAAGACCACGCGTAGAAAGACCGCGGCCAAGAAGACCGCGGCGCGCAAGCCGGCGAAGAGACGGACCGCGAAGAAGCGGTAGTCGATCGCCGATGGATCTCGGAAGGGGGGCCTCGCCCCCCTTCCGCGTGTCCGCGCGTGCTAGGCTGCGCGCCGCCTACCGGCGCTGCTGATGGCGACAACCACCGTCGATCCCTCCTCGGTCCCCACGGACGTGCACGCTCCGAGCGTGCTCGTCGTCCTCGTGACGCGCGATGCGGTCGGCTGGCTCCGCGGGTCCCTGGAGGCGCTCGCGGCCCAGACCCATTCCAGGCTCGGGGTCGTCGCGGTCGACAACGGCTCGAGCGACGGCACGCTCGAGCTCCTGCGGCAGGCGCTGGGCGAGGGGCGCGTCGTGTCGCTCGCCGAGGACCGTGGCATCGCCGGGGCCCTCGCTGCCGCGACCCAGCTGGCTCCCGCTCAGGCCGCCGATTACCTCCTGGCGGTCCACGACGATACGGCGCTCGCGCCCGACGCCGTCGAGCGGATGCTCGAGGCCGCGGAGGGCATCGAGCGCGTCGGCGTGGTCGGCCCCAAGATCGTCGACTCGGACCAGCCGCGGGTCCTCCGCGAGGTCGGGCGCTCCACCGATCGGTTCGGCCATCCCTACACGCCCTTGCAGGACGGCGAGCTCGACCAGGGCCAGTACGACCGCGTGCTGGAGGTCCTGTTCGTCTCCTCCGCCGTGATGCTCCTGTCCCGCGACGCCTGGCAGCGCACGGGTCCGTTCGACGAGCGCTTCGCCGGGCATCACGACGACCTGGACTTCTGCTGGCGGGCACGGATGGCAGGGTTCCGCGTGCTGATGACGCCGCTCGCGACCGCCCGGCACCGCGACGCCTCGACGCGCGCCGAACGCATCGACGAGCACGGCCGCCGGAGCGCGCGCTACCACGCGGAACGCGCCGGCCTGGCCTCGATGCTCAAGAACTACGGCGTCCTGACGCTCCTGTGGCTCCTGCCCGTCTACACCGTGCTGGGGGTCGCACGCGTCCTCTACCTCGCGCTGTCGCGACGGTTCGAGGATGCCTTCGATCTCCTCGCTGCCTGGGGCTGGAACCTCCTGCACCTGTCGGGCACGCTCCGAAGGCGGATCCGCGCGCAATCGGTGCGTTCGGTCCCAGACCGGAAGATCCGGCCGTTCATGGCCTCGACGTTCCGGCTGCCCCGCTGGTTCGAGCGGGCAGAGGAGTTCCTGGACGAGGGTCTCGAGCAGCTGACCGACGAGGAGGAGGGGCGACCTCTCTCGAGGCGCGCGCTCGGGGTCGCGGCGGGGCACCCGGTGCTGCTCGGCTCCATCCTCGCGGTCGCCCTCGGCGCGCTCGCCGTTCGGCACCTCGTGGGGCCCGAGGTCATCTCCGGGGGTGCGCTCGCAGCGTTCCCTGCCGACGTCGCGACGTTCTTCCGCGAGCTTGTGTCGGGGGTCCGAACCACCGCGCTCGGCGGGGCGCAGCCCGCCAGCCCTGCGCTCGCCGGTCTCGGGGCGGTGTCGTGGGTCGCGTTCGGCAGCACGGCGGCGGCGCAGAAGGTGCTGCTCGGGGTCCTGCCGGCGCTCGGTGGGGTCGCGATGTACCGAGCGATGGCTCGGGAGACGTCATCACCCGCTGCCTCGGTGGTCGGGGCCGGCGCCTACGTCCTGTCGGCCACGGTGCTCTGGTCGTTCTCCGAGGGCAGGATCGGGCTCCTCGTGGCGGTGGCCCTGCTCCCGCTTCTGTGGGACAGGGTCGACGCCGTCTTCCGAGCTCGTTTCTCGGGCCCGCGCGTCCGCGTGGGGGTGGGACTCGGGGTCGCGCTCGCGATCGCGGTCGCCTTCGCGCCGTCGATCGTGCTCGCGGTGGCGCTGTTCGTGGCCGCGAACCTGCTCGCCGGACGGCGCCGCGGTCGTGGGCTCGTGCTGGTCGCGCTCGCGGCGGTCGCGGCCGCCCTCCTCGCCTTCCCCGTGGTGCTTGGAGCGGCGGGCGATCCGGCGTCTGCACTCACCTCGCAGATCGGGACGCCCGACGTCTGGTCGGTGCTCCGCCTGGCGCCCGGCGGCGGCCCGGGCACCTGGGGCGTGGCGGCGTTCCTGCCCATCGCCGCGGTCATCTGCTTCGCGGGGGTCCAGGACCCTCAGCGCGGTCGAGCCTGGCGCGCGCTGCTCGTCGCGGTCGCGGGCACGGTGCTCGCCTGGGCGTCGGTCGCCGGGGCGCTGCCCGAGTTCCTCACCAACGCCCCGGTCTTCCTCGCGGCCGCCGCCGTCGCCGAGTCGGCGCTCGTCGCGCTCGGCCTTTCGACCTTCGCCGCGTCCCTGGAGCGCCACGCGTTCGGCCTTCGTCACATCGGGGCCGCCCTGCTCGCCGTCGTGCTCGGCCTGGGGTTCGCCGGACAGGCGCTGCAGGTGACGTTCGGGGACTGGGCCGTGCGCCCGGGCGGGCTCCCGCCCGCGTGGCCCGTCGTCGCCTCCGCGCCCGGCGAGTTCCGGATCCTGTGGCTCGGAGCGCCCAACGGCGACCGGTTCCCGGCCCCCGGCGGCGACCCGATCGGCTTGGCCGAGGCCGGCGAGGCGACGGTCCGGTTCGGCCTGACCGGGCGCGACGGGGTGACGGCGCTGGATGAGGGCCGCGCGCGCTCGGGAGCCGGTTACGAGGAACTCGAGGGCGTGCTGGGCGACCTGCTCGCGGGGCAGACGCAGCACGCGGGTGCCTCGCTCGGACAGTTCGGCGTCCGGTTCGTGGTGGCCGAGGAGGGTGATCTCCCGCACGCCGCGGCCGAGCGGCTCCGGCGACAGGTCGATCTGGACCTGGTCCCCGCCGGCGGGCTCACGATCTTCCGGAACGCGGCTGCGCTGCCGACGGCGTTCGTCTCCGCGAACGCGCCCGTGCCCGAGACATCGGACGCGGCAGCGGTAGAGGCCTCGCCCACCGTCGACGCCGACGCCCTCGACGGCGGTGGCGAGCGGTACGAGGCAGAGGCGGGCGGCGACGGGCACGTCGTGGTCGCCCAGCAGTTCGACGGCGGGTGGCGCGTGGAGAACGCCGGGAACGCCCGGACGCCGTTCGCCGGATACGGGTGGGCGATCGCCGCGCCGGTCGAGGCCGGCCCCGTGGTCGTGACGTTCACCGAGGGCTGGATCCGAACGGTGCAACTCGGCGTGCTCGCCGTCCTATGGCTCGCGGCCATCTGGATCACGAGGAAGCCCGGTTCGGCATGAGGAAGGTCCAGACGCTCGTCGCGATCCTCGTGCCCGTCGTGCTGCTGGCCGGCGCCGCGTACGCGGACCGAGAGCTTGGCACGAGGGACTTCGAGCCGGGAACACCGCGCTCGGTCTCGTCCGGCGTGTGGCTGTGTCCGCACGGTGGCGGCCCCGAGGGTTGGGAGGCCTTCCTTCAGGTCGCGAACCCCGGCGAGCGGACGGCGACGGTGCGCGTTCGCTCGCTGGGAAAAGACAAGCCGGCCGAGCCGGAGACGTTCGAGCTCGAGCCGGGCTCGTTCGCGCGCTTCCCGGTCCCGGCCGAGGGCAGGGGGAGCGCGTCGATCGTCGAGTGGTTCGGCGACTGGGTCGCGGTGGGATGGCTCGCCCATGCCGGAGGAGGCGAGGGCGGCGTCGCGGTCGAGCCGTGCGCGCCGGCCGCGGGTCAGCGGTGGCTGCTTCCGGACGGCACGACGCAGACCGAAGGCGACGCCGACTTCGTGGTCGTGATGAACCCGTTTGCCCGCGAGGCGGTCTTCTCGATCACGCTCCTGTCCGAGCGCAAGGAGCCGGTCCAGCACAGCTCGCTCACCGACGTCGTCCTTCGACCGTTCCGAAGCGTCGCGTTCAACGTGAACGACGTCGTCCTCGGCGAGCCGACCGTGTCCTCGCTCGTGCGCGTCTCGGTCGGCCGGGTGGCGGCCGCCACGCTGGGCGTGTCGGGCACGGGAGGCATCAGGTCGGCGCTCGGGTACCTGGGCGTCCCGCCTCCGAGCCTCACCTTCCCGGGCGGTGCCGACGCGGGCAGGTCGCAGCTGATCGTGATGAACGCCGCCGCGACGACCGACGACCAGCGCGTCACGCTGGCCGGCGACATCGTGGGCGATGGAGCGTCCCAGCCGTTCGCGGGGCTCTCGGACTCCGGCATCCCGAACAGCGCCGCGCGGACGTTCCTGTCGGCGACGTCGGGGACGACGTCGATCGAGCTGGACGTGAAGGGCGACGAGATCGCCGCCGTTCGCAGGACCTTCGGCACCGCCTCGGATCAGGCGGCCGTGACGGGGGCTGAACCGTCGGCAGCATGGGTCGTGCTCCCCGCCGTGGCGGGTGACCCGTCGAACCCCGGGCTCGTCCTTTCCAACCCGGGCTCGGAGCCGGCCGTGATCACGCTTCGGTACTTGGCGCCGGGACCGGCCGACGAGGTGAGCGTGACGGTCGAACCCGGCAGCACCGTCCAAGCCCCCGAGGCGTTCCTCCGGCTCGCGCCCGAGGTGGGGGTGTTGGCCGAGGCGTCTTCGGGAACCTTCATACCGGCATCGGCGTCGTATTCGCTCGGTCCCGAGGGCGTCGCCACGTACGCCGTCGCGCTGGGGATCGCGGTGCCGTAGGGCGGAGCGCCCGGCTCTGGACGCGGGAAGAACGGCCTCTCATCGCCTATCATGATGTGTTCTCCGGCAACGACCGGAGCACGCCGAACGGACGGGAGACGGACGCGTGGCACGAGCGAAGCATCGGCGGGGACGGCGGTGGATCGCCGCAGGCGTGGTGCTGGGCGTCCTCCTCCTCCTTTCCGCGGGAACGGCCTACGCCGCCTACCGGTACGACGCGACGGCGTCGGACCGCATCCTGCCGGGCATCAGCGTCGCGGGCGTGGACGTCGGCGGCATGCGGCGGGCCGAAGCCGTTCGCACGCTTCGCGCGCACGCCGAGGACACGCTCTTCAGCGATCTCTCCGTCGAGGCCGCCGGCCGTTCCTGGATCGTGACGCCGGCGTCGCTGGGCATGACGGCCGACGTCGAGGGATCCGTCGACCGCGCGTTCGCCATCGCGGATGACATGTCGTTCGCCTCGCGCGTCTACCACCGGCTGCGCGACGTGCCCGTCGACGTCTCGCTCGACCTGCCTTACGTGTCCGATCGCGCGGGGGTGAAGGAGTTCGTTCAGCAGGCCTTCGACGAGGTCTCGGTTCCCGCGGTGAACGCGCGGTTCGCGCTGGTCGGGGACGAACTCGTCATCCGCCGCTCGCACACGGGACAGGAGCTCGCCGTGAAGGCGGCCACCGGGCGGATCCTCGACGCGCTCGCCGAACGCGCCGATCAGGTGCAGGTCCCGGTTCGGACGGTCGAGCCGACGGTCACGACCAACGCGCTCGGCCAGTCGATCGTCGTCGACCTCTCCGAGAACCACCTGTACCTGTACGAGGGCCTCAAGGTCGTGAACGACTATCCCGTCGCGACGGCGGCACCCGGCTACTCGACGCCGGTCGGGATGTGGGAGGTCATCGACAAGCGGGAGAACCCGACCTGGTACAACCCGGCGCTCGACTCGTGGGGAGCCGGTCTCCCGCCGGTCATCGCCCCCGGGCCGGGCAACCCGCTCGGGACGCGCGCGATCTACCTGAACGCCCCCGGGATCCGGATCCACGGCACCTACAACTCGGACTCGATCGGCACGTACGCCTCGCACGGATGCATCCGGATGCACATCTCGGACTCCGAGGAGCTCTTCGGGCTGGTCGACGAGGGCGCCCGGGTCATCATCAAGCCGTAACCGCGCGCGCAACGAGCCACGACGGAACGCGGGTCGTTGCTTGCGATCGCGCCTACGTCAACTACGATCGCCCCCATGAGACGGTGCGGCCGCATCGGCTGCTCGGAGCCCGCCCGCGCGACGGCGCTCCTGCGCTACGACCTGAGGACCGTCGAGATCGTGGACCTCGTGATCGGTTCCGAGTCGCAACTCGTCGAGCTCTGCGCGGATCATCTCGCGCGGCTCACCCCGCCCCTCGGGTGGACCGTCTCGGACCGCAGGCCCTCACCGATCTCGGCCTGACCGCGTCTCCGGACGCCGTATCTGCTTGACCGTGCGAGACATGCGTCCCCCGAAAGGGTCCGCGCCCGGCCCGATGGAGGACCCGGCAGGGGCCCGGCCGAGCGATCGGATCTGAGAGCGACGTGCTATGTCCTCGAGGTGTCGTTCCGGCCGAGGATTGAACGCATGGACGGAACACCCATCGAGGGCAAGCGGGAGGGGACCTGCCCCGTCTGCCACCAGGGAGACCTCATCACGATCACGATGACCGTCAGCTCGAACGACCTCGCCTTCACGACGTGCCACATGTGCGAAGCGAAGTGGTGGTACCGCGACGGCCAGAGCGTGCCGCTGCGTTCGGTGATCGGGTCGGTCCTCCAGCAGCGATCCTGAACGACCGGGGGTTCAGTACGATGCGGTGACCGTGTCGCCGCACCGTGATCTCGCTCGCATCTTCAAGGCGTACGACGTTCGTGGCGTCGTTCCCGACGAGCTCGACGACGACGTCGCCCGGTCGATCGGGGCGGCGTTCGGCGAGTGGTCCAACGCGCGCGCCGTAGCCGTCGGCCGCGACTGCCGTCCGTCATCGCCGTCGCTCGCGGCCGCGCTGAGCGAGGGCATCGCATCGCGGGGTGTCGACGTCGTGGACATCGGCCTCGCCTCCACGGATCTCCTGTACTTCGCCTCCGGTTCGCTCGACGTCGCCGGTGTGATGGTGACGGCCAGCCACAACCCGCCCGAGTACAACGGCATGAAGTTCTGCCTCCCCGGCGCGAAACCCGTCGGACAGGACACCGGCCTCGGCGAGATCCGCGCCCTGGCGCAGGCGCACCCGGACACGTCCAACGCGGTGACGGGGTCGATCGAGCGACGCGATGTGCTCGAGGCCTACGTGGAGCACGTGCTCTCGTTCATCGACGTCGACGCGATGCGCCCGCTCACCGTGGTCGCCGACACGGCGAATGGCATGGGCGGCCTCGTCGTCCCGCCGGTGTTCGAGCGCCTGCCCGTGACGTTGATCCATCTGTTCGCCGAGCTGGACGGTACGTTCCCGAACCATCCGGCCGACCCGATCGACCCCGCCAACCAGCGCGACCTCAAACGCGAGGTCCTGGCGAGGGGTGCCGACGTGGGCCTGGCGTTCGACGGCGACGCCGATCGCGTCTTCCTGGTCGACGAACGAGCCGAAGGCGTCAGCGGCTCGGACATCACCGCGCTGGTCGCCGCCGCGCTGCTCGACCGGAACCCCGGCGCGACCGTCGTGCACAACCTGATCTGCTCGTGGGCCGTGCCGGAGGTGATCCGCGAGCACGGCGGAACGCCCGTCCGCACGCGCGTGGGTCACTCGTTCATCAAGCAGGTGATGGCCGAGACGGGAGCCGTGTTCGGCGGGGAGCACTCAGGCCACTACTACTTCCGGGACAACTACCGCGCCGACTCCGGCCTGATCGCCGCCGTCGTCGCGCTCGAGCAGCTGTCGCGTTCGGCCGAGCCGATGTCCAACATGCTCGCGCCGTTCCGCAGGTACCGCGCGTCCGGCGAGATCAACTCCGAGGTGCACGACCAGTCGTCGAAGATCGAGGAGATCGCGTCGGCGTACGGCGAGGGTCGACAGGACCGGACCGACGGCCTGACGGTAGAGTTCGACGACTGGTGGTTCAACGTCCGCCCGAGCAACACCGAGCCGCTCGTTCGGTTGAACGTCGAGGCGAGGACCGAGGACCTGTTGAACGAGAAGACCGCCGAGGTGCTGCGCCTGATCCGGGGTGACGCGTCCTCGGGCGAGCCGCGTGACGCGGAGGGAGGTACGCCGTGACGCTCGATGCCGAGCTGCTGGAGATCCTCGTGTGCCCCAACGACCGCGGCGAGCTCGACCACCAGCTGGATCCCGAGGTCCTGGAGTGCCGCATGTGCGGATACCGCTATCCCGTCCGGGACGGTATCCCGGTGATGCTGATCGACGAGGCCGAGAAGCCCGGGACGGGACGCAAGCCGCGAGGCTCGACGGGCAAGAAGAAGGGCCGTTGACGGGTCTCGACGACCGGACGGCCATGGGCGCCGTCGATCCGGGCGGGATGCTCGACGCGGTCGTCGGCCTCCCCACCCAGTGCCGCGACGGCTACCGCATGGGGCTCGCGGCCGAAGGCCTCCCCGACGCAGGTGGCGTCGCGGCGGTCGCCATCTGCGGCATGGGCGGCTCGGCCGTGGCCGGCGACGTCTTCGCCGCGCTGGCCGCCCCCCGGCTCCGGTTCCCGGTGACGGTCGTCCGCGGTCCCGAGCTGCCCGAGTTCTGTGGGCCGCACACGCTCGTCATGGCCTCCTCCTTCTCCGGCGAGACGGCCGAGACGCTCGAGGCCTTCGAGGAGGCCGTCGTCCGCGGCTGCCGGACGGTCGCGATCACGTCCGGCGGACGGCTCGCCGAACGCGCCCGCGAGCTCGACCTCGGACGCGTGCTCGTCCCCGGGGGCTACATGCCGCGCGCGGCCGTCGGCTACCTGACGTTCGGCGTGCTGGGCGCGCTGGAGGCGATGGGCGTCTCGCAGGCGTTCGCCGGCGACGTCGACGAGGCCGCGCGCCAGATGGAGCGCCTGCTCGATGAGATCGGGCCCGACGTCCCGTCGACCGGCAACCCGGCGAAGGAACTGGCCGTCGCCCTGGGGGGTCGCGTCCCGGTGATCTGGGGCGCGGAGGGGATCGGCCGCGTGGCGGCCACGCGTTGGAAGACGCAGTTCAACGAGAACGCCAAGGTGCCTGCGTTCGCGTCGTCGCTCCCCGAGCTCGACCACAACGAGGTCGTCGGATGGTCGCGCGGGCGTGGCGAGGGCTTCGCGGTGCTGGGGCTTCGGCATCCCGGGGAGCACCGCGACGTCTCCTCCCGCTTCCCGCTCTCCGAAGACATCGCACGGGGCTCCGGCGCGCTCGTTCGAGAGATCCATGCCCGCGGCCGATCGCCGCTCGCGCAGCTGCTCACGCTGGTGCTGTTCGGCGACCTCGTGACGACGTACCTCGCGCTCGTGCGTGGCGTGGACCCCTCGCCGATCGAGGCGATCGCCAGCCTCAAGCGCGCGTTGGCAGAACCATGACCGAGGTTCGGCGGCTGCCCTCGCCCGGCGACGGCGTACCGGAGCGGATCGCCGATGCCGTCCGAGAGCGCACGGCGGTTTGGCCCGTCGCCGGCGTCGTCCTCGGCTCCGGTCTGTCCGGCGCCGTGGAGGCGATCCGCGCGGCGGCGAGGGACGGCGGGCTCGAGATCCCGTACGGCGATCTGCCGGGGTTCCCTCCTCCCACCGTCGCGGGTCATGCCGGACGGTTGTGGATCGGCGAGGTCGGCGAGCGCGCCCTGGTGGTCTTCCTGGGGCGCATCCACTTCTACGAGGGTCACGGCATGGCGATGGCTTCGATCACCTCGCGCGTCTCGGCCGAGCTCGGCGCGAGGACGATGGTCCTCACGGCGGCGACGGGCGCGATCGATCCCGACATCGAAGGCGGATCGCTCGTCGTGCTCCGCGACCACCTGAACCTGATGGGGGCGAACCCGCTCTCGGGATGGCGGTACCCGGACGGGTCCCCGGCGTTCGTCGACCTCTCGGACGTCTACGACGCCCAGCTGGCGGACGCGGCGCTCGAGGCCGCGAGGGGGCACGTGGAGGAGAGCGGCGGCGATCCTCGTGTGCGCGAGGGGACCTACGCCGCGCTGCCGGGGCCCTCGTACGAGACGCCCGCCGAGACGAGGATGCTGGGCCGGCTCGGCGCTTCGGTCGTCGGGATGTCGACGGTGCCGGAGGCCGTGGTGGCGCGTGCGCTCGGCATGCGCGTGCTCGGTCTCGCGTTCGCGACCAATGCTGCGGGCGCCGAGGTCTCGCACGAAGAGGTGCTGGCTGCCTCCAACGCGGTGGCCGGGACGATCGGTCACGTTGTGCTCGAGCTCTTGGATCGTTTCTGAGATGGCTCTCGACGGGAAGGTGGGGACATGGACTGCGACGTGAAGGACCTGGGGCTCGCGCCGAAGGGGCGCGAACGGATCGACTGGGCCGCCGGCGAGATGGGCGTGCTCGCGCTGATCAGGGCTCGGTTCGAGAAGGAGCGGCCGCTCGACGGCGTTCGGATCGCGGCCTGCCTGCACGTCACGACCGAGACGGCGAACCTCGTCGAGACGCTGCGCGCGGGCGGGGCCGAGGTGGCGCTGTGCGCCTCGAACCCCTTGTCGACGCAGGACGACGTCGCGGCCGCGCTGTGCGAGCAGGGCGGCATCGACGTGTACGCGATCAAGGGTGAGGACAACGAGACCTACTATCGTCACATCCAGTCCGTGCTCGACCTCCACCCGCGCATCACGATGGACGACGGAGCCGACCTCGTCTCGCTCCTGCACCGCGAACGCGCGGACCAGGTGGGCGAGGTCCTCGGCGGCACCGAGGAGACGACGACGGGCGTGATCCGGCTGCGCGCGATGGCGACCGACGGTGCACTTCGGTACCCGATCGTCTCGGTCAACGACGCCGATACCAAGCACCTGTTCGACAACCGGTTCGGTACGGGGCAGTCGACGGTGGATGCCATCATGCGGGCGACGAACCTCCTGCTGGCGGGTCGCACGTTCGTCGTCGCCGGCTTCGGGATGTGCGGACGCGGCGTCGCGTCTCGTGCTCGTGGGATGGGGGCGCAGGTCATCGTGACCGAGGTGGACCCGCTGCCCGCGCTCGAGGCCGCGATGGAGGGGTATCGCGTGCTGCCCCTCCGCGAGGCAGCGAGGATCGGAGACGTATTCGTGACCGTCACCGGGGACACCAGCGTGATCCGGCGGGAGCACCTCGAGGTGATGAAGGACGGAGCGGTGCTCGCCAACGCCGGCCACTTCGATGTCGAGATCGATAAGGGCGCGCTCGCCGAGCTCTCGAACGGGCGCGTCCGGCGCCTGCGGGGGTTCGTCGACGAGTACACGATGGGGGATGGCCGGCGCTTGCACCTGCTCGGCGAGGGCCGACTGGTCAACCTGGCCGCCGCCGAAGGGCACCCGGCCGCGGTCATGGACATGTCGTTCGCCAACCAGGCGTTGTCCGTGGAGTGGATCGTGAAGGAGCACGGGTCGCTGGAACCCGGCGTGTACCCGGTGCCGCACGAGATCGATGCCGAGGTCGCGAAGCTCAAGCTGCAGGCGATGGGCGTGGAGATCGACGAGCTCACCGCCGAGCAGGAACGCTACCTGGGCTCGTGGGAGCAGGGGACCTGACCGAGGTGGTTGCCAGGGGCGGGGAGCGGTCCGCGTGAGCGATCCGATCTCCGTCCGTGCGCGGTTCGAGCGGTTCCCGGCGACGATCAAGGGCGCGTTCATCCTCCGCGGGGAGGACGCGGATCCGCATCAGGTGGTCCTGCAGGGCGCGCGCGTCGCCGGCGTGGGCACGGGCTGGTCGAGCCCGGCGCCGCTCGCGCCGGTCGCGCTGAACGTCGCACCGCATCGCGACGTGTTCGTGCCCTTCGAGCTCTCGCTGACCGAGCTCGACCCCGGCTGGTACACGCTCGTCTGTGACGTCGAGGTGGACGGGTCGCCAGCCGAGTACGACGGCGGACGGCGCTTCTCGGTCCCGTGGCCGCGGGCGACCGTCCGTCGCGGCCAGGTGAAGGTGGGACGGCGCGTTCGGGCGGGAGACGCGAACGTCGACGTCGAGCAGCTGGACTGCGCCGGCGACTCGATCAGGCTGCACCTCAGCGTCGACCCGCCGGGGCCCGTCACCGTGAAGCTGCTCGCGGACGGACGGCGACTGGACGTCCTCGATCTCGAGCTCGACGAGGCGACCGGTCGCGGCAAGGTGACGGCGTACCCCGTGCTCCGGACCGACACGGTGCTGCGCATCGAGATCAGGGGCCGGGGGCGTGGATCGCAGGGCGAGCTCGACGTGCCGCTTCCCTGATCCCGATGTCGGTGCTCGCCGCTATCGTCCGCGCGTGCTCGGGCCGTTGCTGGACGCGTTGTTCCCGGCACGGTGTGCGGGCTGCGGCTCGGGTCCGTGGCCGTTCTGTCCAACGTGTCGCGACCAGATCGTGCCGCTCACGCCTCCATGGTGCGAGCGTTGCGGGGCGCCGACCGTTCGGAGCCTCGAGGGATGCTCCGACTGCCCACCAGACGCGATCAGCGTGGCCCGGGCCCCGTTCGGGTTCGACGGTCCGGTCCGGCGGGCGGTCCATCGGCTGAAGTTCGGGGGCTGGCGTTCGGTCGCCGACGCCCTCGCCGCGGCGATGGTCGAGGTCTGGCCGGAAGCCGAGTGGATGCCGGACGCCGTGACGTGGGTTCCGCTTTCCCGCCGGAGGCTCGCCTCGCGGGGCTACGACCAGGCCAAGGCGCTTGCGCTCGCCGTCGCGTCGCGCCTCGACGTCCCCGCCACGCCGCTCCTGCGGCGGATCGGCGATCCCGGGCCGCAGGCGCGTCGAGGTGGTTCGGCCCGGCGCGAGGCGATGCGTCGAACGTTCGCGTGCGCCGGCGACCCGCCGGCTCGCGTCCTGCTGGTCGACGACGTGCTGACGACCGGCGCGACCGGCGCGGCGTGCGCCGAGGCGCTGAGGGCCTTCGGCGCGGCCGAGATCGGTTTGCTGACGGCGGCGCGGTCGTCGGCTTCGACGAGGCGACCCAGCCGCGCGTCGTCGCTTCGCCCGCATGGGGCGTCCCCGTATACTCGCTCCGGGTTCGCGTCCGGGTCTGTGGTTGCCCCGGGGAGTGGTTCCCCGGCAGTCGATGCCAGCCGCGGGCGAAGCGACCCACGTAAGCCGACCCTTGGTCGGTGAGCATGGCGCGGTTTAGATGTAAGTCCTGCCCAGGCGGGGGAGACCTCGCCGGGAGAGGGTGCGAAGCCGTCCTGTGGGCGGCGATCACTCCGGCAGGCGGATGTGGGGACAAAGACCAGGTCAGCCGGACGCGAGCCCGCTCCCCGCGCCGCGAGTTGAGTGTACGGAGGCAGGTATGGAGTTCGTCCTGATCGGGCGCGGAGAGCGCGTAGCCCAGCGCCTCCGCCGCGTCACCGAGCACAAGCTCTCCCGCCTCGAACGCATCGAGCCCAAGCTCACGCGTCTCGAGGTGGAGATCTTCCAGGAGAAGAACCCGAGGCAGGGCGGCGCCCACCGTGTCGAGGCGGTCGCGGCGACCCCTCGGAAGACGTACCGGGCGACGGCCGATGCCAAGGACGTCGACTCGGCACTCGATGTGGTCGCCGAACGCCTGGAGCGGCAGATACGCGACCATCACGAACGCCGCAGGACGCGTCGGAAGGCAGGGGCCGGTCGCGTAAGATCCGCGCGATCGCCGGAAGGGCCCGTGCAGCGGAGGGCGGAGAGCGCGCGATGACGGCGAAGGCCAGTGCCAAGGCGGCGGCAGGGGGCTCAGCGTCGGAGGGTCCGGAGAAGCTCCGCGTGCTCGTGTGTGACGACCACGCGCTGTTCCGTCGCGGGCTCCAGACGGTGCTCCAGACCGAACCCGACCTGGAGCTCGTCGGCGAGGCGTCCGATGGCGAGGAGGTGATCGGTCGGGCGCAAGAGCTGATGCCGGACGTGATCCTGATGGACGTCCGGATGCCCAAGCGTTCGGGGATCGAAGCGGCCGGGGAGATCAAGGAAGCGCTGCCGCACGTCAAGATCTTGATGCTCACGATCAGCGACGACGAAGCCGACCTCTACGAGGCGATCAAGGCCGGCGCCTCCGGTTACCTGCTGAAGGAGATCCCGATCGAGGAAGTGGCCGACGCGATCCGCTCGGTGTGGGCCGGTCAATCGCGGATCAGTCCATCGATGGCCAGCAAGCTCCTCACGGAGTTCGCGGCGATGAGCAAGGCGTCGGACGAGAAGCCTCCGATGCCGACGCCGAGGCTCACCGACCGTGAGATGGAGGTCCTGCGCCTCGTCGCTCAGGGTCTGAACAACCGCGACATCGCGGGCAAGCTGTTCATCTCCGAGAACACCGTCAAGAACCACATCCGCAACATCCTCGAGAAACTCCATCTCCACTCGCGCATGGAAGCCGTCGTGTATGCCGTCCGCGAGAAGATGATCGAGATCACTTGATCACGCCGCCTGCGGCCCTTCGCGATCAGCGCAGCCGGTACGTTCGCCGGAACACCGTGCTGCTCGCCGCCGCGCAGGGGCTCTCGGCCATGACCTTCCCCGTCCTGCTGATCGTCGGCAGCGTCGCGGCCGCGGACATCACGGGACGCGACGGTGCCGTCGGCATCGTGAACGGCGCGTACTTCATCGCGGCGGCGGCCGGCGCGTTCGCGTTCGGCAAGGTGATGGACCGTCTGGGGCGGCGGCCGGGCCTCGCCGTCGCGTACCTGCTGCTCGCGGCGGCCGGCGTGGTCTGTGCGATCGGCGTCGCGGC
>JBMDWR010000063.1:0-2013 GCA_048594645.1 Actinomycetota bacterium
TTCCATGAACAGGCGTGTGCTCAGGGCGATCGCATGGGGTGTGGGCGGACTCCTGATCGCGATCGTGCTCACGCTCGGCGCGTTCGCCATCGCGGGCCAGGAGATCTCGCAGCCCGCCGGCGTGCCCGCGATCACGCTGCCATCGGCGACGCCCACGGCAAGCGGGGATCGCGACGATGCCGACGACGATCGCACCCACACCGCCGAGCCGGATCCCGATGATGTCGGCTCTTCCGACGACAGCGGCTCAGGCGGTGGGTCGACGGACGATGACTCGTCGGGCTCGGACAACTCGGGGAGCGGCTCGGACGACGAACACGATGACTCGTCCGGGTCGGGCTCCGGCTCCGACGACGAGCACGAGGACGATTGACTCCGATCCTTTAGCGGGTCTTAGCGGTCGACTGTCCTATCCGTAACGCCGTCCCTCCTACGGTGGAGTCGTTCCGATCGAACGACAGAAGGAGGGGTTCGGATGAGCAAGATCCTTCGGTACGCGGGCATCGTGGCTGCGTTCGGGCTGACCGTGTGGCTGGGCGTCGTGGCGCTCGCTCAGGGTTCGGACACACCATCACCATCGACGCCGACGGTCAGCACCAACACGACCACGACGCCGACCACCAGCGCGTCGAGAACGGCGAGCGCCTCGAAGACGAGCGCGACGTCGACGACGCAGGCCTCGACCCCAGGCGTCGACGTGCGTGGCAACTGCGATGAAGCCGAGCACGCCAACGACCCCGAGTGCCTGGGCGGCGGCCAGGAAGCCGAGGACCACGGCGACGACGACGGCGATGACCACGGGGGCGAAGACGGCGATGACCACGGGGGCGACGACCATGGTGGCGACGGGAGCGACGACCACGGCGGCGACGATCACGGGAGCGATGATCGCGGCTACGACGACCACGGCGACGACTAGCTAGCGGAACGGCACACCCGGAGAGCGACGGCCGCGCCCTGCCGGCGCGGCCGTCGACATCGTCCACCACTTCGTAGGCTACGGGCCATGAGCCGGATCCTCGTCGGCACCGCCAGCTGGACCGACCCGACCCTCGTCAAGGACGGCCACTTCTACCCGCCCGAGGCGAAGAGTGCCGAAGCACGGCTCCGTTACTACGCGTCGCAGTTCCCGATCGTCGAGGTCGACTCGACGTACTACTTCCCACCCAACGAGAAGAACGCGGTGCTGTGGATCGACCGAACGCCGAAGGACTTCACGTTCAACATCAAGGCGTATTCGCTGCTGACGAACCACCCGACCAAGCGGGAGTCCCTGTACAAGGACCTGTCGGACCTACTCCCCGAAGACGTCGCCGGCAAGAAGAACCTGTACCGCGAGAACCTTCCCGACGAGATCGTCGACGAGGTCTGGCAGCGCTTCCACGACGCGCTGATGCCGCTGCACTCGGCCGGCAAGCTCGGTGCGGTGCTCTTCCAGTTCCCCCAATGGTTCGTGATCGGGCGGAGGAACAAGGACTACATCGTCGAGGCGGCCGAGCGCCTGAAGGACTTCCGGATCGCCGTGGAGTTCCGGCACAGGTCGTGGCTGGAGGAACGCAACGCCGAGGAGACGCTGTCGTTCCTCGAGCGGCACGACCTGCCGCTGGTCTGCGTCGACATGCCGCAGGGGTTCGACTCGAGCATCCCACCGATCGCGGCGGCGACCGCCGAGGACCTCGCGCTCGTCCGCTTCCATGGGCGAGACCCGGAGGTCTGGGCGAAGAAGAACGTGAGCGCCTCCGAGCGCTTCCGCTACGAGTACTCGGAGCAGGAGCTGAAGGAATGGGTCCCACGGATCCGTGACGTCTCGGGCCAGACACGTGAGACGCACATCCTCATGAACAACTGCTACCGGGACTTCGCCGTCAACAACGCGAGGCAGCTCGCGGACCTTCTGGAGGAGTAGAGACCGGACCAGGGTCCGGCCCGGCCCCGCGGGCACGCCCGCGTGGAAGGGAGGGTAGGCCGGGCCGGACGCTACTCCTCCGGAGCCGTCCGTCGCGGTTCCGGGTA
>JBMDWR010000064.1:0-5264 GCA_048594645.1 Actinomycetota bacterium
AAGCACCCGCACCAGGAGTTCATCCAGATCGACACCACCAACGTGCTGTTCATCTGCGGCGGGGCGTTCGCCGGCCTCGAGAAGATCGTCGAGAGCAGGATCGGCTCGCGTGGGATCGGGTTCGGCGCGGACGTCCGCCGCGTCGAGGACAAGGACATCGGCGCGATCTTGGGTCAGGTGCTTCCCGAGGACCTGCTGAAGTACGGCCTGATCCCCGAGTTCGTCGGCAGGCTGCCCGTCATCACCAACGTCCACAACCTCGACAAGAACGCGCTCGTCGACATCCTGACCAAGCCGAAGAACGCGCTGGTGAAGCAGTACCACAAGTTCTTCGAGTTCGACGGCGTCGAGCTCGAGTTCACCGACGACGCGCTCCAGGCGATCGCCGACCAGGCGATCCTTCGCGCGACGGGTGCGCGCGGCCTGCGGGCGATCATGGAAGAGGTCCTGCTCAACACGATGTACGAGCTGCCCTCGCGTCAGGACGTCAACAAGTGCGTCATCGACGCCGAGGTCGTCAAGACCAAGGTGAACCCGACGCTGGTGCCGTTGAAGGAGACCCCCAAGCGCCAGCGCCAGGAACGCAGCGCGTGAGACGCGCCGCCGTCGCTGCCGCCCTGGCAGCGATGCTGGCCCTCCTGCCCGCGTGCGGTGGTGATGGGGACGACGGAGGATCCACCGATGAGCAGGACCCTGCGGCCCTCGAGGGTGCGTCCTGGGTCTTGACGCAGATGGTGGACGCCCAGGGGGAAACGCAGATCGTCGGTAGGCGGGTGAACGCGGAGTTCGACGGCTCGTCCATCAGCGGGGTCTCCGGCTGCAACACGTACAACGCCTCCTACGAGGCCACGGGGGACGAGATCTCGTTCGGCCCGATCAGCGGCACGGAGATGGCGTGCTCGCCGGACGTCATGGCCGTCGAGGCTCGCTACCTTGAGCTGCTCTCGCAGGTGGGGAGCTTCCGCATCAGCGGCCGCTCCATGTCGATGAACGATGCGGACGGCACTCCGGTCCTGCAGTTCATGAAGGGCTGAGACCCGCCGCGTCTGCTCGGTGCCGCCGGATGCGCCGGGTGAGTGCGGGGGCATCGCTTAGACTCCCGCGCGATGGACGTCCCTCAGAAGCCGAGCCTGGAGGGCCTGGAGGCCCGGTGGGACGAGTGGTGGGAGACCGCCGGGACCTATCGCTTCGACCGGTCGAACACGCGCGAGCAGATCTTCGCGATCGATACGCCGCCCCCGACGGCGAGCGGAACGCTGCACGTCGGGCACGCCTGCTCGTACACCCACACGGACCTGGTCGCGAGGTTCCAGCGGATGCGCGGCAAGATGGTCTTCTACCCGATGGGCTGGGATGACAACGGTCTGCCGACCGAGCGACGCGTCCAGCACTACTTCGGCGTCCGCTGTGACCCGTCGCTCCCGTATGACCCGACCTTCGACGTCGATGCGCTCGACCGGCCCGACGACGAGCTGGTCGCCGTCTCGCGGCCCAACTTCATCGAGCTCTGCGAACGCCTCACGGTCGAGGACGAGAAGTCGTTCGAGGAGCTGTTCCGGATGCTCGGGCTGTCGGTCGATTGGACGCAGACGTACACGACGATCGACGAGCGCTCGCGCCGGGCGTCGCAGCGGGCGTTCCTTCGGCTTCTCGACGGTGGGCTCGCGTACCAAGCCGAGGCGCCCACGATGTGGGACGTCGACTACCAGACGGCCGTCGCGCAGGCCGAGATCGAAGACCGCGAGATCGATGGGGCGTACCACCGCGTGCGGTTCGACCTCGCCGACGGCTCGGGCTCGGTCGAGATCGAGACCTCCAGGCCCGAGCTCATCCCCGCGTGCGTGGCGCTCGTCGTGAACCCCTCGGACGAGCGGTACCTCCCGCTCGTCGGTCGCGGAGCGGTCACGCCGTTGTTCGGGGCCGACGTCCCGATCGTCGCCCACGAGCTCGCGGACCCCGACAAGGGCACCGGTATCGCGATGATCTGCACGTTCGGCGACATCACCGACGTCACCTGGTGGCGCGAGCTGAAGCTGCCCGCGCGCGTCGTCGTCACGCGCGATGGAGCGATCGCTCCATCGCGCTGGGGCGAGCCCGGGTGGCCGTCGCGAGACGTCGAGGCGGCGCGAGCCGCCCATGAGCGGCTCGCGGGTCTCCCGTCACGCAAGGCGCGGGCGCGGATCGCAGAGCTGCTGCGCGACGCCGGCCAGCTGGTCGGCGATCCGAAGCCGGTTCGGCACGCCGTCAAGTTCTACGAACGGGGGGAGCGGCCGCTCGAGGTCGTCTCGAGCCGGCAATGGTTCGTCAAGACGCTCGAGTTCCGGGAAGCGCTGCTCGCACGCGGCCGCGAGCTCCGGTGGCATCCGGCCCACATGGGGGCGCGGTACGCCTCTTGGGTCGGGGGATTGAACGGCGACTGGAGCGTGAGCCGCCAGCGGTTCTTCGGCGTCCCGTTCCCGGTGTGGTACCCGATCGGCGACGACGGGACGGTCGACCACACGCGGCCGCTGCTGCCGGCCGAGAGCCGTCTGCCCGTCGATCCGTCGAGCGACGTGCCGGACGGGTTCAGCGAGGACCAGCGCGGCGCGCCGGGAGGGTTCGTGGGCGACCCCGACGTGATGGACACGTGGGCGACGTCCTCCCTCACGCCGCAGATCGCGGGCGGATGGGAGGACGACCCGGACCTGTTCGGCCGCGTGTTCCCGATGGATCTGCGGCCGCAGGCCCACGAGATCATCCGGACGTGGCTGTTCTACAGCGTGTTGAAGTCGCACCTCGAGCACGACTCGTTGCCGTGGACCGACGCCGCGATCAGCGGGTTCGTCCTCGATCCGGACCGCAAGAAGATGTCGAAGTCCAAGGGCAACGTCGTCGTTCCGATCGAGCCGCTCGAGCAGTACGGAGCGGACGCGGTCCGGTATTGGGCGGCGAGCGCGCGGCTCGGCCTGGACGCTACGTTCGACGAGCAGCAGATGCGGATCGGGCGGCGACTCGCGATCAAGATCCTGAACGCTTCGAGGTTCGCCCTCTCGCTCGAGGGGACGCCCGGCGAGATCTCGGACCCGCTGGACCGCTCGATGCTCGCGCAGCTTTCCGAGGTCGTCGAGCGCGCGACGACGGCGTTCGAGGACTACGACCACACGAGCGCGCTCGATGCGATCGAACGCTTCTTCTGGGGGTTCACCGACGACTACCTCGAGCTGGTCAAGGGCCGCGCGTACGGCACGCACGGCCCCGAAGCCGCGGGGTCGGCGATCGCGTCGCTCCGCGTCGCCTTGCACGTCTTGCTGCGGCTGTTCGCGCCGTTCCTGCCGTACGCCACGGAGGAGGTCTGGTCGTGGTGGCGGAAGGGGTCGATCCATCGCGCCGCGTGGCCGACGCCGCAGGAGCTCGAGCCGTCGGCTGCGGGCGGCGATCCGACGGTCTACGAGGCGGCCGCGTGGGTCCTCGGCGAGGTTCGGAAGGTCAAGGCGCTCGCCAAGCGGTCCCTCCGGACGGAGGTCGAGCGTCTCACGGTACGCGGCACCGAGGAACGATCGAAGATCGTGCGCGGCGTCGAGCGCGACCTCCGCGAGGCCGGACACGTCGTCACCGTGGACTACGTCGAGGCGGCGGAGCCCTCGGTCGAGGTCGTGCTCGCTCCGCAGGACTGACGGCGTGCGGTTCGGCGAAGCGCTCGCGGAGCTGGATGCTCGCCAGCCGGAGCACATGCCGAAGCCGGACCTGGAACGGATCCGCGCGCTCGCCGCGCTGCTCGACGATCCGCAGCTCCGGTACCCCACGGTCCATGTGACCGGGACCAACGGCAAGACGACCGTGGCGCGCATGACGGAGGCGATCGCCTGCGCTCACGGTCTGACGACCGGGCTGTTCACCTCACCGCATCTGCGGTCCGTCACCGAGCGCCTCCAGGTGTGCGGCGAGCCGATCGCCCCCGAGGCGTTCGGCGAGGAGTACGGCCACCTCCTTCCGATCCTGATCGAGGTCGATCACTCGGTCGGTCCGGTGACGTACTTCGAGGCGCTCACGGCGCTCGCGTACCTGTGGTTCGCTGACAAGCCCGTGGAGCTCGGCGTGTTCGAGGTCGGCATGGGGGGCACGTGGGACGCGACCAACCTGGTCGCCGGCGACGTCGCCGTGATCTGCCCGATCGCGCTGGACCATCCCGAGCTCGGTTCGACCGTCGCCGAGGTCGCGGCAGAGAAGGCGGGCATCGTGAAGCAGGGGAGGGTCGCAGTGGTGCGCGAGCAGCCGCGCGAGGCGCTCGAGGTCGTCCGAACCCGGTGCGACGAGCAGATCGCGACGATGCTGCTCGAGACCCGCGAATGGTCCCTCGATTCCCGATCGCCCGGCGTCGGAGGGCAGGTCGTCCGCGTCGACGGCCTGCACGCGACCTACGCCGACGTCCTGATGCCCGTCTACGGGGAGCATGCCGGCCACAGCGCGGCTGCCGCGGTCGTCGCGGTCGAGGCGCTGCTCGAGCGGGCGCTCGACGAGGACGCCGTTCGGCAGGCGCTCGGCTCGGTCTCGACGCCGGGACGGCTGGAGGTCGTCGGGCGCCATCCACTGATCGTGCTGGACGGGGCGCACAACCCGGCCGCTGCCGAGGCGCTCGCTGCCGCGTTGCGGGAGGCGTTCGCGTGGACCCGGCTGCACCTGGTGGTGGGCGCGTTCACCAACAAGGATCTTGGAGGGGTCCTGCGCGCGCTCGCGCCGCTCGCCGACGCCGGCTACGCGACGGCGGTGGAGAGCGTTCGGGCGCGTTCACCGGAGGAGATTGCCCAGGCCATGGCTACCGAGGGCGTCTCCGCCGAGGCGTTCGGGAGGGTGCGCGATGCGCTCGCCGCCGCTCGGGCCGTCGCGGCCGAGGACGACCTGATCCTGGTTACGGGCTCTCTATACACTGTCGCGGACGCCCGCCGGGCGCTGCAGGAGAGTCAGTAGATGGCCGTCGAGTCAACGCTGCTCATCGTGAAGCCCGACGGCGTTCGTCGTTGCTTGGTCGGCGACGTGCTCCGTAGGGCGGAGGCCAAGGGGCTGCGCATCGCCGAGCTGCGGATGATGACGATCGACCGCGCCCTCGCCGAGGAGCACTACGGCGAGCATCGCGAGAAGCCGTTCTTCGGTGAGCTCGTCGGGTTCATCACGTCGGGGCCGGTCGTCGTCGCCCGGCTCGAGGGCGAACGGGCGATCGAGGTCTGGCGAACCCTGATGGGGCCGACCGACCCCGCGTCGGCTCCGCCGGGGACGATCCGCGGCGACCA
>JBMDWR010000065.1:0-2509 GCA_048594645.1 Actinomycetota bacterium
CGACCAACTGGTGGGGCCTGAACCCGGTGGCGATCGAGGCGATGCTGCGCGACGTCGGCTTCCGCACGATCGACCGCAAGGCGCCCGAGCTGGCCGCGGCGGACGGCCGCTTCATCGCGCACGCCCGCAAGTAGCTACGACGCGGACGAGGCTTCGGGCCGCTCCGGCGGCTGCGACGGCTGCTCCGGCTGTTCGAGCGGGCGGAACTCGTCGAGCGCGCGCGCGTACGACATGCCGTACCCCTCGGCCAGACCCTCCTCGGTGATGCCCAGGTCGACGAGCGCCCCGCCCCACCGGGCGAGCGCTCGGCGTGCCGGGTCGTGCAGCAAGACCAGCGTCTCGTCGATCGCCTTCGCGTAGACGCGCGCCGTGGCCTCCGACGCGGCGAGCTGCGCCATGTGCGCTCGCGCGGCCTGGCCGACGCGCCTCCGCCGCTCGGGATCGTCGACCAGCCGACGGAACGTCGCTGCCAGCTCGACGGGGTCGAGGCGGCCGGCCGAGACGTGCACGACGAGGTCGTCGCCCAGATCCAGGTACGTCCCGGTCGCGCTCACGACCGTCGGCTTGGCGCACTGCATCGAGCGCGCGAGGGAGCCGGACACCTCCCCGCGGTGCGGGAACCGCAGGTCGACAGAGACGTCGGCGGCGCACATCCACGCCAGGAACTCCTCGTCCGACACGTCGGTGTGCACGGTCACCCGCGAGCCGAGGCCGCTCTGCCGCACGAGTGGCTCGACGTCGAATCCGGGAATCCTGCGCCCGACGAGGGCGAGGTGGACGTCCCCCGGCAGGTGCGTCATCGCCTCCAGGACCACGTCGATCAGCTTGGCCGCGTTCTGGTCGCCGAACACGCCGAACAGCGTCCGCATGCCCGTCGACTCCAGCGCCCCGCGCAGGACCGGCGCGCGTCGTTCGGCGGCACGGACGTCCTGCTCGCGTTCGACCACGGGGTGCGGCGCCACGTACACGGGCGTCTTGCAGCCGAACGCGCGCAGGTACCGCTCGACGAACGGCGAGTGCACGATGATCCCGCGCGCGTTCCGGGCCGCGTGCGCGACGTACGGGACGCGGAGCGGTTCGTTGCGCTCGGCCTCGACGAAGCCGTGAAGCCGCGGCGCCATCAGCAGGCCCTCGCGCAGGGCCTGGTGCCCGAATGGCTGCGCGGTGGCGACCATGCCCATCACGAACTCGTCGAGCGCGAGGTCGTGGATCACGAGGAGTCCCGGCGTGCGGATCGCGAGGTCGTAGATCTCGGCATGGAAGTCCATGTTGTTGCCGAGGTGGTACACGGCCATCGTGTGCCAGGGCACGGTGGCCCAGTGCCTGTGCTTGATCGGCCAGATCGGCGCGATCTTGTGCTCCTGCGGCGTGTAGCCGATCCACTCGAGGCTCTCGAGGACGGCGCGCGAGTACGTCGCGATCCCGCTCTTGGCGGGCGGCATCGGTGAGAGCCACGCCACGCGCGGGTCCATCTGATGGTCCCAGCGGTAGAGCCTTCGAACGGCGCCGACGAACGGCCTGGGCACGGCGCCGCTACTCCGTGAGGCGCGCGACGATCTCGGGCCAGCCGGGCACCATCGCGCGGAGCTTCTTGTTGCCGGCCTCCCCCATCGTCTTCGCGAGCGGTCGGTTGGAGAACAGGCGATCGAACGCGTGGGCGATCGCCTGCGGCTCGGGCGGGACGACCAGACCCGTCTCGCCGTCGGTCACGAACTCGAGCGGGCCGCCGGCGTCGGTCAGCGTGACGACCGCGCGTCGCGCGGCGAACCCCTCCAGCGTCACGTACCCGTAGTCCTCGTCGTAGGGCCCGTAGTACACGGCGAGCGCATCGAGGTAGAGGCGGTGCAGGTCCTCGTCCGGCAAGCGCCCGGCGAGCTCGACCTTGCCCTGCAGGTCGTGCTTCTCGATCTGCGAGCGGAGGGAGGCCTCGTCCGGTCCGGCGCCGACGAGGACGAGCCGCACGCCCGTCTTCACGTAGCGCATCGCGTCCACGACGATCTTCTGGCGCTTCAGCCCCTCGAGGCGGCTCGGGAACACGACGGCGTCGCCGTACGGCCCGGGCTCTCGCGGTAGCAAGGCCTCGACGATCGGCGACGGATGGTACAGCACCTCGCTCGACAGCCGGAGCGAGCTCCACAGGCGTTCCTGCACGTTCTTCGAGTTGGTGAAGATGCGCTTGGCTTCCCCGAGCGCGATCCGGTCGCTGCGGTGCACCATGTCGCGGACCTGCGGACCTTCGATCTGCTTGCTGAGGTCGGCGAAGTCGGGATGCTCCCACAGCTCGTACGCGGAGCGGTGCTGATGGATCAGCCAGACGACCTTGCGCTCGTGCGCGACGAGGTACGCGGGGAACTTCAGCGCGATCACCATGTCGATCGGCTGACCGTTGGCCTCGGACAGGTCGAGCGAGCGCCACACCGCCATCTGGTGGACGACCTCGGTGGCCGGGTACCAGTTGCCGGCCACGACGACCTCCTCGGCGTCGTGGCCCGCTTCGCGCAGCGCGCGA
>JBMDWR010000066.1:0-16666 GCA_048594645.1 Actinomycetota bacterium
GAGCCGTCCCTCGCGGGCCGGGGCCACCGCCCCGCCCGTTCCGCCGGGCGACCGGCAGAATCCAACCAGCTCACCGACCTCGCGGGCTCCGGCTGGTCTACCGGACGAAGCCTCGAGCAGGCGGAAGCGCTCGCGAGCCGACCGTCTGGGTTGGGCGGGGCCCCGTTGGGGCCCGGCCCATCTGCGACCGGAAGCACCCGAAAGGCGCCCATGGCCAAGCTGACGTACGCGGCCATCGCGTCGCTCGACGGCTACGTCGCTGATCGGGACGGCAACTTCGACTGGGCGGCTCCGGACGAGGAGGTTCATGCCTTCGTCAACGAGCTCGAACGTCCGATCGGGACGTACCTGTACGGGCGACGGATGTACGACGTGATGGCGTACTGGGAGACGGCGGACCTCTCGGACGAGCCGGATGCCGTCCGGCGGTACGCGGACATCTGGCGCTCGGCCGACAAGATCGTGTATTCACGGACGCTCGACGACGTTCGGACCGAGAGGACCCGGCTCGAGCGGTCGTTCGATCCGGATGTGATCCGGCAGATGAAAGCGTCGGTCGAGCGGGACATCGGCGTCGGCGGACCCGAGCTCGCCGGTCGGGCGCTCGCGGCCGGGCTCGTGGACGAGTGCCACGTCCTCCTCGTGCCCGTCGTCGTCGGCGGCGGGACGCGGTTCCTCCCGGACGATGTCCGGTTCCGGCTCGACCTCCGCGACCATCGCGACTTCGGCAACGGCACAGTCCACCTGCACTACGGCATCGTCGACCGAACCGCTCTCAGGTGAGCGACGCCTCGAACAGCTCCCACTCGCCGGGCACGCCCTTCATGCCGACCGAACCGAGCGCATCGAAGACCAGATCCGTGCCCGTCGCGAGCTCGCGCACCGTGCGGGTCACGAGGACCTTCCCGTCACCGGCCTCCTCAAGCGCTCGCGCCGCGATGTGGACGCCGATACCCCCGATGTCCTCCTCGCGGATCTCGACCTCCCCGGTGTGCAGCGCCGCGCGGATCGGCAACCCGATCTCCTCCGTCGCGTCGATCAGGTTGAACGCGCATCGGAGCGCGCGCGTCGGCGCATCGAACGTTGCCAGGATGCCGTCACCGGTCGACTTGATGAAGGTTCCGTGGAACCGTTCGATCTCCGTTATGGCGATCCGATCGTGGAGGTCGAGGAGCCTGCGCCACTCGCGGTCTCCGATCGAGGCGGCTCGGCCCGTCGAATCGACGATGTCGGTGAACAGGACGGTCGCGAGGACCCGATCGGCGTTCTCCGCTGCCTCGTAGGACCTCATCTGCTCCTTCGTCCAGGCGAACGTTTCGACGTACTGGCTGGTTGGTCGCCTCTCCGCGGAGCCGTACGAGAGGAGCACGACGCCCGACGAGAACGTCCGCGCCTCGCGCAGATGCATGTGCTTGATGCCGGCGCGGTGCCGGAACATGCGCTTGCCGCTCCCCAGGATCACCGGATAGACGGCGATCCGCAGTTCGTCGATCAGATCGTGCCCCAGCAGCGTGTCGACCAGGTCGCCGCTGCCCGAGACCAGGATGTCCCCGCCCGGTTGCCGTTTCAGCGCGGACACCTCCTCGACGACGTCGCCGCGCAGGATCGTCGTGTTCTCCCACTCGGCCTCCTTGAGCGTCTTGGAGACCACGTACTTCGGGAGCGCGTTGATCCTGTCCGCGAACCCTTCGTCGCGTGGTGCCGTGGGCCAGAACGCCGCCCAGATCTGGTACGTGACGCGACCGAGCAAGATCGCATCGGCGGCGAAGACCTCGTCCACCTTGAACCGCTGGAAGTCCTCGGTCGCGTGCTCCAGCGCCCACGCGTTCTTGCCGTCCCGATGCGGATCGTGCCCCGGCGCCTCCATGATGCCGTCGAGCGTCACGAACTCCGACGCGATGAGCCGCCTGATGTGTGGACCTCCTCGGATGCGTTCGGCTCACCGCGCCTCGAGCGCGGGTCGGCCGGCGAACGAGATTACCTTCTGCCTCGGTCCGCAGGAGCCGCGGTGGCTTCCGAGGGTGGCCCCGTATAGTGGCCGTTCCCTCGAACCCCTCGACACGGAGGAGGCCATGGAGACCGTCACCTCGAACGACGGCACGACGATCGCGTTCGATCGCTCGGGCGATGGAGCCCCGATCGTCCTGGTGAGCGGCGGTTCCACCGACCGGATGGCGAACGCGCCGCTCGGGGGGCTGCTCGCGTCCGACTTCACGGTCATCAACTACGACCGCAGGGGCCGTGGGCCCAGCGGCGACACCGCGCCGTACGCCGTCGAGCGCGAGATCGAGGACATCGCGGCCGTGATCGGTGCGGCGGGTGGCTCCGCACTCCTGTACGGCACGTCGTCGGGGGCGGTGCTGGCGTTCGATGCGGTCGCGAGCGGACTCCCGGTCACGAAGCTCGCGATGTGGGAGCCGCCGTTCTCGCTGGACGAGACCATGCGACCACCGCTGGATCAGGTCGAGCGGTACGAGGCGATGCTCGCCGAAGGCCGTCGCGGGGACGCCGTCGAGTACTTCATGTCGAAGGTCGTCGGTCTGCCCGACGAGTTCGTCGCGCAGGCTCGGACCGCCCCTTTCTGGGCCGGACAGGAGGCGCTCGCGCACACGCTGCCGTACGACGCCCGGGTCATGGGCGACTACTCGGTCCCGCTCGATCGGGCCGGTGCCGTGGCCGCGCCGACGCTGATCATGACCGGAGGCCAGAGCTTCCCGTTCATGCGGGACGCGGCCGAGGCGCTCGCCGAGGCGCTCCCGAACGGCCGGACGCTGGTCCTCGAGGGCCAGACGCACGACGTCGCCCCCGAACCGCTCGCTCGAGCGCTGAAGGCCTTCTTCCTGGAACCGTAACTACGCCGGGTGGTTCGTCGCCCGGAGGGCTGCGAGCAGGCGCTCGCACTCCTCGACGTCGATCTCGCCGGCTCAGGAAGGCCACTCGGGTTTCGGCTTCTCCTCCGCGAGGAGGTCGTCGAGCGACGGCTTTCGCGAGCGCTCGGCCTTCCGCATCTCGTCCTCGAGCGAGTCGCGCTCCAGGTCCCCGGCCGCCTCGAGCAGCTCCTCGAGCGATCCTCCGGCGGTTCCTTTCAGCCGGATGCGCAGTGAGGCGAGCACGGAGGCGTGCCGGTCGGAGAGTCCGTGGGCGACCTTGATCTCGGTGAGCGCTTCCTCGGCCCGGGCAAGGAGCTCCTCGTCGTCCACGGGTCACAGTCTGCCACGGCCACCGAGCGGAGAGAACGGCCCGAGATGTGAGAAACCGCCGGAACCCGAGGGCCCCAGCGGTTTCTCACGGCGAACCATACGGCCGGGCTCTGGCGCGGTCAACCCGCATCCGCGCTTCTTGTCACTCTTTCCGCGTCGACGCGTCACCGCGGCCGGCTCCGTCTGCTCGGTCGAGCAGCCGGTCCGTCTCGACCACGAGCAACGCCGCCTCGAGACCCACGAACGTCGCTCGCGCTCGCCTGAGGCGGTCGGCCGAACCATCCGGGTCGATCTCGGCGAGGCACCGACCGGCGCCGAGGAGTGCCATCCCGCGCTCGAACTGATGGCCGTACCGCGACCATCCATCGACCGCCTCGTCGTAGCGGCGCGCCGCCTCCGCGTGACGACCGCGTGCCTCCGCGAGGATCGCTCGGCCGCTCACCACCGCCAGCTGGTGTCGAAGCGCGTACGCCCGCGCCCGGTCGAGCAGTCGCTGCGCGAGGTCGAGATCGCCGACGCCGACGCAGATCCGGAGCAGGTCCGCGAGGAACTGCTCCCGGTACCAGTCGATGCTGACCTCGGCCCCTCGGTCGAGCGCCTCCAGCAGCCCGCTCGCCTCGTCCGGCCGCTCGAGGCGCAGCGCGACCAGCGCCGCCGCCACCGTGGCCGGCACGATGACCTGCGCGTCTCGGACGCGAAGCGCCTCGGCAACGAAAAGCGCGGCGAGATCGGCGGCCTGCTCGGCCTCGCCCCTCCACAGCAGCGTCTGGACGGCCCACGGCTGCGCGAGCATCGCCGCGTAGTCCCCACCGGACTCCCTCGAACGCGCCACGACGCCCGCCGCGACGTCCTGCAGTTCGTCCCACCTGCCGAGGTCGAACAGGGGTCCGAGGCTGAACGTCCGGCATCCGAGCACCATGTCGACGATGCCTCGGCGCTCGGCGAGCTCGGCACCCTCGCGGACCGTCTCGAGCGCGCGCGTGGGGGACTCGACCGCCCACCTGATCTCCGCCAAGATCAGGTGCACACGGGCTGCCTCGCGCGAGAGTCCGAGCCTCTGCGCCGCGTGGAGCGCCTCACGGAGGTCGTGCAGCCCGTCCAGGTCGCCGAGGTAACAGCGCGCCATCCCTCGGTAGCTGAGGGCGTTGGGCCGAAGATCGGCCGCTCCGACCCTCGCCGCGAGCTCGAGCGCGCGCTCGGACCACTCGACCGCCTCCTTGAAGTGGCCGTCCACCAACCGCTCGGATGCCACCGACGAGTACGACTTCGCCAGCTCCGGGCCGGACTCCTGTTCCTCGAGGACGGCGATGGCCTCGGCGAGCCTGGTACGCGAAGCACCGGTGTCCCCACGCTCCCACAGGACCTTCGCCAGCCGGTCCAGGCACCACCCGACCGGCACGAGCTCTCCGCGTGCGCGGAACCGTTCGATCGCCGCCTCGTAGGCGGTTTCGGCCTCGTCGTACCGACCGGCGTCCATGGCCGCCTCGGCTTTCCTCGCCAGCGTCGACGCCCGGTCCGGGTGATCCTGCGGCAGGAGCGCCAGTGCGTTGGCGAAGCACGTCTCGGCTCTGGATGCGTCCATCGCCATCGCGCGTTCGCCCGCGATCATCCACTGCCGGCGCGTGGCCTCGGAGAGGCGCTCGAGATCGTCCTGGCTGCCAGCCAACGTGGAGAGCTCGAGCGCGACGCCGTAGTGATGGGCGAGGGTCTCGGCATGGTCCGAGGCGCGTTCGCCCGCCATCGACGCCAGCCATCCCGCGGCGCGGACGTGCTTGTCGGCCCTCGCGAGTCGTGGGATCTGCCCGTACGCCACGTCGCGGATCAGCGCATGGGCGAACGAGTACTCGGGCTGGTCCTTCACCGACGAGCCGCGCAACGGCCGAACGATGTCCTTGAGGATCAGCTCGTGCAGGCCCTCAGCGACGGCCTCGTCGTCGGATCCACCGATGAACGAGAGGGCACCGGGCCAGAAGACCTTCCCGACCACGGCGGCTTCCTGGACCAGCGTCTTGTGCTCCGCGCGCAGCGTGTCGAGCCGTGCGGCGATGATCGCCTGGAGGCTCTCGGGCGCGGCGACGCTCGACGATCGCGCCGGGGCACCCTCGCGCGCCGACCGGTCGCTCAGCATCCGCGCGAACTCCTCGGCGAACAGCGGGTTGCCGCCCGCGCGCTCGATCAACAGGTCCCGAACCTCGGTGGGGGTGCCCGCGGGGAGCAGCGCGGAGATGAGCAGGTCGGTGTCGGCCTCGCTGAGCGGTGGCAACGACACCGTGATCGCGTTCCGCTTGCCGCCGCCCCAGTTCGGGGCTCGTCCGAACAGCTCCGGTCGCGCGGTGCACACGACGAGGATCGGGAAGCCGACGGACCACTCCACGACGTGATCGACGAACTCGAGCAGCGCGCTGTCGCCCCAGTGCAGATCCTCGATGACCAGGACCAGCGGATGGACGCCCGCCATCGCCTCGAGGAAGCGCCGCCAGGCGCTGAACGACTCGGCGCGGTCGACACCGCCCGAGTGCGGCGCCACACCGATCAGGGGCCCGAGCCTCGAGCCGATCCATTCCTGCTCCGCGGGCTCCTTGACCAGGGTCTCGACGGCCACCGAGAGCTTTTCCCGGGCCTCGTCGGCGTTGTCGGTGTCCAAGATCCCCGCCTGCGCCTTGACGATGTCGCCCAGCGCCCAGAACGTGACGCCTTCGCCGTACGGGATGCATCGCCCCTGCCGCCAGTACGCGAGCTCAGGCTGATCGTCGACGAACGACAGGAACTCGCGAACCAGTCGCGTCTTCCCGATCCCGGGCTCGCCCATCAGGGTGACGAGCTGGACGGAGCTCTCACGAAGCGCGCGTGCGAACGTGCGCTTCAGGAGCTCCAGCTCGTCCTCGCGGTCCACCATCGCGGTCCACGGCCTGACGTGCACCTCGGCTCCGAACCGGCTCCGAGCCGCCTTGACCCGCCAGACGCTGAGCGGAGCGGTCTTGCCCTTCACCTGAACGGGCTCGAGCGCTTCGAACTCGAACAGGTCGTGCGTCAGGCGGTGGCCCGTCTCGCCGACGACGACGCCTCCCACCGGGGCGACGCTCTGGAGGCGCGACGCCGTGTTCACCACGTCACCGATCGCGAGGTTCTGCCCGGGGATGTCGGAGTCGACGCCGACGACCGCCTCGCCGGTCTCGACCCCGATCCGAACCGCGAGCGGGAGATCGCGGTTCGCCTCGTTCAGCTCCTCGATCGCGGCCGGGATCCGGAGCGCGCTGAGCAGTGCGCGTTGTGCGTCGTCCTCGTGCGCGACGGGCGCGCCGTACACGGCCATGACCGCATCGCCGATGAACTTCTCGACGGTGCCGCCGTACCGTTCGATCTCGCGGCGCACGCGCGCGTGGTATCGGGCCAACGTGTCGCTGACGTCTTCGGGGTCGGCGAGGTCGAACCGGGACGTGAACTCGACCAGGTCGCAGAACAGGATCGTGACGACCTTGCGCTCCTCGCGACCCCCCGCCGGACCGCCGAGCGCCGCACCGCACGCGCCGCAGAAGCGCGCCGATGCGGGATTCTCCGTGCCGCATGCATGGCAGACCGTCACGCGGCGAGTGTAGGTCCGTGCGGAGCGGCGCGATACCGGGCGCCGGCCTGTGCGCTCCGGCGCAACCTTGACCCCTCGTGGACCCGGAGGTTAGGTTCGCCGGGACGGAGGGGAGGCGCGCGATGGCCAGGATCGTGGATTTCTTGAACAAGCTCGCCGAGGATCCGGCGTTCGAGGCGAGGTTCGACAAGAACAAGAAGAAGACGATGGCTGACTTCGGGCTGAACCAGAAGCAGCAGGATCTGATCCTCAAGGAGCCCATCAAGAAGCTCAAGGATGAGATCAAGAAGGAGCTCGGCAACGGCGGCGCCGTCATCCTGATCAAGCGCGGCTAGCGGCCGACGCAGGGAACGACGTCGCCGTGTCGGATCCCGACGACTCGGCCGCCTCGCTGACCGTCGTCGGGTGCGGCATCCGGCCGGGGCTGCACACCACCTCGGAGGCTCGCGCGAGGCTCGCGCGCGCCGACAAGGTCCTGTATCTGTTGGCGGAGGACGCACCCACGACGTGGCTGCACACGCTGAACGCGTCCGCCGAGTCGCTCGCGCCGTTGTACCGGCTGGACCGCCCGCGCGCCGAGATCTACGAGGACATCGTCGAGACGATCCTGAGGTGGGTCCGGAAGGATCTCGACGTGTGCGTCGCGTTCTACGGTCATCCCGGCGTCTTCGACGACACCGGCCGTGAGGCGGTTCGGCGCGCTCGCGAGGAGGGTTACCGGGCGAGGATGCTGCCGGGGATCTCGGCGGCGGATTGCCTGTTCGTCGATCTGGGCGTCGATCCCGCCGACGGCCTCCAGATGTTCGACGCGACGGACGTCCTCGTGCACGGGCGAACCCCCGACGTGACGGTCCAGATGATCCTGTGGCAGATCAGCGTGATCGGAGGGACGCGGACGACCGGGACGGTCGACCGGTCGGGGCTCGAGGTCCTGTCGGATCGGCTCGCCGAGCTCTACACGGGCGATCACGAGGTGGTCGTGTACGAGGCATCGCCGTTCCCGGCGGGTGAGCCGACGATCGAGCGCTGCGCGGTGCGCGATCTGGCCGGCGCGAACGTCTCCGGCCTCGCGACGTTGTACGTGCCGCCAAGGTCGGAGCCTTCCCCGTCACCCTCTGCGCGCCAGCGACGCGCGAGCGCTCCGGAGGCGTTTCGGCGCACCGCTCCCGGGTAACACCCGAACACTCGCGACGCGTTCGCGACGCGTTCACCGAAGAGAGAGGAACCCGTGATGGTGCCTGCACGCGTTCGGACACGCCGCATCCTCCGCCCTCGCGCCTGGTTGGCCTTCGCGTTCGTCGCGCTCTCGACGCTGCTGGCCGCATGCGAGGACGAGGGCAACCCGGGCAATGACAACCTGTTCACGGGAGCCTCGCTGATCGTCGTCCTCGTCATCGTGGGCGTGATCATCTTCGCGGTTACGCGCCGCCGCAGTTCCTGAGCGCCGAACGGCTCGGAACCTTCACCGCCCCGATCACTCGGAGCGAGCCCTCGTCGTGTACGGTCGACGGTAGCGGAAGACCTTCTTGCGTCCGTCGGGGAAGAGCCGCGTGTATCCGTCGAGGTGCCGTTTGTTCCGCTCGTTCACGACGGGATCGAGATCGCGCCATCCAGGGTTGCGACGCAGGTAGCGATACGTCGCGGTCGCGTCATCCACCAGATACACGGCGCGATCGACCTCGAGCTCGTTCATCTTCCGTCACTCAACCGCGAAGCATCACGGGCGCCGACGTGAGACCGTCCCGTCGTCGTCGGGACCTCTGCCCCTGGACGGAGGGCCTCTCGCGGGTTCGGATGCGGCCGAGCGTGCGGGCTCGATCCGAGCGAGGAGGTGAGGACGTCCGCCGTGCAGCCCGCCGCACGACGCACTACGAGGGGGGAGAGACATGGAGATCGGTCTGTTGATCCGCTACGGCAGGCCTGTGCCCGGCCGCGAGACCGAAGCCGTGCAGCTGTTCACGGAGGGCGAGGCGTACTTCAGGGAGAAGATCTCGAAGGGTCAGCTCACGTACTACGAGCCGTTCTTCTTGGCGACGAGTGACCTCGAGGAGGACGTCGGGTTCCACATCGTCAAGGGTCCGGCACCCGAGATCTTCAACCTCATGGCCGAGGAGGGGTATCGCGCGCTTGTGACGAAGATGAGCCTGGTGGTGGAGCACCCGAGGGTGGACATGCTCACGGTGGGTGAGGCCATCCTCGAGCAGATGGAGCGCTTCACCAAGGTGCGCGCGGACCTCGGCGTCTGAGCGCAGGCACGGATCGCGGGAGCCGCCCCGCGGGGGCGGCTCCGCGGTTCCCCTGTTGGCGGCGCCGAGCCGGTTCCGGCTCTGGGTTCGCCCGAGCCGGTTGTTCTGGGGTCCGCGGTCATCGTGCCGTTCGGCGGCCATACTTGCCGGCATGACGTTCGAGGACGATCGGAACGCCCGCATGGCGCGGATGGCGCGGAACGAGGCCGCATCGAGGGCGATCAACGAGAAGGTCGAGGGATCCCGGGACGAGCGGTCGCTCATGCCGATCGTCTGTGAGTGCGGGCTCACCAAGTGTGACCGAACCATCGAGATCGCCCTCGACGAGTATCGAGAGGTGCGCACCGATCCCACGCGCTTCGCGGTCGTGCCCGAGCACCTCATCGGCGACATCGAGCGGATCGTCTACGAGAACGACCGTTTCGTCGTGGTCGCCAAGCGCGAAGGCATCCCGGCCGATATCGCGAGGGAGGAAGCGCCCAGCGACGGGGGCACCACTTCCTGACACCACGATATCCGGAGGGCCGGCGTCAGTTGTTGGGCGGCGCGAGGCTGATGTCGGCGAGGAGCGCCTGAGCCTCCGGGCTGACCGAGAGGTCGGCGAGCGCGACGACGCCGATCGGACGCCCCGACTCGACGACGGGCAGGCGGCGGATGTCGTGCTTGCGCATCAGCTCCACCGCCTCGTGGACCGACGCCGTCGGCGCGATCGTCGCCGGGAAGATCGTCATCACGTCGGCGACCGTGGTCGTGAGGGGATCGCGTCCGGCCGCGACCACGCGGACGGCGATGTCACGGTCCGTGACGATGCCTCGGATCTGCTCGTCGTCCACGACGATCACGTTGCCGATGTCGGTGCGATCCATCAGGGCGGCAGCATCACGGATCGGCGCGCCGAGCTGGATCGTTTCGGGCGCAGCCGTCATGACCTCGCGGATCTCCCGGATGTCCATCGTGGTGCCTCGGGAGGTGGTCCCCGCGGACGTCATACCGCCGAGCGTGCGCGTCCGCATCTCGCCCGCCCGACCCGTCAGGTCCGTGGCTCGATCGCGCGCCTGGTTCATCGCGTCGCGGACCGCCACCACGGGCTTGTCTCCGATCCTCGAGCCGGCGAAGTACCCGGCCCCGAACGTCACCGCATGCCAGAACAGACCCATCTCCTAACCTCCCGTTTCCCGACGCTCCCGAACGGGTCGATACCCATCCGACGCCGGACGATGCGCCCGGTCCCTTTCGGCTCGTCGTTTGCTCCGACGCGAGGCGGGGCAAGCCACGGTGATGCAGGCGTTCGTGAGCGAGGTGATCGACTGGCTACGGCCGGCGTACACCGCGGCGGGATACGCGATCGTGCCTGCGGCGATGTTCCTGGAGTCGGCGCTCCTGCTCGGCGTCGTGGTTCCGGGCGACGTGATCCTCGCGATGGCGGGCGTGTACGCGGCCAGAGGGGAGCTGGCGACCACCCCCGTCGTCGTCCTCGCCGTACTCGCGACGTCGGCCGGCGAGATCACGGGCTACTGGTTGGGGCGCCGGTTCGGACGGTCGCTGATCGACCGGTTGCCGTTCGCGGACCGCTTCGGGCATAGGGTGGATCAGGCGAGCGAGGCGATGAGGCGCCACGCGGGCAAGACGATCGTCGCGGGACGGTTCGCGACCGGCGCCGCCGGCACGGTCCCGTTCGCGGCCGGCGTCGCGGAGATCCCGTTCGGCCGGTTCCTGCTCTACGCGATCCCCACGATCGTCGTGTGGGCGACCGCGCTGGTGCTGCTCGGAACGTTGGTGGGGGACAACGTGGAGACGATCGACCGCATCGTCTCGACGTTCGGATGGGCCGTGCTCGCGGCGATCGTGCTCGCGGTCGCGGGCCGCCTCATCTGGCGCAGGATGCACCGCACGACGACCTGAGGGCCTCGGTCGCCGACGCGTCCGAGCCCTAGCGCTCGATCGGGTGCCTCAGGATCGTCCGGAGCCGTTCCGGCGCGGTCCGCTGCGGGTTGCCCAGATAGATCTCGTGGTGGCGGTCCCTGGGTCGGAAGCCCGCCTCCGAGATCGCCTCGTGCAGGCGTTCGAGGGACGGTCGCTCCTGCGCGTACGGGCCGACGTGCAGCACCTGCGCCACCGTTCCCTCGTCGAACCGTTCCACGCGGAGAGAGGTCGCGATCTCGGGACGGAGCCTGGCGCGGGCGGCTTCGAGATGCGCCTCGATCTCGTCCTCGGTCGCCTCATCGGGGATCGCGATCATGAGCGTCCAGCGCCACGCTCCCCGATCCTCGGAAAGGATCACGTCCAGGTCCTTCGAACCGTCCGCCTGCCACCAGAGTCCCTCGAGCGGCCCGACCTTGCGTTCGATGCCGCGTCGCTTCAACGCGAAGCGTAGGCCGTAGGCCGTCGTGTACAGACCGGGCATCCTGGGCTCGAACGACTCGGGGCCCGCCGGACCTGAGCCGTCGACCATGACGAAGCGGTGGTCCGAGATCGTCACGAATCGAACGACACCACGGCGAACGCGGAACTCGTCGTCCCGGTCCCGCGCCTTCTCGATCGGAACGTCCACGGCTCGCCTCCGAGATCGGTCAGATCGGTGCCGTGCGTGCGACCCGGTCACGAGACTACGCCGCTCACCCCCGAAGGAGTGACGTCGGCAGGCGCTGGCGTGGGCCCGTCGCCGCGTCGGTCCAGAGCAACGCGGCCGGCCCCGCGAGCCGTTCGCCTACCGTCGCGAGCGTGAGGTCGCCCGGCGCGATCGAACGCAGCTCGTCGGGGAGGACCGGGAACGACACGGTACCCGCGCCGCGTGCCCGAGGGGAGTACGGCGCCACGAGCGTCGCACCCGGGCCGTTGCGCGAGGGATCGAGCATCACGCGTCCGCCCCGATCGGCCTTGCGGAACTCCGCGGTGACCAGATCGGGTCGCCGGCTGGTGACGATCTCGGTCAGCCGCATCGCGCCCGCCCGGAGCTGCTCGGCCGAGACATGCCGGACGATCGGGACGACGACGTGGATCCCCTTTCCGCCCGTCATCTTCACCAACGGCTCGAGGCCCAGGTCGTCAAGGGTCTCGAGCACGAGGAATGCCACCTCGACCGCGGCGTCGAACGCGTCGTCGGGCGGGTCGATGTCGACCACCAGCAGGTCGGGTCGCTCCAGGTGGTCACGGCGGACCGGCGCCGGGTGGAACTCGAGCGCAGCCTGGTTCCCCAGCCACACGAGCGTGTCGACGTCGTTGCAGACGGTGTAGGCGACATCGCGCTTGGCGCTCGGCGCCGGGATCGTGACGGTTCGGATCCACGAGGGCGCGTACGCGGGCGTGTTCTTCTGGAAGTACCGCTCCCCGTCGACGCCATCGGGCCCTCGGACGAGCGACAACGGTCGGTCGTGCAACCACGGCAGCATCCGATCTGCGACGGCACGCAGGTAGTCGACGTACGCCTGCTTCGTGAAGCCGAGCGCCGGCCACAGCAGCTTGTCCGGGCGGGTGACCTCGACGGGTGTCATGGCGTCAAGGGTAGGGGCTGCGTCAGGTCCCGCCGTGCAGGCGCCGGCCCTCGATGATCCCGTAGATGTTCCCGTCCGGAGCCCGGAAGTGCGTCCAGGCGAGCCCGACCTCCTCCGCGCGCTCTGGTCCGAAGACGATCGGGACGCCGGCCGCGCGGAGCTCCTCGGTCGCTGCCTCCACGTCTTCGACGAGGAACTCGGCAACGGGTCCGGTGGTGAGGTGCTCGTTCTGGGACGGTCCGAACACCTCGGCGATCGCCCCGTCGGGTAGCTCGAACGCCCACATGTCGTCACCGCTGTGGGTTGCCCGAAGGCCGAGGACGCGTTCGAACAGCTCGGCCGTCTCCACCGGCCGATCCGTTCGCGTTCCGACGAATCCGATCTTGAGCACCTTCATGTCCGCACCCCTTCGCCGTCGTCGCCGATCGCCTCTACCCAGGATCGAGAAAGGCCACCCGGGCAAGGACGCGCGGTTGAACGGCCTACAGCGGTCTCACCATGCGCGAAAGGCGCCCATGTGGGTTGAATCGTGACCAGCAGGCAGGGACGTTTGCTACGCGGACTCCGGAGACACCGTTCGAAGGAGCTGGGAGCGCCGCGTCTAGGGACGCACCGCCGCCAGTTGCGCGAGCGCGCGACGCCTCCATAGCATCGAAGACGGCCGGATCGACCGTGGCCCGACGCGAAGGAGGTGCTGGATGAGGAGATCCAGGCGCGTGGCGGTACCTCTGGCACTGATGCTGATGGCATCGGTGGCCATGCTCCAGGCGATCCCCGCATCGGCCGTTCATGACGGGGAAGCCGAGGTCACGGTCGGCAGCGACGACACCGTGTTCTCGCAGAACAAGCAGAACGAGCCTGCCGTCGCGATCGATCCCAGCCATCCGTTCCTCGTCGCGGCGGGTGCCAACGACAATATCGACATGGAGGCGTGCAACGTCGGCACGGACAACACCTGTCCGTTCACCCCGGACGTCGGCGTGTCGGGCGTCCAGTTCTCGTTCGACTCGGGGGACAGCTGGAACCAGCCCGAGTACACGGGCATCACGGCCCGCGACTGTCTCGGCGTGGCGGACGATCCCGATGACACGTGCGCGCCGCACACCGGGCCGATCGGCACCCTGCCCGGCTACGCGGACGCCGGTCTGGTCTCCGACGGCGATCCCGCGGTCGCGTTCGGGCCCGTTCCGGACGAGGACGGGACGTTCTCGTGGGACAACGGCTCGCGCCTGTACTACGCCAACCTGACGGCGGAGCAGGTCGCGTCAGACATCGACGTGTTCAAGGGCTTCGAGGCGATCGCCGTGTCGCGGCTGGACTTCCCGAACGCGCTCACGGCGGAGCAGGCGGAGACGATCGCTGAGGACGAGGACGAATGGTACGCCCCGGTGATCGTGAGCAAGCAGTCGGCCACGACCTTCAGCGACAAGGAGCAGGTCTGGGTCGACAACGCCGAGGACAGCCCGTTCTTCGGCAACGCCTACATCTGTTGGGCGTCGTTCAGGAGCAACAGCTTCGGCAACGCGCTGCCCACGCCGCTCGTCGTCGCGACGTCTACGGATGGCGGTGAGACCTGGCGCACCAAGCAGGTGACGGACGCGACGAACAACCCGTTCAACCAGAAGAAGGGGTTCGGGCGTTCGGGGTGCACGATCCGGACCGACAGCGATGGTGTCGTCTACGTGTTCGCCAACCAGTTCGCCGTCGGCACGCCCGGCGAAGGCAAGCACATCATGCTCCGCTCGTTCGACGGAGGCCGCCGCTGGACACGGCCCGTCGAGCTGTTCACGGCCGTCGACGCGTGCTTCGCGGTCCAGTTCGACGGCGCCGGCTTCCGCTGCGTGATGGACGGCGTTGCCGGCGCCCGCGACGACCTGTCGTCCTCGCCCAGCGTCGACATCGCCAACGGGACGCCGACCGGTTCGGGTCCCGACACGATCTACGACGTCTGGGTGGACGGCCGGACCGGTGACGATGGCCCGCCGGTGGACAACACGACGCAGGTACGGCTCTCGTATTCGGACGACGGCGGCGCCACGTGGTCACACACCATCGTCCCGATCGCTTCCGGCGATCGGCCCGTCTACGCGGCCGTCGCCGTCTCGCCCGACGGCGAGGACCTGTACATCGTCTACAACGCGTTCACGACGCCGTACCGAGACAACACCACCGACACTCGCGGCCTCGTCGGCGTCGTGCTGCACACCGAGGCGAACGCCTCCTCGGGTGCTCCCGGCACCTGGACCGAGGTGCACCGCGGAGCGACAGGCGATCCGCGCGCGTCGGCGCAGAACAACCTCGTCCTCGAGTTCCTCGGCGACTACGTGTACGCGGACGCCATGAACGACTTCGGTGTCGCCGTCTGGAACGACGTCCGTGAGGGAGCACCCTGTGACGACGTGAACGCGTGGCGTCAGGACGTGCAGGACGCGGGTCCTCCGCTGACGCCGGAGCTGGCCGCCGAAGCGCCCGCGATCCAGCAGGAGTGCCCGACGGACGCGGATGCCGCCTTCGGGAACACCGACATCTGGGCCTGGTCGGGAGCGGACCCGACCCCGTAGGCACGATCGCGGCGAGGGAGGGACGCGGGGGGCGTCCCTCCCTCGGGGCTGGTCCCGTCGGAACCCCCACCGGCTACGGTCGCGCGTGGGCGCTCGCTCCGGCGAACGTGTCGGCGCAGATCCTCGCGACGCGCTTGGCGAGCGCGACGATCGTGAGGATCGGCGGGTTCCCGAGCGACCGCGGGATCAGCGTCGCGTCCGCGACGAAGAGGTTCTCCGGCAGACGATCGTCGTGCATGCCACGCGCAGACGACTCGGTGAGCGGAAGCATGCCGGCGGGGTGGCCGCCGTGCATCGTGCCGAGGAAGACCGCATCCGGATCGACACCGAACGCCGAGAGGATCTCGGTCGCGACCCCGGTCGCCTCGTCTAGGCGCGCGCGGTCGGCCGTCGTCAGCGGCTTTCGCACCGTGTTGCCCGAGACGGAGCCTACGCCGTCGTCCGCGAGCTTGATCATGATCCCGACGATGTCCGGGAGGCGGTCGCTCCACCGCGGGTTGAACATGCAGCTGATCCAGTCGAAGTACGGGGCCAGGATGTAGCGATCGCGTTGCGCGACGAACGGCATCTCGATCTCGTTGCACTGCCATGCGTTCGGAACGCGCGCGGCGACCGTGAGGACGGGGTCGACGGACAGCGTCGGTTCGCAGGCGATCCCGGACCGCTCCAGGATCGCCGGGGTCGCGAACCCCCCCGCGGCCAGGATCACGACGTCGGCGGGGATGAGCCGGTGCATCCGTCTCCGCCGGGCGACGACGCCGGTCACGCGGCCCCCGTCGATGGCGACGCTCGTCGCCGTGCACCCGGTGATCAGGTGCGCGCCCCGGCCGACGGCTTCATCCAGGAACGTGCGGCTGTCCCACTTGCGAGCGTGGGGACAGCCGAGCATGCACCGGCCGCAGTGGCGGCAGTGGGCGGCGTCCCCCATCTTCGGGGTCGCGACCGGGTCCAGCCCGAGTTCCTCGAACGTGCGGAACAGGCGGCGCGTCGTCCCGTGCCATCTGCGCCGGTGCTCGGTCGAGATCGGGATCTCGCGCCCGATCTCGTCGAACTCGCGGTCGAGGTCGAGGCCCAGAGCTCGCAGGTCCTGGTCCATGCGGAGGCCGCTGCCCGTGGCCATCGTCGTCGACCCACCCGTGCCGATCCCGTTCACCAGCAGCATGTCCGGCGTCCGCCGGATCCGGAGCGGCCGATAGAACAGGCGGAGCGAGTGTGGCGTCACGAGGAACCGCGTGCGCCTCAGCCGCTCGATCGAACCGCGTTCCAGCGTGGCCCGGCGGAACGCACCGCCCGCCTCCAGCACCGTCACGTCGAAGTCGCCCTGGAGCTCCTTGGCGATCGTCGCTCCACCGGCGCCGCTGCCCACGACGACCGCGCTCTTCTTCACCTCAGGCCCCCTGCCATGCGATCCGGGCGAGGCACCTCGGGTGCCCCTCGGTGATCCGTTCCGAGAACGTCAGGCGTCCGCCTCGCGTGAGCCCCGCGACGACACCCTCGTCGAGCGAGGACATCAGCGCGCAGACCTCCGGCGTGGACCGCGCGGCGAACGCGCATCGCTCCACGACGACGTCGCCGTGCGCGTCCG
>JBMDWR010000067.1:0-12221 GCA_048594645.1 Actinomycetota bacterium
ACGCGATCGTGATGCCTTCGTTCGGCTGGACGCGGATCGTGAGGTGATCGCGCACGGGCAGGTCCATGTCGGACCCCCTGAAGACGTTGAATGGGACCTTCCTGAACTTCAGCGTGATCTCGCTCACCTTGGCTGCGAGCCCTTTGCCGGTGCGCAGGAAGAAGGGCACGCCGGCCCAGCGCCAGTTGTCGATGCTCAGCTGCATCGCCGAGAACGTCTCGACCGTCGAATCGGAGGCGACCCCCTCCTCCTCGCGGTAGCCGATGTACTGGCTGCGGATCACGCGGTCCGTGCCCGCGACCTCGGTCGAACGCAGCGCCTTGACGGTCTCGTCGCGCAGCCGGTCGGGTTCGAACGACACCGGCGGCTCCATCGCGACGAACGTCATCACCTGGAACAGGTGGGTCGAGACCATGTCGCGGATGTTGCCGGTCTGCTCGTAGAAGGCGCCGCGTCCCTCGATGCCGATGTCCTCGGCGACCGTGATCTGGACGTGGTCGATGTAGCGCCGATTCCAGATCGGCTCGAACATCCCGTTGGCGAACCGGAAGGCCAGGATGTTCTGCACGGTCTCCTTGCCGAGGTAGTGGTCGATGCGGAACACCTGGGACTCGTCGAAGACCGAGTGGATGACCGCGTCGAGCTCCATCGCGCGCTGCAGGTCGTGGCCGAACGGCTTCTCGAACACGATCTTCGCGTCCTTCTGCAGCCCGGCCTCGCCGATCCGGTGCACGATCTCGGCGTAGACCGCCGGGGGGACGGCCGCGTCGAAGAACCGACGGCCCTCGGTGTCGAACTCGCCGTCGACCTTCTCCAGGTACGACGCGAACTCGTTCATCGAGCCGGGCTGGGCGAGGTCCCCCTGGAAGTACGACATGCGCCGAGCGAACTCGTCCCACGGCTCGCCGTCGGGCGGTCGCGACGCGAACGCCTTGATGTTGTCGAACGCGTACTCGCGGAACTCCTCCGTCGTCATCGGCGAGCGGGCGTAGCCGACGAGCGCGAAGCCCCTCGGCAACAGACCGTGCGACCACAGGTGCCAGAAGGCCGGCAGGAGCTTGCGTTTGGTGAGGTCGCCCGACGCGCCGAAGATCACCGCCGCCTGGGGCATGAGCTCTCCGGCCATCATGCCGCTCCTTCCGATGGCGGGCCGATCTCGATCCAGTCATCCGTCACACGGACGGCGTACACGGGTACCGGATCCACCCCGGGGCCGTCGATCGGCTCCCCGGACGCCATGTCGAACTCGCTGTCGTGGCACGGACAGACGACGGTGTCCTCCTGGCCGCCGAGCCTGCCCTCTGCCAGGGAGCAGCCCTCGTGCGTGCACTCGTCCCCGAACGCGAACAGCTCGTTCTCGACGTGGGCGACGGCCACGCGCTGGCCGGGCAGGTCGAACGCGCGGATCTCGCCCTCGGGCACCTCCGCCAGAGATGCGACGCGCCGGAACGTCTCGTCCATGGACGCATCTTCGCCCAACGCGTGGCATCTGACACGAGGCCGAGCGTCGCCACGCTGGCGTTCGGCTCAGATCGCGGGCCACGCGGGCTGGTCCGCCTGCTCATCGCCTGCCGCCACCTCTCGGGCGGCGTCTCCGGCCGCGCCCGGGATGGCCGCGACGCGCGTCACCGCCGACCACACGCGCTGGCCGAGCGTGACGGCGCCGAGCACCGTGAGGACCGTGAGGGCCGGAAGCAGGGCGCCCGGGACCGGCAGGCCGATCATCATCGCCACGTAGCGTTCGAGTCGCTGGAAGTAGCCCTCCGTGAGCTCCGCACCGGCGGCCTCTGCCTCCGCCCGGACGTGGCTGACGCCGAGCGCGATCACGAGCGTGAGCAGCGACAGCGCGGCCTCGAGGCGCAGCTCTTGCCCCGCGAGCGACCAGTAGAGGCATCCGAACAGGATGACGTCGGCGACGCGATCGAGCACCGAATCCAGGAACGCGCCGAGCCGGCTCTCCTCGCCCCGGAGACGCGCCACGGCACCGTCGAGGATGTCGAACATGCCGGCCGGCACGAGCAGGAGGCCGGCCACGAGGAACTCGCCGCGGAGCAGCGACGCGCCCACCCAGACGTTGGTCACCAGGCCGAGCAACGTGAGATGCCACGGGCGGAAGCCCGCCCGATAGACGCCTGCCAGCACGACGCGGTACGGCCACGTGAAGGCCCACCGCATCGGCTTGGCGGCCACGCCCTCGGCAAGGCGCGGAGCGGGCATGTCGCGGATCCCGGCGTGGTCCGGAGCCGGGGACCCCCGTCCGCTCATGTGTTGAGGCTATCGCCGGTCGGGCGTCGGCGCAGCCGTCACGTGCGGGGCGCAGCCGTCACGCGTGGCCGTCACGTGCGGGGCTCGAACCCGAGCACGAGGTAGTGGAACGTCCCGCCGGGAGCTTCGTACGCGATCTCGTCGTCCAGAGCAGCGCCGACGACGGCGCTGCCGAGAGGCGACGTGGTGGTGATCGTCCGAACGCCCGGGGCGCGCTCCTCGGCCGATTCGGCGAGCAGGTACGTCTCGTCCTCGGGCTCGTCGTCCTCGAGCGGCCGGAGCGTGACCAGCATGCCCGCCGTCACGACCTCCGAGTCCGGGGGCGCCTCGATGAGGTCGGGGTCGCGCAGCATCCGTTCGATGTTCCGGATCCGCGACTCCATCAGCGCCTGCTCGTTCTTCGCGGCGTCGTATTCGGCGTTCTCCCGGATGTCGCCATGCTCGCGTGCGGCCTTCAGTCGTTCGGCGATGTGCGTGCGGCCGGACGTCTTGAGCTCCTCGAGCTCTCCGCTCAGCCTGAGGTAGGCGTCGAGCGTGAGCGTCGACGTCGGTTCCTGCCCCGGTTTGCGTTCGGGGCGACCTGCGAGCTCTTCGGGCAGTTCCATGGAGGTCGCGAGCCTATCAACTCGTCGAGCCGCTACCCGAGCGCACGCCTGAGGACGAAGCAGGCGCGAAGCGTGACCCACCGGCTGGGCGCTCCGGGGCGATCGACGTCGGACCACAGCTTGCCCGTGTACGCGTATCGGTTGCGCCATCGGCCCTGTTCGTCTTGCTGCGATACCAGCCAGTCCACGGCGTTGGACACGCGCGGATCCTTCGCGCGGCCGAGCTCGGCGAGCGTCTCGAGGTTCTGGAGCACGTCCGCCACGTACCCGGACGGGAAGCCCGGCTTGAACCACGACGAGCTGACGTGCGTCGCGGACGGATAGTCGGCGACGGCAGGGTCACGCGACAGGAGGAACTCCACGCCCTGCGAGATCGCGCGCCGCACGCTCGGCGAGCGTCTCCTCGGCGGGACGACGGCCAGCCCGCGGAGCGCCTTGATCGCTCCCCATGCGCAGGGCAACGCGCCGTTGGCCACGCAGCCGAAGCCCGGACCCGTCGTCCCGCTCCGGTAGTAGCCGTCGAACCCCTCACCCGTGATCGAGCGAGCCTGCCAGTCGATCGCGCGACGCACGCGAGCGTCGTCCAGCCAGCCGAAGTCGATCATCGCTCGCAAGAGGTTGCCGTTCAGGCAGTGGATCACGGCGGACGGCGGTGGCGGGCGCTCCGAGATCGAGCCGGAGCACCCGAACCCCCCGTTAGCCGTCTGTGTGTGCTCCAGGACGTAGGCGCACGCCTTCGCGATCCGGGGATCGCCGCCGTCGGCGCCCATCTGGTCGAGGAAGATCAGCGACCACACCGTGCCGGTGTACTTCCGGCCGTAGCCGGGCCCGGGCTTCTCCCACCATCCGGCCGGGTCCTGATGCTCGAGGATCGTCGAGATCGGCGGCTCGCTCATCGCTGCGGCCCGAGCTCGGCGCACGGCGCGAGCGTTGCGCGGCTCGTCGAGCAGCAACTCCAGCGTCAGCGCCCGGACCGCCTGGCTCTCGCCGTCGAGCAGCCACGGCAACGGGTCGGCGCGGAGGGCGCCTCGCCAGCGGGCGGTCCGCTCACGCGTCCGCGAAGAAGACGTTCTTGACCTCCGTGTACAGGTTGACCGCGTGCATCCCCATCTCGCGGCCGATCCCGCTCTGCTTGTACCCGCCGAACGGCGCCTCGGTGTGCACGCTGTGCGCCGAGTTCACGGACAGCACGCCGGTCCGGATCGCCTTGGCGACGCGGATCGCGCGTCCGAGATCTCGGGTCCAGATCGAGCCCGAGAGGCCGTACGGAGTATCGTTCGCCAGGCGGATCGCCTCATCCTCGGTGTCGAACGGCATGATGCACGCGACCGGCCCGAAGATCTCCTCCTGGGCGACGCGCCACCCATTGTCGACGTCCGCGAGGATCGCCGGTCGCAGATAGAAACCGCCCGGTGGCTCGTCGGGGATCTCGCCACCGGTGACGAGTCGCGCCCCCTCCTCGATCCCCACGCCGATGTAGTCCAGGGACGTCTGGCGCTGGGCTGCCGAGATCATCGGCCCGATGTCCGTCGTTTCGTCCAGCGGCATGCCGATGCGCAGCTCGGCGGTGCGCTTGGCCATGCGTTCGATGAACTCGTCGTAGACGGGGCGCTCGACGAACATCCGCGCCCGGGACGTGCAGTCCTGACCGGTGTTGTCGAAGATCGACCACATCGAGCGCTCGACGCAGACGTCCATATCGGCGTCGGAGAACACCACGTTCGCGGACTTGCCACCCAGCTCGAGCGACACGCGCGTGATGTTTTCGGCGCACCGCCTCATGATCTGCGCGCCGACGGCCGTCGAACCCGTGAACCCCACCTTCGAGACGCGCGGGTCGGTCACGAGCGCCGTCCCGACGGTCGATCCGGGACCCGGCAGGACGCTGATCGTCTCGGGCGGCAGGCCGGCCTCCACGAGCAGATCCGCCAGCATCAGCACCGAGAGCGGCGTGTACGTTGCGGGCTTGACGACGATCGCGTTGCCGCAGGCGAGCGACGGTCCGATCTTCCACGAGGCGATCACCGACGGGAAGTTCCACGGGGTGATGAGCGCGCAGACACCGACGGGCTCGCGCAGCGTGACGTCGAGCCCTGGGTCCTGGACCGGCACGGACTCGCCGAGGATCTTGTTGGCCGCGCCACCCCAGTACTCGAGCACGCTCGCGACCGTGTTCATCTCGCCGCGGGCGGCGTTGATCGGCTTGCCCGCGTTGCGCGATTCCACTACGGCGAAGTCCCCGAGCCGTTCGCGGAGGAGCGTCGACGCGCGGAGCAGCACGCGGCCTCGTTCGGTGGCGCTCATCCTCGGCCACGGCCCCTCCTCGAACGCGCGATGCGCGACGTCGACCGCTCGTCTGGCGTCCTCGGCGCCGGCGTCGGCCACCTCGGCCATCGGCCGGCCCGTGCCGGGCTCGATCACCTCGGCCACCTTCCCGTCGGCGGCGGCCGTCCGCCGTCCTCCCAGCACGAGCGATCCCGTCGTCATGGCAGCTCCCCACGTTGGCCTGGAACGATCCGACCCTTCGATGATAGGCATCCCGTTCGACGCGCCGGACCACACCTGAGATGCGCTGGGCACCGCGCGGCTTGCCGCACTCGACACCCGTATCCTTCGGGGCGCACGCACGAGGAGGGACGGCATGGGACGGCTCGACCGGAAGGTGGCGCTGATCACGGGCGGCGGGAGCGGCATGGGGATGGTCGCCTCGAAGCTATTCGCGCGCGAGGGCGCGAAGGTCGTGCTCACGGACGTGGCGGACGAGGCGGGACAGTCGGTCGCGGACGAGATCGCTTCGTCCGGGGGCGAGGCGCTCTACGTCCACGCCGACGTCTCCGACGAGGCCGATGCCGAGGCGATGGTCAAGGCCACCGTCGACCGGTTCGGGGCTCTGACCGTCCTGTACAACAACGCAGGCGTCATGCTGAGCCAGGACGGCTCGGTCACCGAGAACGACGTGGCCACGTGGGACACGACGCTCGGCATCAACGTGAAGGGCGTGGCGTTCGGGTGCAAGTACGGCGTCCCGGCGATGATCGCCTCCGGGGGCGGCTCGATCATCAACGTTGCCTCGTTCGTCGCGTGGATGGGCGCGGCGACCTCCCAGACCGCGTACACCGCGTCCAAGGGCGCCGTGCTCTCGATGACGCGTGAGATCGCGGTCGAGTTCGCGCGGCAGGGCGTTCGCTGCAACGCGCTGTGTCCGGGTCCGATCGATACACCGCTGCTCGCGGAGCTGCTGTCGGACCCGGCTCGGCGCCAGCGACGGTTCGTCCACATCCCCATGGGTCGCCTCGGTAAGGCCGAAGAGCTGGCCAAGGCGGCGCTGTTCCTCGCGAGCGACGACTCCTCGTTCATGACCGGGGCGTCCCTGATCGTCGACGGCGGGATCACGGCGGCGTACGTCACACCCGAGTAGCCGCTCGTCCGTACCATGGACGGGTGGGCTGGGCAGCGCTCGGCTGGGGTCGGCCTCTGACGGAACGGCCGGACGGCGGCTGGGACTGGTGGGCCCTGGCCGGAGCGATCGGCCTGTTCCTCGTGCTGGTCAGCGCCCGGCGCCGGCCGCCGATCGGGCTCGCGATCGCTCTGGCGGCTTTCGGCGGCCTCGTCGTCGCTGACCTGACCGAGGCGTTCGGGGTCGTCGCCTTGTTCGCGCTGATCCTCATCGTTGCGCTGACCCGCATCTTCGCTCGGCGGCGCGGCCCGTCCCAGGTTTGACACGGTCCCCCCGCTGAGGCTCAATACGCGCATCCGTCCCAGGAGGGGGGTAGGAACGTGGGCGATGCGGGAAGGGAGCAACGCAGGGTCGGGTCCGTCACCTATCAAGAGGTAGGTGAGGAGTACTTCGCACAACGCAAGCTCCGACGCCATGCCGGCGTGTGGTCGCTGTGGGCGCTGGGAGTGGGCGCCGTCATCTCCGGCGACTTCTACGGCTGGAACTTCGGTCTGTCCACGGCCGGGTTCGGGGGCCTGATCATCGCGACGGTCATCATCGCGGTCATGTACTACGGGCTCTGCTACAGCATCGCGGAGATGTCGCCGGCGCTCCCGCACACGGGCGGCGCGTACTCGTTCGCCCGCTCGGCGATGGGACCGTGGGGCGGGTTCCTCACCGGCCTGGCCGAAAACATGGAGTACGTGATCACGCCCGCCGTCGTCGTGGGGGCGATGGGCCTGCTGATGCAGTCGCTGGTCGTGTCGATCTTCGACGTCACCGGCGATCCCTGGTGGAACAGCGAGCCCTTCTGGTGGGCCGTCTTCTACGTGATCTTCGTAGGGATCAACGTGATCGGGATCGAGGCGACGTTCCGCTTCACGATCATCATCACGGTGCTCGCGCTGGGTGTCCTCGCGATCTTCTACGTGGCGGCGCTGGTCAGCGGCGACTTCGACACGAGCCTGTGGTTCAACATCCCGAAGGACTGGGACGGGGAGACGACGTCCCAGCTTCTCGCCAACGGCGGGGGGCCGTTCCTCCCGTTCGGGATCGGCGGGGTCCTCAAGGCCCTTCCGTTCGCGATCTGGTTCTACCTGGCGATCGAGGAGATCCCGCTCGCCGCCGAGGAGTCGATGGACCCGCGGCGCGACGTCCCGAAGGGAACGATCTGGGGGATGCACACCCTCGTGATCACCGGAGCGTTGATTCTCCTGCTGAACAGCGGCGTGGACGGCGGCGCCGGCGTCATCGGGATCTCGGGCACTCCGCTGTTCGACGGGTTCATCGGCATCTTCGGCGAGGGGTTCGCCGCGGAGATCCTCGCGCTGTTCGGCCTGATCGGCCTCATCGCGAGCTTCTTCACGATCATCTACGCGTACGGCCGGAACACGTACTCGCTCTCGCGTGCCGGGTACTTCCCGAAGTTCCTGTCGGTCACGCACGGCGAGCGGAACACGCCGCACGTCGCGCTGATCGCCGGCGCGGTCGCCGGGTACCTCGTGGCATTGCTGGTCTGGTACCTCAGCCGGCAGGGAGGCACCGGGGCCGCGCAGGTCGTCGCGGCGCTCCTGTACATGGCGGTGTTCGGCGCCGTGATCTCCTACGCGCTGCAATGCCTGTCGTTCATCCTCCTGCGTCGGAACCTGCCGAACATCGACCGACCGTACCGCAGCAAGTGGGGCGTGCCGGGCGCGGCGATCGCAGGCGCGATCGCGATCCTGTCGCTCGTCACGATGTTCACCAACGACGACTACCGCCCGGGTCTCTACGGGGTGGCGGCGTACTACGTCCTCGGCGTGATCTACTTCGCGATCGCCGGGCGCCACCGCCTGGTGCTCTCCCCCGAGGAGGAGTTCGCGCTCACCAAGGGCGAGAGGGGCGTGCCGGAGGTGAGCTACGGGACGAGCGCCGCCGAGCAGGAGGCGATCCTTCGCGGCGGCAGGCCACAGGTGCCGCCCGAGACGCCGAGCGGCTGACCGGCATCACGCTCCGGATACGAGCGGCGGGCCCCAACGGCCCGCCGCTCGCGTTTGACACCCCGGACCCGACGTTCTTCGATAACGCCCCCGAGACGAAAGGAACAACACCGTGAAGGCTGCGACCGGGATGCTCACCGTCAAGGAGCTGGAGGAGCTCGCCGACGCTGGCGAGATCGACACGGTGCTCTGCATGTTCACCGACTTCCAGGGCAGGTTCATGGGCAAGCGGATCCTGCCGTACTTCTTCCTCGAGGAGGTGCTCGGCGACGAGGGGCTCCACGCGTGCCTGTACCTCGTCACGGTCGACATGGAGATGGAACCGCTGCCGGGCTTCGAGTACGCGACGTGGGACACGGGGTACGGCGACTTCAAGATGATCCCGGATGTCTCGACGCTGCGGAGGGTGCCGTGGCTCGAGAAGACCGCGATGGTGATCTGCGACGTCGCGGACGAGCACACCAACGAGCTCGTCGAGGTGGCGCCGCGCACGATCCTTCGCCGACAGATGGAGCGTGCGAAGGCCGCCGGCTACACGTTCAAGGGCGGCTCGGAGCTCGAGTTCTACCTCTTCAAGGAGTCGTACGAGGACGCCGCCGGCAAGGGGTACCGCGACCTTCAGCCATCGTCCACCTACATCATGGACTACCACATGCTCCAGACGACGAAGGACGAATGGATCATCCGGCAGATCCGCAACGACATGCTCGGGGCCGGGTTGCCGATCGAGTTCTCCAAGGGAGAGTTCGGCAAGGGGCAGCAGGAGATCAACATCACGTACGCGGATGCGCTCACCACGGCCGACTACCACGCGATCTACAAGCACGGCGTGAAGGAGATCGCCTCCATGAACGGCGCCGCGATCACGTTCATGGCCAAGTGGAGCATGGCCGAGGCGGGTTCGTCCTGCCACGTCCACTCCAGCGTGTGGAGCGAGGACGGGAACGAGCCGCTGATGTGGGACGACAACGGGCCGCATCACATGTCCGAGACGTTCCAGCACTTCCTGGGCGGCCTGATGGGCACGGCCCGCGAGATGGCGTGGATGTACGCGCCGTTCGTGAACTCCTACAAGCGCTACCAGCACGCCTCATGGGCGCCGACGGCGATCCTGTGGAGCGAGGACAACCGCACGTGCGGGTTCCGCGTCGTCGGCGAGCACAAGGGCTACCGCGTCGAGTCGCGCATCCCGGGCGCCGACATGAACCCGTACCTGGGCTACTCGGCCACGATCGCCGCGGGTCTGCACGGGATCCAGAACAAGGTCGAGGCTCCGCCGATGTTCACGGGGAACGCCTACGAGGCGAAGGACGTCTCGCGCGTGCCGAGCTCGCTCCACGAGGCGATCGCCGAGATGGAGAAGGGCGAGGTCATGCGGGAGGCGTTCGGGGACTTCGTGTTCGAGCACCTGGTGAACATCGCGAAGCAGGAGCAGATCATGTTCGACAACACCACGGTGACCGACTGGGAGCTCGAACGCTACTTCGAACGGGGCTGAGGGCTCGGTCGCTTCTCAGCCGCCGGCGAACACGGGCTTGAGCGCGAAGTACAGCTCGCGGTACCGCCGGTACGCCTCGTCGTAGACCTCTCGGCGCTCGGCGTCGGGCTCGTGCTCCTCGGGCTGGTACGCGACGAATGCGGATACGGCGTCGGCCACGGTCGCGTGGACGCCCGAGCCGACCGCCGCCAAGATCGCCGCCCCCGTCGCGGTGGTCTCGACGCTGACGGGCACCCGCACGGGCAGCCCGGTGACGTCGGCCTTGATCTGCCGCCAGAGCGCGCCCTTGGCGCCACCACCGACGATCGTGAGGCGACGCACGTCCAGACCTGCCGCGACCATCGCCTCGAGGATGTCACGGAGCGCGAACGCGCTCCCCTCGAGTACGGCGCGCGTCATATGCGCCCGGCTGTGCGCGAGCGTCAGCCCGTAAAAGACGCCCCTCGCGGCGCCGTTCCATTCGGGCGCCATCGCGCCTTGCATCGCCGGGAGGAAGATCAGGCCCTCTGCGCCGGGCGCGATCGCCTCCGCGTCTCGAGAGAGCAGGTCGTACGCGTCTCCGCGGCCTCCCGCCTCGGCGTCGCGCTCGAGCGGCGCGAACTGGTCACGCCACCACCGCAGGTTGCCGCCCGAGACGAACCCGGGGTTCTCGAGGAGCCAGGCATCGGGGTCGGCGTGCGGGTGGCACTCGACCAGCATCGTGGGGTCCTCGCGCGGCTCCGCCGAGGCCGCGCACACCGGCTCGGCGGTGCCGACGACGTCACACACCTCGCCCGGCGCGAACACGCCGGCGCCTAGCGTCGCCGCCATCTCGTCCCCGCACCCGATCGCGACGACGGTGTCCCTCGCGAGGCCCGTGGTCTCGGCGAAACCCGTGCTGACGCTCCCGGCGGCCTGGGTCCCTGCGCCGAGCTCGGGCAGCATCGCCCGCTCGATGCCCGTGACCTCGAGCACCTCGTCGGACCACGTGCGCGTCCGCGGGTCGAGGAGCGCCAGCGACGAGGCGTTCGAGTAATCGACCGCGACCGGTCCGGCGATCTGCTGCAGCACGTACGTGCCGGGTGACATCAGGTGCCGAACGTTGGCCCACACGTCGGGCTCCTCGTCACGGACCCACAAGGCCTTGAAGACCGCGTGCGACGAGTCCAGGTTGGCGCCGACGCGGCGATAGAAGTCCTGCGGCGCCATGCGTTCGCCGATCCGGGCGGCCTGCAGTTCGGCGCGACGGTCCATCCAGATCATGGCCGGGCGCAGCGCACGGCCCTCGGCATCGCAGACGACCATCCCGTCGAGCTGCGATCCGAACGACAGCCCCTTCACGGAGGAGGGCCCTTCGGGGACGTGCTCGAGCACCTCCCGGATCCCGGCGGCGACGGCCGGCGTCCACACATCCGCGTCCTGCTCGGCCGCGCCTGGGAACGGGAACGAGAGGTCGTAGATCTGGTACGAGGACGCGACGAGCGTCCCGTCGGCCGCGTACAGGGCTACGTTGGTCCCCTGTGAGCCGACGTCACACCCGAGGACGTACGGTCCGCCGCTCAAGGCAGGACCACGACCTTCAGCCCGGTGCCGGCCCGGATCGTCTCGAACGCCTGGGCGATGTGATCCAACGAGAAGCGGTGCGTCACGACGCGAGCGAGCTCTTCCTGGCGCCGGTCCAGGTAGTCCATCGTGATGCGGTACTGGCGGTGCGTGGCCCCGTACGCACCCAGGATCGCGAGCTCCTTGTAGTGCAGCTGGTTCATGTCGAGCGGGCTCACCGGGTCGTGCTTCGGAAGCCCGGCGAAGTAGACGATCCGGGCGCGCTTCGCCGCCATCTCGAGGGCGGCCTGCTGCGCCTGTTGAGAGGGCGCCGCGACGCTCACGCGATCCGGACCCTTGCTGCCGGTGCGCGAGAGGACCTCGCTCACGCCGTTGTCGGGCCCCGCCACGAACGCGTCGTCGACGAACGCTCCCACCACGCCCATCGCGACGTCGAGGCGCTCCTGCTTGACGTCCGTCATGTAGATGCGGCTCGCGCCACGGTCCCGGGACATCACCGCCTGCCAGCACCCGATCGGGCCCGTGCCCAGGATGACGACGGTGTCGCCGAGCCGCACGTCCAGCATCTCGACGCCGTTCAGCGCGCAGGCGAAGGGGTCCGCGACCGTCGCCAGGTCCGAGGGCAGATCGTCGGGCAGCGGGATCAGGTTCTTCGTCGCGATCGGAGGGACCGCCGCCCATTCCGCGTAGGCGCCGGGGAACGGGTCGTAGCCGTAGAGCAGGTGATGCTCGCAGAGGTTCTGGAACCCGTCGACGCACCACCCACATTCGCCGCACGTGAGGATCGAGCCGAGGAAGACGCGGGCGCCGCGCTCGACGCCGGGGGGCAGGTCGGCCTCGGGTCCCACCTCCTCGAGCACGCCCACGGGCTCGTGGCCGAGGACCCACGGCGCCGG
>JBMDWR010000068.1:0-2804 GCA_048594645.1 Actinomycetota bacterium
TCGCCGACGTGCCCGACGGGATACGCATCGTGCTCTCCGCCCGCCACGAGACGTCGTTCCCGTTGGCGAGCGCTCGCGCGAGAGGCGATCTCCTCGAGGTCGGCGTCGAGCAGCTCCGCTTCGGTGTCGGTGACGCCGGAACGCTGCTCCGCAACGCGGGAGCGACGGGCCTCACGGTCGAGGACGTCGCCTCGCTCACGGAACGGACCGAGGGCTGGGCCGTAGGCCTCTATCTGGCTGCTCGGTCGTGGGCCGCCGGACCACGGGCCGTCGCTCCCGGGACGGTCGGCGGTGACGACCGGTTCATCACCGACTACCTGAACGAGGCGATGCTGCAAGACATGCCCGCCGACGATGTGGACTTCCTTCTCCGGAGCTCCGAGCTAGAGGATCTCTGGGGCCCGCTGTGCGACGCCGCCCTCGAGACCTCCGGCTCGGGCGCGAGGCTGCAGGCCCTGGAGGCCTCGAACCTGCTGGTGGTACCGCTCGATCACCGACGAGAGCGGTACCGGTACCACCACCTGTTCCGCGACATGCTTCGCGCGGAGCTGCACCACCGATCACCCGAGCTCGTCACGCGGATCAACGGCGCGGCCTCCGCCTGGTGTGAGCGAGAGGGGCTGATCGACCTCGCGGTCTCGTACGCGATGGCCGCCGGCGACGTCGACCGCGTCGCCGAGCTGATCGGGCGGCACGCCCAGGTTGCGTACTACCAGGGGCTCGCGAGCTCCGTCCGGACATGGTTCGAGTGGTTCGGGGCGCATGCGTCGATCGAGCGGTACCCGATGGTCAGCATGCTCGCCACGTGGCTGATGATGCTCGACGGTCATCCCGTCGAGGCGGAGCGATGGGCCGACCTCTCGGCCCGAGCGGATGGCCGGGACGGGTCGGACGCCGAGATCGAGGGACCTGGAACGCTTGCGGCGGCGTTCATGTGCCGCGACGGGATCGAGCAGATGCTCGACGACGCTCTCCGAGCGTCGTCGATCATCGGCCCGTCGAGCCGGTGGTGGACCGCGGCGCTCGCCGTGACGGGCCTCGCGTTCCTGGCCGCGGGACAGCGCGAAGAGGCGAGGGTGAGGTTCGAGCACGCTGCCGACGTGGGGGGCGAGCGGGGGACGGCGATCGGAGAGACGCTCGCCCATGGCGAGCTCGCGATCCTGGCCCTTGAAGACGGTCACCTGGAGCTAGCGTCCCGGCATGCGGCCGACGCTCGGCGCGTGATCGAGGAGCGGAACCTGCGGGGGTACTCGATGAGCGTCCTCGTGTGGGCGGTCAGTGCTCGCGCGTATCTCGTGGAAGGAGATCCGGTCCGCGCGCGCCGATGCTTGGACGAGGCCGTGTCGATCCATCCCGGCATGACCTACGCCGTTCCCACCCTCGCCCTCCAGATCAAGACGACCCTCGCCCGGTGCGCGATCGGCCTCGGCGATGCCGACCTGGCAGGAACGCTGCTCGCGGAGGCGGAAGAGGTCGTCGGTTACCGGCCCCACCTGGGCACGCTCGCCGAGGAGGTCGCCGCAACACGCGACCTCCTCGCGTCACTTCAGATGTCAGGCGTCGGCGGGCCGGCACTGACGCCGGCGGAGGCACGCCTCCTGCCGTTGCTGACGACCCATCGTACGTTCCGCGAGATAGGCGAGCAGTTGTTCATCTCGCCGCACACGGTCAAGACGCAGGCGATCTCGATCTACCGGAAGCTCGGCGTGACGTCCCGGGCCGCCGCCGTCGAGGTGGCTCGCGAGATCGGTCTGCTCGCCGGCTAGCTCGATCGCCAGTCCCTCGCCGTTTCATGCCATCGAGGTGATGCCGCCGATGGACGTCAGGTCCACGCTCAGCGTGGTTCCCTTCACATCAGTGTGGGGTGTCGATGGGGTATCAGGAGATCCTGAGGGACCTGGTCGTCAATGACCGTCGCTTGCTGGCACGGCTGAGCGGCCGCGACCCGGCGGCGAACGAAGGATGCGCGCTCGAGCCGAAGACCCTGGCGTTGGTACGGATCGCATCGCTCGTCGCCGCCGATGGGCCGGTCGAGACCTTCCGATGGACGGTCGGTGATGCGCTCGAGTCGGGCGCGGACGAACGGGAGGTCGTTGGCGTGCTGCTGTCCGTCGCATCCCTCGTCGGCGTCGCTCGTGTCGCGGCGACGGCCCCGAAGGTCGCGCTCGCCCTCGACTACGACCTCGATGCCGCCCTCGAGATGCGCGAGGCGCCCGGCCTATGAACGCAGCACGACGCGTGTTTCGACATCGGGTGTCCGATCCCGAACTTCATCGTCGGTCCATGCCGCGCGGCTCGCGCAGCCGCTACCGGGTGGAGGCGATGTCCCGCCCGTGAACCGTCAGCGCCCAGATCACGAAGATGTCGATCGCGATGATGGCCAGCGACCAGAAGGGGTAGTAGGGCAGCCACGCGAAGTTCGCGATGGCGCTGAGCGTCGCCAGGATCACGCCGACGGTTCGGGCCCAGACCGCGCCCGTGAACAGCGATAGGCCGGCGATCAGGACCACGATGCCCGCGATCAGGTGGATCCAGCCCCACGTCGTGATGTCGAACTGCAGCACCCACTCCTGGGTGACCGCGTAGAACTGATCGTCGATGATCCCGGCGAGGCCGGCGATCACGTGGAACGACCCGATCAGGATCATCATGAACGCGGCGAACATCGTGAAGCCAACGGCTGCGCCGCTGCGCTGCGTATCCATGGTGCCCCCTTTCCGAAGGGTCGACGCATCGCGCCTGTACGTATCCGAACGTATGGGCTGGCTGCCCAGCATCACCCCGGTGGGATGAAACCCCCTGGG
>JBMDWR010000069.1:0-2121 GCA_048594645.1 Actinomycetota bacterium
TCGAGGTACCGGGCGAGCTCGCGGATACCGGCGTCGGGCAGCGCCTTCGCGTTCGAGACCACGAGCGCCCTACGCTCTCCGAACAGAGACGGCGTCGTGAGGTCGGCCGTCTCGCCACCCTGCCACGCGCCGCCGTCCACCTCGACCGGCTGGAGGTCGCCCAGGATCTCGAGCGCGGCCTCGCGCAGCAGGAATCCGTCCTCGCCCCACAGCAGCACGACGGAGGCGTTGGCACCCATCAACGATCCGGGCCGGTGATCACGCCGCGGACTCTACAAGGAGTGCCTCCCCGCCGAAGGTGACCGTCACCGTCCCGGCGAGATCCGTGCGGACGACGCGGCTGCCGGCCTCCCGTATCCAGTCGAGGACCTCAGGAACGGGGTGACCGTACGTGTTGGGGCCGACGCTCACGACCGCGACCTCGGCCCCCACGGCTTCGAAGAACGGCTCGACCGAGGTCGCCGCGCCATGATGCGGCACCTTGAGGACGTCCGCGGACAGGTCGACGCCCCCGTCGAGCAGTACCTGCTGAGCAGGCTCCTCGGGCTCGGTGGCGAACAGGACCGCGCCTTCGCCGACACTCGCCCGCAGGACGATCGCGTCGTTGTTGGCGTCCGACTCCGTCCCGGTCCAGCAGCGATCCGGCGAAAGGATCTCGAGCCGGACGTCGCCCGCCACGAGGACGTCGCCCGCGCGCGGCCGTTGGACGGTCACGCCTTCGGCCTCCGCGGCTCGCCCGAGCGCGGCGCCATCCGCGGAGTCGTCTGGGCAGCCGGGCTCGATCAAGACGCCGACGGCGAACCGGGCCAGGACCGCCGGCAGACCGATGACGTGATCCGCATGTGGGTGGCTCGCGACCACGACGTCGAGCCGCTTGATCCCGAGCGCGGCGAGCTCCATCGCGACCCGCCCGGGGTCGGGGCCGCCGTCGACGAGGATCGCGGCGCCCGCCGGCGAGGTGAGCAGCGCCGCATCCCCCTGGCCGACGTCGAAGAACCGGACCGTGAGCGCGCTTGGCGGGCCGGCCGAGATCGCGCTGGTCCACACCACGAGCGGAACCAGACCGAGCGCGATCATCAGGAGCGGGCGGGGGATCCGGCGGTCGGCGCGGAGCCACCACGCCAGCACGACGGCCGCCGTGATCCCGACGATCAGCGTGCCCGCTCCGCCACCCGTGATCCACGCCATCGGGGCGCGCGCGAGTGTGTCCGCGACCTTCTCGAGATAGCGCATCGGGACCAGCGCGACCGCGCCGATGACGCGACCGACCGGTTCGACGACGATCCCGGTGCCGGCTGCGGCGAGCCCCAGGAGCATGCACGGCGCGACGGCGGGGAACGCGAGCACGTTGGCGACCACCGTCGACAGCGGAACCTCGTGGAAGAAGAAGAGCAGGATCGGTGTCACGCCGATCTGCGCCGCGAGGGTCGCCCCGGTCGCGAGCGCGACGGGCCGCGGGAGGAAGCGGAGGCGCTCGGCGATCGGCGTCGCCATGGCGACCATCCCGGCCGTCGCCGCGACCGACAGCTGGAACCCCACCGACCAGACGAGCGCCGGATCGATCACCAGGAGGCCCACGACGGCAGCCGACAGGATCGAGCCCGCGCTCCTCGGCCGCCCGAGCAGGACACCGGTGAACGCCAGCCCCGTCATGACGCCGGCGCGCATCACGGACGGCTCGGCACCGGTGAGCACGACGAAGAACGACACGGTGCCCACGCCGAGGACGAACCGTGGCCATCGCGAGAGCCGCAGCGCGGATCCCATCGCCAGGACCGGCGCCAGCACCATCGCGACGTTGCCGCCGGAGACGACGAGGAGGTGCGAGAGGCCGCTCGCGCGGAAATCGCGCTCGAGCACCGGATCGAGCTTCGAGTCGTCGCCGACGGCAAGGCCGAGCAGCAGGCCAGCCTCGCGCGGAGGGAAGGAGCGGACGATCGAGCGACCCACGATCGAGCGGACCGCCTGGGCCCACCGCACCGGCGCGAACGCGGCCGGGCCGGCGCGTTCGGCGCGTGCGACCTGGAGCTCGGCCGAGATCCCACGCCGCAGCAGGAACAGCGCGAACTCCCGTTCCCGGACCGGCGAGAGCGTGCCCTCGACGACGAGACGGTCGCCGCG
>JBMDWR010000007.1:0-8766 GCA_048594645.1 Actinomycetota bacterium
TGCGTCGCGACGATCGCGAGCAGGGGCACCTCGTCGATCACCAGCGGCAGCTCGGACGCCTCGACCTCGGTCGCGGTGAGGCCCGAGGAGGACTCGACGTCGAGCTGACCGACCGGCTCACCGAGGTCCTGGCCGTCAACACGCGTTCGGATCGTGGCGCCCATCCGCTCGAGCACCCTCAAGTAGTACGTGCGGGTTGGGTTCAGACCCACGTCATCGATGGTGAGCGGGGTGCCCGTGAGGAGGGCCGCCCCGACCAGGAACGCCGCAGACGAGACGTCCCCGGGCACGGCAGCCTCGAAGCCGCCGTGCTCGAAGGCGCGGACGGTGACGCGGCCGGGCCCGGTCGAGATCGGGGCCCCGAGATGCGCGAGCGCTCGCTCCGTGTGGTCACGCGTCGGAGCGTGCTCCCGCACGGTGGTCTCGCCGGCGGCCGACAACCCCGCCAGCAGGACGGCGGTCTTCACCTGCGCGCTCGGTACGGCTGTCGCATGGTCGATCCCATGAAGCCGTCCTCCTCGCACGACCACAGGCGCGTGACCATCCGTGGTCGCGACCTCGGCACCCATCGCGCGTAACGGCTCGGCGACGCGCTCCATCGGCCGGCGGGACAGGCTCTCGTCCCCCTCGAGCACGGTCTCGAAGGGAGCGGCCGCGAGGAGGCCGGCGAGCATCCGCATCGTCGACCCGGAGTTCGCGCAGTCAAGCCGCCGCCTCGGGGGGTGAAGCCCGGCTCGACCTTCGGTTTCCAGCACCAGCTCTCCGCCTCGAGGGCGAGGCTCGTTCGTCGTGGAACGGTCACGGTTCGGCTCCGGCCGGGGGTCCCGGGCCCAAACCTCGAGTCCAGCTCGAGGCCCATCGTCCATCAGGGCCGCCAGGCACCTCGCCGTCGTGTGAACGTCGAAGGCCGACGGCAGGTTGCGGAGCACGCTCCGGCCGCGTGCCGTCGCCGCGAGGATCAGCCAGCGATGAGCGATGGACTTGTCGCCAGGCACGCCGGCGCGCCCGCCCTCGAACCCGCCTGGGTGGACGGTCGCCCACACGTCGGTTCCTAGGCGAGCCGCAGCGGCTCGAACCACCGCTCGCGGAGCGCTCGGTCGGCGTCGGCCGCCGCCCCGGCCGCGACCGTCAGGTGAACCGTCCCGCGCCCGCCCTCCGGCGAATGCACGATCTGGAGGTCTTCGATGTTCACGTTCGCCTCGCTCATCGCCGACGTCACCTCGGCGAGCACGCCCGGCCGGTCCGGGACCGGGACCTGGAGGACCGCGACGCCCGCCTTCACCTGGGGCTTGGCTCCGAGCGCCAGACGCGCGCGCTTGGCGTCCTCGAACGCCTCCTCCACCGCATCGGCGCTCCTCGACTCGACCACCGCTCGAAGGCCTGCGAGCCGCTCGACGTACAGATCGATGGCCCGGACCACGGCCTCTCCGTTGGCCAGCAGGATGTCGCTCCACAGGCGCGGGCTCGAGGCGGCCAGGCGCGTCAGGTCTCGGAATCCCCCCGCGGCGAGCAGGAGGATCTCGGGCTCGCCGGCTTCTTCGGCGGCCGCGAGGCCCATCAGCGCCGTCGACGCAACCTGGGGCAGATGGCTGACCATCGCGACCAGCCGGTCGTGCCGCTCGGCGCCCATCCGCACCGGTTTGCCTCCGATCTTCTCGATGAAGGCCTCGACGGCCCGGGCCGGCTCCGGGTCGGCCTCCTCGTCGAGCACCCAGACGACGCCGTCCAGGACCGACGCCGACGCGTGGTCGGGTCCGGAACGCTCGGAACCGCCCATCGGATGGCCGCCGACGTAGCGTCCGAGGTCCATGCCGCCGGCCGACGCCCGGACGTCCTGCTTCACGCGTCCCTTGACGCTCGCGACGTCGGAGACGATCGCGTCGCGGGCGGCGGCGAGGGCCTCGCCGACGACGGGAGCGACGCTCGCGATCGGCGTGCACACGAAGACCAGCGTGGCGCCGAGGACGCAGTCGTCGAACGAGGCGGCGGCAGCGAGTCCCGAGCGCTCGGCGGCGCGGGCGAGGATCGCCTCGTCGACGTCGAACCCACGGACGGCATCCCCGGCGCGGATGGCGGCCAGCGCGATCGACGTGCCGATCAGGCCCGTGCCCACGACCGCCACGCGCTCGCCGGATGACATCGCGCCTGCCACCTCAGCCCAGGTCGTCGCGAAGGCTCTCGGCGCCGTCGAGGTACACGTGGCGCACGTCCGCGGCCTCGAGGACCGTGTGGAACTGGAGCAGCACGCGGATGACGCCGCCCATGGAGCCGGCGACCGGGATCTCCTGCGCGCACAGCAACGGCACGCGGCCGAGCCCCATGCGTCGAGCGGCCTCGGCCGGGAACGTCGAGCGCAGGTCCTCGGTGACGGTGAAGAACGCGCTCACGATGTCCTCGGCGGCCACGTCGTTGCGCCGGAGGATCTGGCCGAGCAACCGCTCGGTCGCGGACAGGATCGCGTCCGGCGTGTCCTCGGCGACGCGGATCGCTCCCCGCGACGCTCGAACCCTGATCTCGCCCACGACCCCTCCACCGGCCGACGTCGGCGAAAGGCTACAGGTCCGTGCTCGCGCGCGGCGTTGCCTCAGAAACCCGCGGCTCGGTACAGGGCGCGAAGGTCCGCGGCTTCGAGCTCGCGGACCTCGCCCGGGCGGAGCCGCCCGAGCCGAACCGGACCGACCCGGACGCGGACGAGCCTGCGAACGGGGAGTCCGACAGCGTCCAGCATCCTGCGCACCTCACGCTTGCGGCCCTCGACCATCACCAGCCGCACGCCGCCGCGACCGCGCGCCGCGCCGGCGGACCGCGCCTCGACCGCCCGCGCGACCCCGTCGTCGAGCTCGACGCCTCGGCGCAGCCGCGACAGCTGGCGGTTCGACGGCGTCCGATCGACCTCGGCCAGGTACTCCTTCTCGACCGCGTAGCGCGGATGTGTGAGGCGGTGGGCCAACGCCCCGTCGTTGGTGAGCAACAGCAACCCCTCCGTGTCACGGTCGAGCCGACCGACCGGGAACACGCGAGGCTGCTTCGGGAGGAATCGGGTCAGGTCGCGTTCGGCATGGACGTCGCGCATCGTGGTCGTCACGCCGCGCGGCTTGTTCAGCACGAACGTCCGAAGCGCCGGGTCGACGTTGACCTTCGCGTCGTCGACGCGGACCTCGTCCCGGGTCGGATCGACGCGGTCGCCGAGGATCGCGCGGCGTCCGTTGATCAGGACGCGGCCGGCCGCGATCAGCTCTTCACATGCTCGGCGCGAGCCGAAACCCGCTCGGGCGAGCGAGCGTTGTAGCCGCTCGTCCGCCACCGACGTCAGTCCGCGTCTGCCGCCTCGGGCTCGGCACCGACGTCCGTCTCGGCATCGGACGCCCGCTCGGCTCGAGCGTGGGGTTCCTCGCCCGTCGCGCCGGATGCCGCCCCGGGCCGCAGCAGCGGCGCGAGCGGAGGCAGGTCGGACAGCGACGGGAGCCCGAGGCGCTCGAGGAACTCCGGCGTCGTCCCGTACAGGACGGGACGACCGGGCGTCTCCTCTCTCCCGACCTCCGTAACCAGCCCGCGGTCCACGAGAGCTCGCAGCACCCCCTCCGAGTTGACGCCGCGGATCCCGGAGATCTGGTGGCGGGTGACGGGCTGCTTGTACGCGACGATCGAAAGCGCCTCGAGCGCCGCCTTGGTGAGCCTCGCGTGGCGTGAGGCGAGGACGTAGCGCTCGACCACCGGTGCGGCTTCCGGATGCGTCGTGAGCCGCCATCCGCCACCGACGCTGCGAAGCGTGATCCCGGCGTGACGCGCCTCATAGGCTCGTGCGAGCCGCTCGCACAGGCCCTCCGCGGTCCGGCGGTCGATCCCGAGCGCGTGCGCGAGCGCGAGCGACGTCACGGGCTCGTCCGAGACGAACAGCAACGCCTCGAGCGACCGCAGGACGTCGGTGTCGTCGTCGTTCATGCCGCAGCTCCTTCCCACCGCACGTCGATCTCGCCGAACGTGTCGGCCTGCTCCAGGTCGACCGCGCCCTCGCGGTACAGCTCGAGCAGCGCGAGGAACCGAACGACGATCTGGATCCGCTCCTGGCAGTCGGCTACGAGATCCCGGAACGTCGCTCGCCCCAGCCGGCCGAGGCGGTCGCGGACGGCCTCGACGGCCTCGGCCATCGTGTAGCGGATCGGCGTCACGTGCGACAGGTCGAGCGCGGGCGGCGGGCGCAGCAGCGACGCCGCGATCGCCGCCAGGTCATCCGGAGCGACCGCCTCCATGACGTCGGGGTACAGGTGCGCGAACTCGTGCGGCGGTCCGACCTCTCGCGGGAAGCGTCGCGCCTCGTCCTCGAGCAAACGCGCCACCTCGAGGGCGACGGTCCGGAACGCGGCCAGCTCGATCGAGCGTGCGTACACGAGATCGGGTGATACCCCCAGCAGGTCCTCCTCGTCGAGCACCTCGTGCCGAGGCATCATCCGACCCACCTTCAGCTCGAGCAGGATCGCGCAGACCGCGAGGAACCAGGTCGCTTCCTCGAGCGACCAGTCGTCTGACGCCTTCGCGTACGCGAGGTACCGGTCGGTGACCGTCGCGATCGGCACGTCGCAGACGTCGACCTTGTGCTCCAGGATCAGGTCCGCGAGCAGCCTGAACGGGCCGGTGAACACCGGCAGCTCGACGGCGAACGCGGAGGTCGGTGCGGGGTCGTCGCTCACGATGCGGCCGATGATAGCGCTGGCCTCGACGGATCCTGGGACCGTCAGCCGAAACAGTCGACGCCGGCCGCCAGGTTGCAGGCGAGGTTCGCGAACGCATCGACGATCGACAGGAGCGGCCCGGACAAGATGAAGAAGATCACGAGGATGAACAGCACCAGGTACTGCTCGAGGTTCACGAAGATCTCTCGGGGGCGCGGCGGCAGCGCCGGCGCCAGCATCTTGGCACCGTCGAGGCCCGGGACCGGCATCAGCTGGAAGCCGAACATGAAGGCGTTCACGATCAGCCAGGCGCTCGCGAACCGGCCGACCTCCCCCGTCACGCCCGCCCGGATCAGCACGCCGGCGACGATGGCCAGGACGATGTTCGCGACCAGACCCGCCAGCGCGACGAAGAGCTGATCTCGCGTGCGGTTCCGGAAGTACGACGGATCAAGCGGCATCGGCTTCGCGTAGGCGAACACGGGAAGCAGCAGCTCGCCTCGCGCCGCGATCAAGATCAACGCGAGCGCCGGCAGGATCAGCGTGCCGAACGGATCGACGAGCGGCCGCGGGTTGAGGGTCAGACGGCCCCACCGCTTGGGCGTGGGGTCGCCGAGTCGCGTCGCGACGAACGCGTGCGCGTACTCGTGCAGCACGAGCGCCGGGACGAGGGAGATCGCCAGGTATCCGGCGAAGATCAGGTCGTCCATCGCGCTACCCGTGCCAGCCGTACACGAGCGGAGGGGCCTCCACCTCCGCGTCCGTGATCGTCAACGCCTCGAGGACCCTGGCGAGGCATGCATCGGCGTCCTCATCCGTCCGCGCGTGGATCTGGCCGAGCTCCTCGTTCGCCTCGATGCGCTCGCCCACCTTGGGGTGGAAGACGATGCCGACCGCGGGATCGATCGGGTCGCCCTTCTTCTTCCGCCCGGCTCCGAGGTCGCCGCTCGCCCGGCCGAGGGCCGTGGCGTCCACCGCCGCGAGCGTGCCTGCCCGTTCCGCGACGATCGCCCGGCGCACCGGTGCCGAGGGCAGGACCGAGTCCGGATCATCGACCACCCGCGGGTCGCCTCCCTGGGCCTCGACCATCCGCCGGAACGCCTCGAGGGCCTGCCCCGAATCGAGCATCTCTGCGGCGCGCGAGCGCCCCTCCCCCATCGGCACGCCGGACAGGCGCGACACGGCTTCGCCCGCGAACATCACGGCGACGTCGCGCAGGCGCCCGTGCATCTCGCCCCGCAGCAGCCGGACGGCCTCGGCGACGTCGAGCGCGTTGCCGATCGCGTCGCCGAGCGGCTGCGACATGTCTGTCACGGCCGCTCTCGCCAAGCGGCCCCAGTCCCCCGCGAGCGCTGTGCACGCGTCGGCAAGCGAGGCAGCCTGCTCGGGCGTCTTCATGAACGAGCCGCTCCCCGCCTTGACGTCGAGCAGGATCAGGTCTGTTCCGATCGCGAGCTTCTTGGACATCACGCTGGCCGCGATCAGCGGGATCGACGGAACGGTCGCCGTCGCGTCGCGCAGGGCGTAGAGCGCCCCATCGGCGGGAACGAGATCGGTCGTCGGCGCGGCAACGGCGGAACCGACCTCCTCGACCTGTCGCTCGAACACACCCGGATCCAGGTCGGTTCGAAGGCCCGGGATCGACTCCAGCTTGTCCAGCGTCCCGCCGGTGTGACCGAGACCCCTGCCCGAGAGCTTCGCGACGGCGAGGCCGAGCGACGCTGCGATCGGCGCGAACGCGAGGGTCACACCGTCGGCGACGCCGCCGGTCGAGTGCTTGTCGACCTTCGGACGGGTGATCCCGTCGAGCGGGAGCGTCGCACCCGAGTCCACCATCGCCCTGGTGAGCGCGAGCGTCTCGGCCCCGTCCAGCCCGTTGAGGAACGCCGCCATCAGGAATGCCGCCGCGAGGTAGTCCGGGACGTCCCCCGTGGCGTACGACAGGACGAAGGAGCGCAGGTCGTTGGGGTTCAGGCGACGCCCGTCCCGCTTGGCCTCGACGACGTCGCGAGCATCGGTCACAGGCCGATCTCCGCGGCGAAGCTCTCGCCCTGCAGGTCCCAGGGGACGCCGAGCAGCTCCGCCGCCGTCGCTCCGAGATCGGCGAACGTCTCCCGGTCGCCGACCTCGTACGGCCCGCCGTCGAGCCCCGCCGCCAGGAGCGGCGTCCGTTCGCGCGAGTGATCGGTCGAGGGCGTGGTGGGGTCGCATCCGTGGTCGCCGGTGAGGAAGAGCACCCCTTTGTCGAGCGCATCGACGATCGCGGGGATCCGTTCGTCGAGCGCTTCGATCGCACGCGCGTATCCCTCGGGATCGTTCCGGTGACCGTACTTGCTGTCGAAGTCGACGAGGTTGCTGAACACGAGTGACGGACCCGGACGCCGCATGTAGTCGATCGTGAGCTCCACCCCGTGCTCGTTCGAGTCGGAGTACTGCGCCTCGGTCAGTCCCTGCTGGGCGAAGATGTCCTGGATCTTCCCGACGCCGTAGACCGCGACGCCGTGCTCGACGCAGCGATCGAGAAGCGACGGACCGGGCGGTGGCACGGAGAAGTCCCGCCGTTCGGGACGCCGGACGAACGCGCTCGGCTCGCCCGTGAAGGGCCGTGCGATCACGCGACCGACGTTGTGCTCGCCCGTCAGCAGCCGTCTCGCCGTGCGGCACCACTCGTACAGCCGCTGCAGCGGCACGACATCGGTGTGGGCCGCCACCTGGAAAACGGAGTCGCCGCTCGTGTACAGGATCGGCTTGCCGGTGCGCAGGTGCTCCTCGCCGAGCCGGGCGATGATCTCCGTGCCGGATGCCGGGACGTTGCCCAGCACCTCCCGGCCAATCTGCGCCTCGAACGGCTCGACGATCTCGGGCGGGAAGCCGTTCGGGTACAGCGGGAACGGCTTGTCGAGCACGATCCCGCTCATCTCCCAGTGACCCGTCGTGGTGTCCTTGCCCGCCGAACGCTCCGTCAGCCGCCCGTACGCGGTTCCGGGCGCCCCGTCGGGCGGGACGCCAGAGATCTCGGTGAGCCGGCCGAGGCCGAACCGCCCGAGGTTGGGGGCGCGGACCCCGCCCACGGCGGCCGCGGTGTTGCCCAGCGTGTCCGAGCTGCCATCGCCGTACGCGTCGGCGTCCGGCGCGCCGCCGACGCCGAACGAGTCGCAGACCAGGATGAGGACGCGAGGCACCCTCGCGTTCGAACCCGAACCGGCGTCCGCCACGCGCTACCGGCCCTCGCCCAGCCGGGCGCAGTCGATGCAGAGGATCGCCCACGGGAGGGCCTCCAGCCGCTCGATCGCGACGGGGTTGCCGCAGCGTTCGCACACGCCGTACGTCCCGAGCTCCATCTTCTTTAGCGCCCGGTTGACCCAGCGCTGGTTGGCTCGCAACGCCTTCATGACGGACAGCAGCCTCGCACGCTCCGCCGTCGACTGCGCGCTGTCGGCGAACCCGCGCTCGACGTCGATCGCGGCGTCGTCGGAGTCCGGATCGCCTCCGAGCTCCACGATCTCCTTCCGCAGGTTCTCCCTCTGCTGTTCGAGCGCGTCCTTGAGCTCCGCGAGCTTCGCCGGTTCGATCACGCGGTATCCCTCCTATCGGTGCGCGCCCGCGGATGGGACGTGAAGTAGACCTCCCGCAGGTGCTCCCTGGTCACCAGGGTATAGACCTGCGTCGTGGCCACGCTCGCGTGACCGAGGAGCTCCTGGACGACCCGAACGTCGGCACCTCCCTCCAGCAGATGGGTGGCGAAGGAGTGCCGGAACGTGTGGGGGCTCACCTTGGCCCCCAGACCCGCGGCAGCCACGTGCCGCTGGAGGATCCAGGTGCACCCCTGACGTGTGAGGCGTCCGCCGCCCCGCTGGTTCAGGAACAAGGCCGAACGCGACCGGGCCGTCGCCAGCTGCGGCCTCGCGCGCGTGAGGTACGCCGAGATCGCGTCGCGCGCGTAGCGGCCGATGGGGACGTCGCGCTCCTTGCCGCCCTTGCCGAGGACGCGGACGCTCCCCTCTTCCAGGTCGACGTCGTCCACGTCGAGCCCCACGAGCTCGGAGATGCGGAGCCCGGCCCCGTACAGCGTCTCGAGCACGGCACGGTCGCGGAG
>JBMDWR010000070.1:0-14818 GCA_048594645.1 Actinomycetota bacterium
GGCGTCGACAACGAGGTCGTCGTCATCGCCGGCGTCGCCGGCCTGCTCGCGGGCGCGTTCTCGATGGCGGCCGGCGAGTACATCTCCGTGCGGGTGCAGCGCGAGGTCTTCGAGCGGCTGATCCACCTCGAAGCGCACGAGATCGGCTCGGAGCCCGAGGCCGAGCGTGCCGAGCTCGCCGAACTCTACGTCCGCAAGGGCCTCCCGCGGGACCTCGCCGAACAGCTCGCGACGGAGCTCATGAAGGATCCGGAGATGGCGCTCGACACCCATGCCCGGGAGGAGCTCGGCCTCGATCCGCAGGAGGGGCTGGGATCTCCGCTCGCGGCCGCCGGGTCGTCGTTCGTGATGTTCGCGCTCGGGGCGTTCGTGCCGCTCGTCCCGTTCCTCCTGACCTCCGACACGCCGGCGATCGTGGCCTCGGCCCTGATATCCGGTGGCGCGCTGTTCACGGTCGGTGCCGCGATGTCGTACCTGACCGGCCGTTCGTGGTTGTTCTCGGGCGTGAGGATGCTGTCGCTGGGTTCGCTCGCGGCCGCCGTGACGTACGTGGTCGGGAAGGCGCTGGACGTCGGCGTGCTCAACTGACGTCCGCACGGCCCGGCAGTCCGTCCGCGGCGGCCGCGTCGCACACGACCACCTGCTCCGCCGTGGACACGCGCCCCGCCGGGATCGATCGGTCCCCCGACAACAGGCCCGGTACCACGGCCGCCTTGCGGGGCCCCGTGATCAGCCAGACGACGCCGCGGGCGCGGTCCAGGACGGGGTACGTGAGCGTCATCCGGCGCCGACCCTGGTACTCACCCGTGAGCGCCACCGCGCGGCCGGTCACCTCGAGGACGGGATCGCCGGGGACTAACGACGCCGTGTGCCCGTCCTCGCCCACCCCGAGGTGGACGAGGTCGAACGTCGCCGGCAGTCCCGCCGCGTAGCGTTCGGCCGCCGCGCCCAGGTCGGCCTCGGTCACGGGCATCGGGTGCAGCTCGGCCGCGTGCGGGATGGCCGGCTGGAGCAGCGTCAGGTTCCTGTCCGGATCGCCGTCCGGAGCCACGCGTTCGTCGACCTGCCAGATGCCGACCCGCTCCCAGGGAAGATCGACGCCCGCGAGCGCACGGACCATCGCCCACGGCGTTCGACCACCGCTCACCGCGAACGAGAACCGTCCACGCGCCGCGATCGCCCCCCGGGCGGCGGCCGAGACGATCTCGGCCCCACGTCCGGCAACGGCGTCGGCGTCGCCGAGGACCTCGAGCGTTCGAACGCTCACGCCTCCTCCTGTCCTTCTCCGCCGCCGATCAGATACTCGAGCGAGTCCCGCAAGGCCTCGTACCGGCGCTCGCCCAGCTCGCGCCTGGCCCGTGCCTCGACCGCGGCGACCGAACGGCGGGCCTCCGCGACGAACCGCCGTCCCCTGGCGGTGAGTCGTACGACCTTGGCGCGTGAATCATCCGCGTCCGGTACCCGCCGCACGTACCCGCGGTTCTCCAGATCGTCGACGAGCAGCATCATCCCCTGCTTGCTCATCCGCGCTCGACGGGCGAGGTCGGTCAGCCGCGTCCCCCACCGCCGGTCGATGTGCATGAACAGCGCGGCGTGACCCGGGCGGGCGTCGGGGAACCCGCGCTCCTGGAGGCCGGCGACGATCTCTGCGCCGAGGACCCTGGAGGCCTCGAGCAGCAAGCGCGACAGGTCCGGCTCGCCCACGCGCGCATCGTCACCGCTCGCCGCTCGAACGTCAACCACGTTGACGGCCGAACACGCGGTAGCCTCGACGTCGATGGCGATCGAGGTCCGCCCCGCTTGGCCCGAGGAGCACGACGAGGTTGGCCGCGTCACGGCGCTCGCCTATCGCGCGTACGCCGACTCCGAGTCGTGGCACCGCTACCTCGAGCTGATCGCGGACGTCAGCGCACGGGCCGAGGTCGCCCTCGTCCTCGTCGCGGTCGAGGAAGGCCGGATCGTCGGCAGCGCGACCCTCGAGCTCGAGGAGCGCATCGAGGACGACGACCCACCGCTCCACCCGGACGAGGCGCACATCCGCATGCTGGGCGTGCATCCGGACGCTCGGCGCAGAGGCGTGGCGCGCGCCCTGATCGACGCCTGCTTCGAGTGGGCGGCGCGGGCCGGGCGGACGCGGATGACGCTCCACACGACGCAGCGCATGACGCAGGCTCAGGCGATGTACGAGGCCATGGGTTTCACGCGACTCGAGGACCGCGTGTTCCCCGACGGGTTCGTCCTGCTCACGTACGAGAAAGCGATCCCTCCGGCGGCTCGGACCTAGCCGCTCCCCGTCCGGACGACCTGACCGCTCGACAGGATCACTCCGTCCCCGGTGATGGCCTCCACCAACCCGCCACGGAACTGCTGCTCGTACAGCCGGGCGTAGAGTCCTCGGCGTTCGAGCAGCTCGCCATGCGTGCCCCTCTCGACGATCCGGCCGCGATCCAGGACGAAGATCACGTCCGCAGACAGGATCGTGGACAGCCGGTGCGCGATCGCGATCGTCGTCCGTCCCTCCATCAGCGGCACGAGCGCCGACTGCACCAGCCGCTCCGACGTGGTGTCGAGCGACGACGTCGCCTCGTCGAGGATCAGGATCTTCGGGTCCTTCAAGATCACCCGCGCGATCGCCAAGCGCTGCTTCTCGCCGCCCGAGAGCTTGTAGCCGCGCTCGCCGACCACCGTGTCGTATCCGTCGGGGAGCTCGGCGATCCGGTCGTAGACGTTGGCCGCTCGGGCGGCGGCGTCCAGCTCCTCCTGCGTCGCGTCGGGCTTGCCGTACAGCAGGTTCCGCCGGATCGTGGTGTGGAACAGGTACGTCTCCTGCGTCACGCCCCCGATCAGGTCACCGAGCGACTCGAGCTTCAGCTCGCGGACGTCCACACCGTCGATCCGCACAGAGCCGCGCTGCACGTCGTACAGACGCGGGACGAGGTACGTCATCGTGGTCTTCCCGGCGCCCGACGGTCCGACGAGGGCGGCGAGCTGTCCCGGCTCGATCGAGAGCGTGACGTCCTCGAGCGTCCACTCGCGCGGTGCCTCGTCGGCCGGTTGCTCGACCACCGGCGAGACCGGTCCGGCGGCGCCATCCGGCGGCGTGTCGTACCGGAACGACACCCCGTCGAACTGGACGCGCCCGAGCGCCTGGTCGTGTGCGAGCGCGACGGCGCCCGGCGAGTCGCCGATCTCGGGATCCAGATCGAGGTACTCGAAGATCCGGTCGAACAGGGCCATCGACGACTGGATCTCCGTCGAGACCTGCAGCATCGAGCCGATCGGGAAGAACAGCCGCGACTGGAGCGTCGTGAACGAGACGATCGTCCCCGCCGTGATCGCGCTCGGGTCGCCGCTGATCACCCAGCCGGCGACCAGATAGACGAGCGCGGGCGTGATCGAGAAGAAGGTGCCGACGACCGCGAAGAACGAACGGCCGATCATCGTCTGGCGCATCTGGAGACCCGTCAGGCGCTCGTTCTCGCCGCGGAAGCGGTCGATCTCGTGCCGCTGACGGCCGAACGACTTCGACAGGAGGATGCCGGAGACGGACAGCGTCTCCTCGGTGACCGCGGTGAGGTCGGCGAGCGTCTTCTGCGTGTTCGCCGCAACCTCGCGCCGTGCGCGACCCACCTTCACGGTCAGCCAGAGGAAGAACGGCATCATCGACAATGACAGCACCGTGAGCTCCCAAGAAAGCAGCAGCATGGCGATCAAGGTGCTCACGATCACCACGACGTTCGCGAGGATGTTCGACATCGTGTCGGTCACGACGGTCTGGACGCCACCGACGTCGTTGGCCAGCCGTGACTGGATCTCGCCGGTCCTGGTCGTGGTGAAGAAGCGGAGCGGCATGAAGTGCAGGTGCGCGTAGAGCGCGTTGCGGAGGTCCTGCATCACGCGCAGGCCGACCCAGTTGGCGAGGTACGTCTGCCCGACGCCGATCGCGCCGGTGATGATGGGGATCACGATCATCAGCGCGACGCCGACATACACGGTGTCGAGCTGCGGGCACGGCTGGCCGCCACAGGAGCCGGGAGGGTCGGCCAGCGGGTTGCCGAACAGGCCGTTGTCGAAGATGTACTTGATCAGCAGCGGGTTCACCACGCCGAGGCCGGACGTCACGACGATCGCGAGCCCGACCCAGGCGACCTTCCGCCGGTACGGCTTGAACGTCGCGATCACCCGCCGAACCGTCTGTGCCCGGATCGGGCGATCGTCCTGCTGAGCAGGGACGCGGAGGAACCGGCCGTGCATGCCCATGTCGTCCCAGGATACGGCCCGGCCACGACGCCGTATCCCCCGAGCGCCCGGGATGCGCCTACGCTAGTGATGTGGATCTCGCGACGCAGGGGACGCTGATCGGGCGGATCGCGCTCGGCGCCGCGCTCGGCTACCTGATCGGGTTCGAACGGGAGTACCGCGGCAAGCCGGCCGGCGAGCGGACCTTCGGGCTGCTGGCGATCGGGGCCGCGGGCGTCACCGGCCTCGGCGTGCTCGCGTTCCCGGCGTCGGCCGAGAAGGTCATCGCGGGCGTGATCACCGGCGTGGGGTTCCTCGGTGCGGGTCTGATCTTCCGCGAACGCGACACCGAGGGCCAGGGCCAGGTCACCGGCCTCACGACCGCCGCCTCGTCGTGGGCCGCCGCGGCCGTCGGCATCCTGGCGGGCGCCGGGATGTACCTCGCGGCAGTTGTCGCCTGCGTCATGGTCCTGATGCTCCTCGAGGCCAACCGGTTCCCGCTCTACCGGAAGATCGACCCAGGCAAGGTCCGCGAGGACGAAGCCGCGGAGGGCGGCGACTAGCCGTTCTGCGGCCGGCGTCGCGAGGCCGCGCGCTCCGTTAGCGGTCGGCCGGCCAGCGCGTTCGCGCGTTCGAACACGGCGTCCAGCATCGACGGCGTGAGCTTGCCGGTGAACGTGTTCTGCTGGCTCGGGTGGTAGCAGCCGACGAGAGCGAACGGCCCCACCTCGGCCTCCGACCCGTGACCGAACCGCGGGCGCGGCCGAACCCGGTGACCGAGCGTCGCGAGGGCGCGCAGCGCACCGCCCCACGCGAACGAACCCAGAGCCACGATCACGCGCAGCCGGCCGAGCGCCGCGATCTCCCGCTCGAGGTACGGGAGGCACGTGTCACGCTCGACGGGGGTCGGCCGGTTCGCCGGTGGCGCACACCTGTTGACGGCGGCGACGTACAGCCCATCCAGCCGCAGGCCGTCGTCGCGCGAGACCGACGTCGGCTGGTTCGCCAGCCCGCAACGATGCAGCGACGCGTACAGGACGTCGCCGGACCGATCGCCGGTGAAGATGCGTCCCGTCCGGTTGCCGCCGTGCGCCGCGGGCGCGAGCCCCACCACGAGGATCGTCGCCTCGGCGTCGCCGAAGCCCGGCACCGGGCGGCCCCAGTACTCCTGGTCCGCGAACCGGGCCGTCCTACGCCGCGCGACGAGCTCTCGCCACTCCACCAGTCTCGGGCACAGACGGCACCCGACGACCTCCACGGCGATCCGGTCGAGCGTGCCGGCGCTCATGTCCTCAGCCGGTCGAACCGCTCGGCCGCCTGCTCGAACGCATCGAGCGGCGCCAACAGGTCACCGATCAGCCCGATCAGCCCCTCGAACCCCTCCGGCTCGGTTCCCTCGACACGGATGCGCTCGGCGAGGGCGAGCGCCTCGTCGAGGCCTGCCGACGCCGCGCGCCACTCGGTCTCGACCTCGCTCGCCCTCCAGGCATCCATCCCGGCGCGGACCTTCCCGAGGTCGTCCTCGAACTCGGCGAGCGTCTCCGCGAGCGGACGGCCCGGCATCCTCGCCCCCGGCACCGACTCGGTGAGCGCGGCGCGACCGCGCTCGAGCGGGCCGAGGACATCCTCGAACGCCGCGAACGGCCCTTCGAGGTGCTGCGGGAGCCTCTTGCGGCGGAAGATCACGCGCCCGCGCGTTCGCCCAGCACGGCGATCGCCATCGCCGGGTCGTTCGAGGCGACCGCGTCGAACCCGCGATCCAGCAGCATCCGCACGGTGGCGGGTTCGTCGACCGTCCACGTTCCGACGAGGAGCCCCGACTGGTGGACCTCGTCGGGGAACGTCGCCCCGGCGGGGATCGCGGCGCGCGTTCCGGGCAAGACCATGTCGTGGCCCGCGTCCACCGCGTACGAGAGCGCCTCTCGCGGGTCGACGAGGTCCGTGGTGAGGAAGCCCGTCGGCACGTCCGGCGCGACGGCCTTCGATGCCTCGATCGAGCGCGGGTTGAACGACACGACCAGGACCGCCCCGTCGAACCCCGTCGCGGCGAGCTGTTCGTGCACGGCGTCCACGATCCGCTCGTGCTTCGGGTCAAACGCGGCGTCGCCCGGGAGGTTCTTGATCTCGATCGCGGCGGCGGCGCGACCGCTCAGCACGGCGAGCACCTCGGCGAGCGTCGGCACGCCGGCGGGAAGGTCCGCCGTCCCGGCGTTCAGCGACGCGAGCTCGACCGCCGAGAGCTCGTGGACGAACCCGGTGCCGTCCGTCGTGCGGTCGACGCCTGCATCGTGGATCACGACGGGCACGCCGTCCGCGGACAGCCGCACGTCGAACTCGACGATCCCGGCTCCCAACCGGATCGCCTCCTCGAACGACGGGAGGGTGTTCTCCGGCCGCGTGGACGACGCGCCGCGGTGCGCGACGATGACCGGGAACGCGTCGTTCGGGAAACGGTGGTCGCCCACGTCAGATCAGGCTCGCCGGGCAGAGATGGTTAACGGGGCACTCCTCGCACCGAGGTCTTCGGGCGACGCAGATCGCACGTCCGTGGTCGATCAGCACGTAGGTGAACCCGAACCAACGCTCCTTCGGGATCAGCCCCATCAGGTCCTGCTCGATCTTGTCTGGATCGGACCGCGCGCTGAACCCGAGGCGGTTGGAGACGCGTTTCACGTGCGTGTCGACCGCGATCCCTTCGACCTTGCCGTACGCGTTGCCGAGCACGATGTTGGCGGTCTTGCGCGCGACGCCTCGAAGCGTGATCAGGTCCTCCATCGTGTCCGGAACGCGTCCCTCGTACGTCTCGACGATGCGCCGGCACGCCTCCCGGATCGAGATCGCCTTCTGGTTGAAGAACCCCGTGGGCTTGATGTCCGCCTTCAGCTCGTCCTCGGGAACCTTCAGGTAGTCCTCCGCGCTCCGGTACTTCGCGAACAGGGTCGCGGTGACCTCGTTCACCTTCTCGTCCGTGCACTGCGCCGACAGGATCGTCGCGACCAGCATCTCGAGGGCGTTCGAGAAGCGCAGCGCGACCCTGGCGTCGGGGTACGTCTCGGACAGCAGCCGGATGATCTCGGGCGCCCGCTGCTCGACCGGGGAATCGCGGCCGAGGGCCTTGCGTGCGGCGGCGCTCACACCATCTGGTCGGCGAACGCGAGCGCGAGCTCGAACGTGTCGCCGTCGGCGTACGCGATCCACGCGCCGTCCTTCAGGACGTGGACCTTCGAACGTCCGCGGACCTCCCAGCGCACGCCGTCTCCGACCATGGCGGTGTCCTCGTCCAAGCCGATGAACGTGTGTCCCGGCCGGACGGAGCCGACGATGAACGCCTTCGCACCGGGGATCCAGGTATCGACGATGTCCCAGTGCGGCGCGAACAGCACCCGACGCACGTACCCGACGCCCGCGGCCCACACGGCGTCGAGATCCTGCGTGTCCGAGTCGAACGTCACCTCGGTGAGCCAGGCGACGCCGGCGCTGCACCCCGCGTACGGAAGGCCGGTGCGCAACGCGCTCACGAGCGCGTCCCAGAACGGGGTTTCCCCCACGGCCGCCGCGAGGCGTGCGGGATTGCCTCCGGAGAAGAAGATCATCGAGGCGTCGTCGAGGAGGCCGACGACCTCTTCGCGGTGGGCGTCCTCACGGGTTCGGAGCGGGAGGACCTGGGCCGGCACACCCAGGCTCGCGTAGTGCTCGAGTCCCTTGGTCGCCCACGCGTCGAACGATGCGTCGCCCTCGTGCGCTGCCGCCGTCGGCGCCACGAGGACCGGACCCGACGGGTGGCGTGAGCGCGACAGCAGCAGCCGCTCCACCGGCTCGGACCACGGGTCGAACTCCCCCGAGCCGAGGAGCGCGAGCGCCAGGTCGCTCATGTCCGCTCCTCGCCGTGCCGGAAGGCCTCGACCGACATCTCCCTCCACCAGACCTCGGCTCCCACCGCTTCGACGATCGCCTCGACCTGGCTCACGTGAGCGTTGATCGCGTCCACCTTCACCCGAAGGATGTCCTCGGACAGCTCGTAGTAGTGGGCCAGCTCGGCCTTCGGCGTGATGGGCGGTGTCCCGGGCCGGAAGACGTTGAACGGCGCCCAGACCGGCAGGAACTCCGCCGCCCACTCGGGCGTCACCGTCGCGTACAGCACCCTCGAACCGCGCTTGCCAACCTCGTGCAGCGCCTTCGTCGCCCACGCCGAGACGTCCTTGTGCGCGGCATGATCCGTCATCCCGTCGGGACCGAACGTGAGGATCGTGTCCGGCTGAACGCCGGCAACGATCTCGCGGATGCTGTCGTAGCCCTCGTCCGGGAGCCCCGTGTCCATGTCGATGTCGCGCATGTCGAGCCACGTGTGCTCGCTCACCCCGAGGATCTCGAGGCTGCGCTCGAGCTCTTTGGTTCGGACGTCGCCCATCGTCTCGGGCGGCCACTTGTCCTCGTCCATCGAACCGCCCTCGCCCCGGGTGGCCGTCACGCAGACGACGCGCGACCCGTTCCGCACGGCACGGGCCATGATGCCGGCCGAAAGGTACGCCTCGTCGTCGGGATGTGCCCAGACCCCCAGGATCGTCCCGAGCTCGTCCATCACACCTCCTTGCGTCGCATCCCCGTCCAACCGTTGCGTCGGATCGTCATCGTCCGACGATGCGCACGAAGTGGTACGCGATCGTGTGACCGCCATACGTCAGGGGGATCATGTCGGTCTCCGCCAGGACCACGTCCCCGTCCTTGCGGACGGCGCGGAACCGGAACGTCACCGGGAAGGCGAGCTCCTGGACGCGGTTCCAGTAGTTCCACGAGACGATCCCTTGGTCGTCCTCGTGCACGAGCCGCTGGAGGAGGTTCGGCGAGTTCTCGAGCTCGTCGACCGTGTATCCGAGCATCGAGGCGAACGTCGCGTTGCACGTCCAGTGGGTCTCGTCGAGCCAGACGTACACCCCGTCGGGGCTCGACTCGAAGATCGGACGCAGGTGCTCCGCGATCTGCGGGATCGCGTCGTCGTGCTGGACGGGCTCCACGTGCGCTGCCTCCTTCCGGCGTTCGGCGTGAGCATCCTAGCGAGGTCGGAACGCGGAGAACGGCCCCGAGCGGGGCCGTTCTCGCGTCCCGCGCGAGGGAGGGGGCGCGGGAGGCCGCTCGGCGGGCTCAGGCCCGGTCCGAACGCAGGCGTTTCCCTCGGTACGTGGGGAACACCACGTCGGCGTGCTGCCAGCAGAGCTCGCTCTGGTTGTAGACGGAGAGCTTCGTCCGGCAACCCTCGTGCGCGCACTCACGACCCTTCTGCTCGGTACGCGAGGCGGCGGGCAGGTTTCCGGGACGGGTCCCCTTCGTCACGTCCCGGATTCGACGCTGGGCCGCCCGAGGTTTGCGCCGGGACGCGGCCGAGGCCGGTTGCGCCTAGGCCGAGGGCGGCTGCGCCCGGTCGAGCAACGACCGAACGCGTTCGAGGATCTCGGGAGGGACCTCGTCGCACCCGCACTTCGATCGCAGCAGCTTCTTCAGCTTGAGCTGGAAGTCCGCGTGTCCGCTGCACGGGTCGCACGACCCGAGATGTCGCTCCACCTCGAGGCGCACGGCTCCGACGAGCTCCCCGTCGAGGTAGAGCTCGATCTCCTTCAGGACGCGTTCACATTCGATCGGTGACAAGGCCTCGCTCCCGTACCGTCTCCCACAACGCCTTCTGGAGGGCTTTCCTTCCCCGGTGGAGTCGGGACATGACCGTGCCGATCGGAACGTCCATGATGTCCGCGATCTCCCGGTAGCTGAAGCCCTCCACGTCCGCCAGCAGCACCGCCATCCGGAACCCTTCGGGGAGCTCCTCGAGGGCGCGCTGCACGTCCTCGTCGGGGATCTTCTCGAGGACCTCGGCCTCGGCCGAGACCTCCACCCCGGAGTCGCCAAGCCTGTCGTACAGGTACCAGTCCGACGTCTCGTCGTCGACGGGGACGGTGACGGGCTCGCGCTGCCTCTTCCGGTACGCGTTGATGAACGTGTTCGTAAGGATCCGATACAGCCATGCGCGGAGGTTGGTTCCCTCCTCGAACCGGGCGAATCCTCGGTACGCGCGCAGGTACGTCTCCTGAAGGAGGTCCTCGGCGTCCTGCGGGTTTCGGGTCATGCGCAGGGCCGCCCCGTAGAGGCTGGGCAACATCGGCAGGACCTCGCGCTCGAACCGCTCGCGGAGCGCGGGATCCTCGGGCGGCGCGGTCTGGCTACGCGCCACCGGCGCCATCCGTTCGGCTCATTCCACGCACGCGACCTCCCGCCGCTGCCGGATCCATCCAGTATCCCGTATCCCCCACCGGCGCCCACCCTCGATCCGTCCGATGTCGTTGGGCGAACGCCGGTGGGAAGATGGGAGGCCACGTGGCTGATAACGACAGACGACGCGGACGCTGGCAGGGCTTCGACCTCGGCGGTGGATCCTCGGGGGATCCCCGCCGGATGCGGTCGTCCCCATGGGCCTGGATCCTCGGGTTCCTGGTCGTGCTCGTCCTGTTCAACTACTTCGCCGCCCCGAGGCCCGCCAAGATCGACTACTCGAACTTCCTCGAGCGCGTCCAGCAGGGTCAGATCGTCGGGACGCTCGAGATCTCGCAGACCTCGGTGTCCGGACGCTACGAGGACTCGGCGGGCGAGGCCGAGTTCACGACCACGATCCCGCCCACCCTGATCGGCACCTCCACGCTCACCGATCAGCTCGACGAGGCCGGGATCAGCTACACGGGCGTCACCCCGAGCGGGCTGCAGAGCTTCCTGATCGGCTGGGTCGCGCCGCTGCTCCTGTTCGGGTTCCTGTGGTTCTTCCTCGTACGGCGCATGAGCGGGGCGCAGGCGGGCGCCGCCCTGAACCTCGGAAGGAACAAGGTCAAGATCTACGACCGCAAGGAGATGAAGACCACGTTCGCCGACGTCGCCGGCGTCGACGAAGCGAAGGAGGAGCTGCTCGAGATCGTCGACTTCCTCAAGAACCCCAAGAAGTACCAGCGCCTCGGCGGACGGATCCCCAAGGGCGTCCTTCTGCTCGGGCCGCCGGGCTGCGGGAAGACGCTGCTCGCTCGGGCGGTCGCCGGTGAGGCCAACGTCCCGTTCTTCTTCATGTCCGGCTCCGAGTTCGTCGAGATGTTCGTCGGGCTCGGGGCGGCGCGCGTGAGGGAGCTCTTCCAGCAGGCCAAGGACAAGGCGCCCGCCCTGGTGTTCCTCGACGAGATCGACACGATCGGCAAGGGCAGGGGTGGGGCGCTGGGTGCCGGTTTCGGGGCGCACGACGAACGCGAGCAGACGCTGAACCAGCTGCTCGTCGAGATGGACGGCTTCGACTCGAGCAAGGGCGTCATCATCATGGCGGCGACCAACCGTTGGGACGTGCTCGATCCGGCGCTCGTGCGGCCCGGGCGGTTCGACCGGCAGGTGGTCGTCGACCGGCCGGACCTTCGTGGCCGCGAGAGCATCCTGAAGGTGCACGTCCGCGGCGTCGCGCTCGACCCGAACGTCGACCTCCAGGTCCTGGCCGCTCGGACCCCCGGGTTCACCGGTGCCGACCTCGCGAACGTGGTGAACGAGGCGGCGCTCCTCGCCGCACGCCGGGAGAAGGCAGCCGTGACGATGGCCGAGCTCGAGGAGGCCATCGACCGGACGGTCGCGGGTCTCGAGCGCAAGAGCCGCGTCATGTCCGAGAAGGAGAAGGAACGCGTCGCCGTGCACGAGATGGGACACGCGCTCGTCGCGCTCACGGCACCCACAGCCGATCCCGTCCACCGCGTCTCCATCATCCCGAGGGGTGCCGCCGCGCTGGGGATGACGATGCAGCGGCCGCTCGAGGATCGCTACCTCCTGACCGAGCCCGAGCTCAAGGACCGGCTCGCCGTGCTCCTCGGTGGGAGGACGTCCGAGGAGCTGATGTTCGACATGGTCGTGTCGACGGGCGCGCAGAACGACCTCGAACGCGCGACCGAGATCGCGCGCGCGATGGTCACGGAGTACGGGATGAGCCCCAAGGTCGGCCCGCTGTCGTTCGGCGGCAACGGCGCGGGCGGTGGCGAGGCACGGTTCCTGTACCCCGGTTCGTCGCCCGAGCTCTCCGACGACCTCGCAGCGCTCGTCGACGAGGAGACAGCGCGCCTGGTGAACGAGGCGCACGACCGAGCGACGGAGGTGCTCACCCGTCACCGCGAGCTGCTCGACAAGCTCTCGCAGATCCTGATCGTGACCGAGGTGATCGACGGCCCGGATCTGCTCGGCTACTTCGAGGGGACGAAGCGGATCCCGACCGCCGAGGAGCTTCGGGCGGAGATTCACGCCGCCCTCCCGCAGCCGCCGCCGTCCTCGACACCCCCGAGCGGCCCGGACATCGTCGTCCAGCCGCCGTCCGAGCGACCTTCCTAGGACCCGTTCCCCTCCCCGCGCGAGACCAACAGGTCGTAGCGACCCCGGAACCGCTCGAGGAACCGGTAGTAGTTGCGCTTGGACAGTCGGTCGCGCCCCGCGGGAGCGGTCGCGTGATACATCCGATGCAGGTGCCTCGCGACCGGTAGGTCGACACGCACGGCACGGTAGCCCGCCTCCTTGATCCGGAAAGAGCACTCGATGTCGGCCGTTCGATACCACCGGAACTTCTCGTCGAACAGGCCGACCTCGCGGATCACGTCGCGGCGGAACGCCATCATGTAGCCCTCGATCGCGTCGACCTCCGGACCCGGGCTCTCGAAGAACTCGTGGAGATCGTGGGTCGAGATCCCGAACGGCCCGCACACACCTACGGTTCGGTCGGCGAGCGCCTCCTCGATGGGACCGAGCACGTCGCCGGTGGGCTCGACGGAGCCGTCCACGGCCAGGACCACCCTCCCGCGCGAGCGCCTGAGGCCGGCGTTGCGCGCGGCGCCCCAGCCGGTCCCCGGCTCGAGGCGGAGCACCTCGACGTCCTCCCCGTAGAGCGTCGCATCGGTGTCCGTGACGTCGGCGACGACGTACTGGACGTCGCGCCCGCCCGCGTTCGCCCGGAAGCCGTCGATCGCACGGGCCACGTCCTCGTGCCATCCCTCGACGACCCAGTGGACGCTGGCGTCGAGCGTGGCAGGCCGATCCAGGACGCTCTCGACGTCGGCCGCGCGCAACCGCTCCGGCGCCTCGTCGGTGATGCGTTCGAGGGTGGACCCATCCGGCCGGTCGACGATCGTGTAGCCGAGCTCGGCCACCCGGTCCCGGAGCGCGTCGGCCGCCGCGAAGTCCCTCTGCGCGCGCTTGCGATCGCGTTCGTCCGCGAGGGCGCGCACCTCGTCGGGGACGTCCGTCATGGCGGGCAGACCGACGCCTAGACCGGCTCCTTCGATACCGAGCGCAGGCGCCCGGCGACGGCCTCGAGCGTCTTGAGCGCGATCGAGGGATGCTCCATCAGCAGACCTCGGAACACCCAGCCCGTGATGCCCACCAGACGAACCTGCGAGGTCGCCGTGACCGTCGCCGTTCGTGGTCCGCCGTCGAGCAGCGCCACCTCGCCGAAGAAGTCACCCGGGCCCAGGCGCGCCTTGGTCTTGCCACCGATCGTCACCTTGCAGTGCCCGTCGAGGATCAGGAACAGGCCGATCCCCCGCTCGCCCTCCCGAGCGATGACGGTTCCCTCCCTGTGGATCACCTCTTTGGAGGCCCTGGAGATGATCGCCAGCTCCCGCTTCGAGCATCCGGAGAAGATGGGCACCCTGGCGAGGCTGTTCGAGACGTTCTGGGCAGCCACCTTTGTCCTCCTATGTACGCGGGATGCCTGCTGCGGAGCACGCGATCCTATCGCGATCCGATCGGCGGGCGCGAACCGCTACGATGCCGACCGTGAACGAGAAGCGACGGTTCGGGGCGATCGTGGTGCTGTTCCTGATCGGGTGGGGGCTGATCGGCCTCGCCGACGTCATCGATGCGTCCTGGCCGCTGTTCGTCACCGTCCTGCCCTATGCGGCCATCCCGTGGCTCGTGGTTCACGGCGACGACCGAGCGTAGGGCCGATCTCCGTCGCCATCCGGAACGACAGGGGCCTCGGTCGCCCGAGGCCCTTCTGACCTTCCTTCGTCGCGGGGACGGGATTTGAACCCGTGACCTCTGGGTTATGAGGGCTCAGGACAAGCCCAGGACAAGCGGAAACGCTGGACGCCCCTGACACTGCTAGGCACGGTTGGACACACTTGATGTTGTCCACGTTTGCCCACTTCCGTGGCCCTGACCGCGGACGTCGCCCCGGCGAGCGAGCGTCACCTGCAGCACCACGAACCTGACAACCGGCTTCCGGGGAACGCACGTATCACCCGCTCCCCGTCGTCGTCGCGCAGTCCCTCGGCGGCGAACCATCTCCCTGTTGCGGTGGTGGCCATCGCGCCACTTCGATCTGGCGGGGGCGAGCGGTGCGTGCTCGAGCACGCGGGGCCGGTATTCGACCAGTTGGATGCGGTCGTCGAAGGTGCGGCTGTCGATCATCTCGAGGGCGACGTGGGGGTAGCCGTCGTAGATCCGTTCTGCGCCCGTGGCGCCGGTGATCACTGGGAACATCACGACGCGGAAGCGATCGACGAGCCCGGCTCGCACCAGCGACCGGCACAGGGTG
>JBMDWR010000071.1:0-2980 GCA_048594645.1 Actinomycetota bacterium
AGCACGCCCGCGGCGTTGGCGCGGGCCTGCCTCCGGTCCTGACCGAACAACCGGGCGACCATCTCGAGGTTCTCGCGCCCGGTCATGGCCGGCTCGACCGCGGCGAACTGACCGGCCAGCCCGAGCACGCGGCGCACGGCGTCCGGCTCGTCCCGGACGTCGTGACCGGCGACCCGCAACGATCCCCCGTCCGGTCGAAGCAGCGTCGCGACCGCTCGGACGAACGTCGTCTTGCCCGCGCCGTTGGGGCCCAGCACGGCGACGACCCGGCCCGCCTCGGCGACCAGGTCGAGCCCGTCGAGCGCCACGGTCTTCCCGAAGCGCTTCCTGAGACCCTCGGCCTCGATGATCGGTGCCATCCCCCACCACCTCCCGTGTTTGACTCGAACACCGTTCGGCTCTCGAAAGGCATTCTGCTATCCTTGGCGCCGTTTGTCAAACGGCGTTCGAGAACAAGAACGTCGTTCGTGCGTGGTACGGTGTTCATAGGCATGGACGCCAGCAGCGCGAGCGAGGCCTCATCGGCCCGGGGCGCGGACCTCCCCGAGCCCCCCTGGAGGCTCGCGCCGCCCGCCCCCCGCACACCGCTCACGCGAGACGCCATCGTCGACGCAGCGCTGCGCGTGCTCGACCGCGACGGGATGGACGGTCTGTCCATGCGCAAGGTCGGCGAGGAGCTGGGAACGGGCGCGGCGTCGCTCTACTGGCACGTCCGGAACAAGGACGAGCTCTTCCAGCTGGTGTTCGAACGCGTGACGGAGCAGCTCGAGCTGCCCGAGCCCGACCCGGCGCGCTGGCGAGAACAGCTGAAGGACCTCGGCCACCAGATGCTGGCGCACATGCGACGGCATCGCGACGTCGCGCGGATCTCACTCGGGAGGATCCCGGCGGGTCCGATCATCGCCCGGTTCAACGAGTGGCTCCTCGCGCTCCTTCAGCCGGTCGGGATCCCCGATCGCGTGATCGCCTACGTCGGCGACTTCATGGGTCTGTACCTGGGCGCGTACGCGTTCGAGGAGAGCCTCGGCCTGATCTCGCCAACGGGGGAGGAAATGGACCCGCGGGAGGTCGTTCGGATGCTGAGGGAGTACACGCTCTCCCTTCCCGCCGAGCGCTTCCCACGCACGCACGCGGCGGTCGACGTGATCTTCGGCGGGACGCCCGAGGAGCGGTTCGACTTCGCGCTCGACCTCGTCATCCGAGGGCTGGAGACGTACGCGTCGCCGGCGTGAGCCGAATCCTTCGGTCACGCCCTGCAGGTAGGGTTGGGGTCGCTCGAGACGGATCCGGAGGAGGAACGATGGCGGGATGGATCGACGAGCTCGCGACCGCGCTCGAAGAGCAACCCCTGACGGACGGCGAGGCCGACCGTCTCCTGCGGGTCGCGCGGGACGTGGCGCACCGCGTCGAGCGCAAGATCACGCCGCTCGCGGCGTTCGTGATCGGCTCGGCGGTCGGCCGGAGCACGGCCGCGGGGACCACGCGCGACGACGCGCTCGCGACGGCGCTCGCGCGGGTCGAGGGCATCCTCCCCGACGCGCCGTCCGAGACGCCTCAGGCGAACGGCTGACGTGCCCGCGTCGCGACCGGGCTACGGCTGAGCCGGCTGCAGCCGGAGCGCGGCCGCCGAGTGACGGCGCGTGAGCGGAAGGCCACCGAACGCGACACCGTCGGTGAGCATCACGAGCGCGAGGATCCCCAGACACAGCTGGTAGGTCGATCCCGAGAGCATCCCGCCGGCCACCAGGAGGACCAAGCCGGCGCTCCGCCACGGCCAGCGCTGGAGCCAGCCGAGCGTCAGCGTCAGGAACGCCCACAGGGCGACCGCGTAGATCCACGGGGACAAGTAGAGGCGCAGCCCCACCGTCCAAAGGGCGAGGATGCCGGTCACCGCGGCGTTCGCCGACCACGCGACCACGAACGAAGCGGCGAGCGGCGTCGCGACGACGAGCGGCCGGATCCGGAACCGATCCGTCCGCACCCAGACGAGGGGCGAGATCGCGGCGGCCGCCATCACCAGCAGCTCGGCGGCGATCGGGCCGCCGGTCACGCCCGGGGCACCCTCCACACCGGCGCCCTGCGCGACGCCCGTGTAGGCGGAGAGCGCCAGGCAGGCGGCGACGATGCCGACGAGGATCCGGTGCGCGGGATCGGCTTCCGAGCGCAGGAACGGCAGCGTGACGGCGAGGAGCGCCAACACGGAAGCCAGCCGTGGGATCGGGCCGATCGCGACGACCCCGGCGATCCTCGCGACGACCACGGAGAGCGCGAACGCGCTGATCGCGATGCCGAGCGGAGCGTTCCCGTGCCGGACCGCCAACACCGCGAGCAGGCCCAGGGCGACGAGCGCCGCGACCGATGCGAGGTTGAACGCGAACGACCCGATGTCCGAGAGCGTCGAGTACGCCGTTCGGAACGCACCGTCCTTCGGGATGAAGATGCCGACGCGGTAGAACGTCCGCATCAGCACGACCTCGGCGATCACGACGAAGGGCAGCACGAGCAGCACGGCGCGCAACGGTTCCTCGAGCGCGGACGTCGCGTGTGCCGCTCGCGATGGGAGCGTCACGGCGGCCGGGCGTCGGTCGAGGAGCGTCATCGCGTCTTCGGCAGGTAGCTGACGATGTAGGCCGCGATCACGATCCATACCGCGAGGATCACGAGCAGCGGCCACCCACCGAAGCCGCCGCCCTCCGACAACGTCGTCGGCTCCAGGTTCATCGTGACGAAGTTCGACACCGACTTGATGCCGTCGCGCTCGTCCGCTGCGCCGTCCCAGACCGCGAACGCGACGTCGGTGAGGGAGTCCGCGTGGAGCCGGGCGTTGCCCTGACGTCCGACGGCGAGCGGTCGCGAGAACACCACGCGCCATGTGCCGTCGCGCCATTCACCCCAACCCTGGACGCCCGCGAGCGGATCCGCGGTGAGCGAACCGAAGCCAGCGGCGACCAGGTTGTCGGCCGCGGACGTCCGCTTGGCG
>JBMDWR010000072.1:0-1857 GCA_048594645.1 Actinomycetota bacterium
TCGAGCCGCGCGAGGTTGTCGGCGTCGGCGTCCATCGCGTCCGCGAGCTTGAGCATCATCGCGGAGCGCTCCTTCGGCGGGGTGTCGAACCAGACCTCGTCGTACGCCTTCTGCGCCGCCTCGACGGCGCGGTCCGCGTCCGCGCGCGAGCCGATCTGGACGTCGTCCGCCGCCTCTTCGGTCGACGGATCGATGTTCGGCTCGGTCTCCCCGCTGCTCGAGTCGACCCACTTCCCACCGATGTACATCTGCCAGGTCTTCGTTGCGGTAGCCATGCTGACCTCCCATTCCTCCGAGGGACCCCGAGCGGAGTCGCGAGGCTCTTCAGGCAGAGTATGCCGAAAAGCGGCAGGGCGGTCCTCATGGCCAGGCACGGCGGAGGGGCACGTTCGCCACGTACGCATCGAGTCATGTTGACTTAGTCCGTCGGACTCACATACCCTTGCGCCGTGGCGACCGCGAAGGACACCCCCCATCACCGGTCCACGGTGAACGTGCACGAGGCGAAGACGCATCTGTCCAGGCTGCTCGAGCGCGTCGAGAAGGGCGAGGAGATCGTCATCGCGAGGGCCGGGAAGCCGGTCGCGCGGCTGGTCCCGATCGAGTCGGCGCCGGGCAAGCGCCCGATCGGCCGCGACAAGGGCAAGATCCGGATGTCGGACGACTTCGACGAGCCGCTTCCTTGGCAGATCTTCCCGGGGTTCCCGCTGGAGTGAGGGTCCTCCTCGATTCGCACGCGATCCTGTGGGCGACGCTCGGAGACGATCGGCTCCCGCCAGCCGTGCTCGATCTGATCGAGGATCGCTCGAACGTGATGGTCGTCAGCGTCGCCACGACATGGGAGCTGACGCTCAAGGCGATGGCCGGCCGGCTGGACCTGCCGGAAGCTGCGGACTCCTACTTCGACGGCCTCGTTCGCGATTTCGGCTACGAGCTTCTACCCGTTCACCAGCGCCACGTCGCGGCCCTGCCGGAGCTGCCACCCCTCCACGCCGACCCGTTCGATCGCATGCTCGTGGCCCAAGCGCTCGTCGAGGACCTCGACGTCGTGACGGGCGACGAATGGATCCGGCGCTATCCCGTCCGAACCGTCTGGTAACCCACGCCGTGGGGCGGGCCTCTCGCGCGGCGTGGGAAACTGACGTCATCCGCAGCGAGGAGGCGCGAGCACGTGGACATCCCGCAGGAGCGCAAGCTCGTCACCGAGGTTCCCGGCCCGAGGTCTCGAGGATGGTTCGAACGCCGTGCCAAGGCGGTGCCGCAGGGCGTGTTCAACACCCATCCGATCGTCACCGCTCGCGCCTCGGGCGCGATCATCGAGGACGTCGACGGCAACCGCTTGATCGACTTCGCGACGGGGATCTCCGTCCTGAACGTGGGTCACACGTCGCCGGAAGTGGTGGCGGCGGCTCAGCGCCAGCTCGAGCTCGACACGCACACGTGCTTCCACGTCACCGCGAACGAGCCATACATCGAGCTCGCCGAACGGCTGAACGCGCTCGCGCCCGGCGACTTCGAGAAGAAGACGATGTTCGCGAACTCCGGCGCCGAGGCCGTCGAGAACGCCGTCAAGATCGCGCGCAAAGCGACGGGGCGGCAGGCGGTGGTGACGTTCGACCACGCGTTCCACGGGCGGACGCTGCTCGCGATGTCGCTCACGGCGAAGGTGATGCCGTACAAACAGGGCATGGGGCCGTTCGCGCCAGAGATCTACCGGCTCCCGTTCGCCTACCCCTACCGCTGGCCCAGCGGCCCGGAGCGCTGCGCCGAGGAGGCGCTCGACTACGCGCGCGAGGAGATCCACAAGCACATCGGCGAGGAGAACGTCGCCGCGGTGATCCTCGAGCCGATCCAGGG
>JBMDWR010000073.1:0-2028 GCA_048594645.1 Actinomycetota bacterium
GCGCTGCTGGGATCGATCTTCTTCGTGGTCGGCGACGTCGACCGCTAGCTGTTCCGTCACCCTTGCGTGGTGCCCGCATCGACTATCGCTCGCGGTTGAACCACACGCCGCCCGGGCCGAAGTAGCTGATGCCTTCGCCCCAAACGGCGACGACGGCGCCCTTGTCCGTGATCGCGAGCTCGCCGTAGTCGCCGTAGAACTCATCGAACCCGTTCACGTGCTTGTACACCGTCCCCGACGTCGCGTCCGAGAGCAGGACCGCCGCGCTCCACGTCGCGCCGAGGTCCGTGGACTCGCGGTACCACACGTTCCAGCGCCCGGTGCGCTGGTCGGCGAAGTACACGTGGACGCGGCCGTCCCCGGTGCCGGCGGCGGCCGGGAAGGCGCCGTTCGCACCGTCCGGCGAGATCGCGCGACGATCGCCCCACGTGTCGCCGCCGTCGGTCGATGAGCGAACGTACACCCGCTGCGGTCCGAACGGCTCCGAGGCACCGTTGTACACGATCGCCATGTCGCCGTCGGCGTCGACCGCGAGCGCGGGTCCGCTGTCGTAGAAGTCCGCGTAGCACCCGGTCGAGGTGCACGGCGTCCCGAGCTCGAGCTCGTCGAGCACGGTGTTGCTCCACGTCTGTCCACCGTCGTCGGACGAGAACACGTGGACCCACATCTGCCCCTCGGCGGCACCGCCCGGGCCGGAGTACGTGAAGCTCACCTGGGTGGAGATCGCCCTGCCGTCCGGCATGACGGCGGTCCCGTACGCGAAGTGATACCGGTCGTCGTTGGTGACGCGCGTCTGTGACCACGTCGCGCCGGCGTCGTGCGATACCGCCGCGTGCACGTCGCCCCCGGTGGGACCGTTGAACAGGACGTACACGTCGTGGCCGTCGTCGCTCGTGGCGAAGTTCGGCTTGTCACCCCACGCGACGTTCCCGTAGATCGGAACGGGCTCGCTCCACGTCTGTCCATGGTCCGACGACTTCGAGAAGTGGATGTTGTAGTCGTTCATCCACACCGCATAGACGTCGCCCGTGTCGGGCACCACCTCGATCAGCGGGTCGAACTGACCGTGCACACGCCGGCACGCGCACAGGTACCGCTCCGGCCGCCACGTCTTCCCGCCGTCGGCCGACACGTGGACGATCATCGCGGGGTCGGGACAGTTGGCCGCGCAGGCCGGGTCGCCGCCGTACCGGTTGTGGAGGACGTAGACGTACGGTGCGTTCGGATCCGCCGCGATCGCGGGCTCCCAGTCGTCGCCCGTGTCGTTGAGGAGCCGCTCCCCCGCCCAGCCGGCCGCGGCGGCGCTTCGGATCGGCTCGATCACCCCCACCGTCCCCTCCGCCCGTGCCTCCTCCAGCGCTTCGAGCCGGTTCTCGGTCTTCTCCTGCTGCTCCTCGGCCTCCTCGTTCTCCGTCGCCATCACGGGGTCGGGGCCGCGCGTCGGGGCGGAGGGTTCATCCGAGGTGCAGGCCGCCGCAAGGAGAGATAGCACGGCGACGGTCGCGAACGACATGAGCGACGAACGGTGCGTGAGGCGCATCCCTGACTCCTTACCTCGGCTTCCCTCGATGGGTCGACGGTGGCCGACGACGCTACCGCCGTGTCCCGCGACGGGTCAATCCGGTCGCTCGGGCGAACGGCGGTGTGCGCGCGTCAGCCACGCCGGCTCGGGCAGGCCCTCGGTCGCGAGCACCATCCACCAGAACGATCCGAGACGCGCAGGGTCCGAGAGGAGGCTGGCGCGGCTCCGGTCCTCCCACACGCGGACCGCCTCGGCGCCCCGACCGGAGCGCTGGAGCGCAGACTGCGTCTCGCGCATCGACGCCTCCCACCGGTCGTGACCGAGCGCGGAGAGCGCCGCTGCCTGGCTCACGGGCTCGAACGCCGACAGCCCCAGCGATCGCGCGTGCTCCGTGACGGCGGCGACGTCGACGCCTGCCGTGATGTCGGTGCCCCCGGGATCTGAGAGCACGTCGTCGACCCGCCGATGGTCGCGGTAGCCGTGGACGGATCCCGCGGGTCCATCCG
>JBMDWR010000074.1:0-2453 GCA_048594645.1 Actinomycetota bacterium
CACCGCCCGTCGCTTCACCGAAGCTGGTTCTTGGCGAGGTGGCGCCTAATTGGCGCTATCGAACCTGGGGTCAGCAACGGGGGAGAAGTCGTAACAAGGTAGTCGTAGGGGAACCTGCGGCTGGATCACCTCCTTAGTTTAGCGGTCCGGGCAACCTTGTGTAAAGGATTGATATTGGGATGTTCGTATGATCGAAATACCGAAAATGCAGTTCCCTGTTTTTATAGGGAACGAAGGACGTAGCGGAGCAATCCGCAGTGACCGTCGTGTATAGGATTACAGGAAACGTGCCACAATGTCAGCATAATAACTGACAGAGTGAAGATTGTGGCTTTACGGAAATGTTCGCGTAGAGTTTCCGGGGCTGCAGTAGTTAAGGAGAAAAATGGTGTACCTGGTTATAGTGCGAAGACGCCGGTTGGGGAATGACTCGGCTTGGTGAGCGATGAAGGACGTGGCAAGCTGCGATAAGCCCGGGGGAAGTGCAAGCGACCGTTGATCCCGGGATTTCCGAATGAGGTCTCTCTAAACACTCCCTTGCTTTTCGCCTGGGAGGGCGAACCGTCCGAAGTGAAGCATCTGAGTAGGACGAGGAAAAGAAATCAATACGAGATCCCGCTAGTAGCGGCGAGCGAAAACGGAAGAGCCCAAACTGAATCTGCTACGGCAACGTGGTAGAGATGTGGTGTGCTATGGCGTATAGGATGCTGTTCCTTGAGCCGAAGTGCTCTGGAACGTGCTGGCGCAGAGGGTGATACCCCCGTAAGCGTAAGGGAATAGGATTCTGCCATAGCAAGAGTATCTGGCCTTGGCAGTGGCCAGTGACTATGGGTGAAAGTAGCATCCAAGGCTAAATATTTACCAAGACCGATAGCATACTAGTACCGTGAGGGAAAGTTGAAAAGTACCCCGGAAGGGGGATGAAAAGTGTCTGAAACCAACCGGTTACAGACGTGTACGGCCCAAAAGGAATTTGGTGGAGGTCCCGCAAGGGATTGAAGCCTTCCAGGGTCGTATGTTCCGTCTAGAAACACGGGCCAGGGAGATTGCTGTCATGGCGAGCCTAACCTGACAAAGGGAAGGCGAAGGGAAACCGAATTCGCGCAGCTTTGGCGAGGCGAAGGATCCGAAAGGGTCTTCAGTCATGGCAGTAAGGCTAGAAACCGGACGATCTAGTCCTGGATAAGACGAAGGCGGGCGAAAGCCCGCTGGAGGTCTGCAGGGGTCCTGACGTGCAAATCGGTCCTCAGATCTGGGATTAGGGGTCAAAAACCAATCTAGTCCGGTGATCGCTAGTTCCCACCGAAGTAGATCGCAGTCTTGCCTCAGCAGAGATCGCTTGTATTGTAGAGCACCGATCGGACGGTAAGGGCCCGAAAGGGCTCACCGTCCATTCGAACTCCGAATGTACAGGCTTCGTAGAAGCTGGGAGGCGGGTTTATGTGGGGTAAGCCTCATAACCGAAAGGGGGACAACCCAGACTAAAGTTAAGGTCCCGAAGTGTCTGCTAAGTGTCAAACAAAAAGGCGTTTTCGAGCAGAGACAGCAGGGAGGTAGGCTCAGAAGCAGCCATCCTTCAAAGAGTGCGTAACAGCTCACCTGCCGAGCTCGGAAGCCCTGAAAATGGACGGGGCTCAAGCAGACCACCGATACTTTAGACCACCGGCAAAGCCGGTGCGTGGTAGGTGGGCGTAGTGATTGGGTAGAAGCTGGGCTGTAAAGTCCAGTGGACCGATCTAACTATTGCAGATCCTGGTGGTAGTAACAGCATAGCCGGGTGAGAATCTCGGCGACCGCAAGGGCAAGGGTTTCCCGGCAATGCGTCGTCAGCCGGGAGTTAGCCGGTCCTAAGAGCAGCCTCAACAGAGCTGTCCGAATGGGAAACTTGTTAATATTCAAGTGCCTTGAACGGATCGTTCGTACCTGCCTTGTTGCTTCAGGATAGGGCAAGCAGAACCGTCGTTCTGTCTAAGTTTCCGAGCATGGGGGAGTGCTGTAATGGCGAGATCCTATGCGAGGGGCGAATGGCCCGCCGCAAGGTGGGTTTGCTCAAGTCCAGGAGACATTGAAAGCAAGGTCTGGGAGATCCTTTCAAGACCGTACCGAGAACCGACACTGGTGCCCTAGCTTAGTAGGCTAAGGTCTGTCGGGCATACCGTAAGGCGAGGGAACTCGGCAAAATAGCTCCGTACCTAAGGTATAAGGAGTGCCTGCAGCTTTTGCGAGGAGCAGGAGCTGCAGGTCGCAGTGACAAGGGGGTCCCGACTGTTTAATAAAAACACAGGTGGCCGCTAGTCCGAAAGGATGCGTATGGCCTCTGTATCCTGGCCAGTGGCGGTACCTAAAACCTGGGTTCAACCGGGCTAAGGGCCGCTAAACGCCGGGAGTAACTCTGACTCTCTTAAGGTAGCCAAATGCCTTGTCGGGTAAGTTCCGACGTGCATGAATGGAAC
>JBMDWR010000075.1:0-4325 GCA_048594645.1 Actinomycetota bacterium
CAAGGTCCCCGCAGTGTACAGGTTCAACATATGCAACCGCCAGGGAAAGAGGTGGATGAGAAGGGCTAAACCGCGAAGCGGACGTGGAGCACGTCGCCCTCGCGGACGACGTAGCCCTTGCCCTCGACGCGCAGCCTGCCCTGGTGCTTGGCGGCCTCCATCGACCCGGCGGCCACCAGGTCGTCGTAGGCGATGACCTCGGCGCGGATGAACCCGCGTTCGAGATCCGAGTGGATGACGCCCGCGGCCTCCGGTGCCTTGGCGCCGCTCCGCACCTCCCACGCGCGGGTCTCGTCCTCGCCCGTCGTAAGGAACGTGATGAGGTCGAGCGCCTCGTAGCCGGCTCGGATCACCGCCTGAAGGCCCGGCTCGTGCACGCCGAACTCTTCGAGCAACGCTCGAGCGTCGTCGGGGTTCATCTCGGCTGTCTCGGCCTCGATCGAGGCGTAGACGCCGATCGCTCGTTCCGGGAGCTCGCTCGGAGCCTCGGTTCCCTCCTCCAGGTTGGCGACGACGATCGCGGGCTTCAACGTGAGCGGCGAGATCGGTCGCAGCTCGCGCCGCATGTCGGCCGACAGGCCCGCGTCGATGAGCGGCGTCTCGGCATCCAGCGCGTCCTTGGCTGCGGCGAGCGCCTCGAGCTCGGCCGTCGGCTTGCCGCGGGCACGCTTGGTGGCCTTCTCGAGGGCCTGCTCGATGACGACTTGGTCCGAAAGCAGCAGGTCCGCGCGCACCTCATCGAGATCGGAGGCGGGGTTGGCGTCGGGGCCGAAGCAGCGCACGACGATCGCCAGGGCGTCCGTCTCTCGCAGCCTGGCGATGCCCTGTGCCGACGAGGTTCCACCCGGAACGTCGACGAACCCCACCTGCGCGTTCACGGTCTTGCGCGAGCCCTCCATCCGCGTCAGCACGTCGACGCGCGGATCGGGCACGGAGACGATCGCGTGGTTGGCCTGACCGCCGTGGCCACCCGTTCGCGTGAGCGCCGTGAACAGCGTCGACTTCCCGCTGAACGGCAGTCCGACGAGGCCGATGTCCTTCACACGGTCAGTCTAGGAGGCGTCCCGAACGCCTCTCGCGCACGACGAGGCGGAGCCGCGATGAGGGCGGAGCGGCTCGGCCCCGCCCTCCGGTTGGTTCGTTCCGAGGCGCGACTACTTCTTCGTCTCGGCGAAGATCTTGGCGACGTCGTCGATCGCGTCGAGGAGCTTCTGTCCCTGCTCCGGATCCTGCGACTTCTTCGCGATGCCGGCTTCCTTCGTCGCCTTCCAGAACAGGTCATGCAGCTGCGGGTACTTCTCGGCGTGCTCTGGCTTGAAGTAGTCGGTCCAGAGCACCCACAGATGGTCCTTCACCAGGTCTGCGCGGATCTCCTTGATCTGGAGCGCGCGGGTCCGATAGTCCTCGACGGACTCACCCGGCGTCTTGAACTTCTCCGCGTCCTGGTACCGGGTCTGGATCGCCTTCACCGACTCGGCTTCGATGCGCGCCTGCGCGGGGTCGTAGACCCCACACGGCAGGTCGCAGTGGGCATGGACGATGCGGCGCGGCCTGAGCAAAGCTCTGAGCATGCTTTCCCTCCTCCGGACGGCTCGCCTTCCGTGAACCGAACCTATCACCGCGGTGAGGATGCGCGGAAGGTCGCGTGGGGCGTGCTGGTCGCGTGCACGGCTGCGGCGTACGGCTTCTGGCGCCTCCGCCCGTTCCGTATCGAGGTCGAGGGGCGCTCCATGAGCCCCTCGCTCGAGCCGCGGGACTGGGCGATCGCGATCTCCTCCTCGGACATCCGCCGCGGCGACGTCGTCGTGCTCGAGCATCCGCGTCGCCCCGGGTTCGAGATCGTGAAGCGGATCGTCGCGCTCCCCGGCGACATAGCGCCCGACGGAAGCCCGCTCGGCGACGAGGTCTGGGTGCAGGGTGACCGGCCGGACGGCTCGACGGACAGCCGGTCGTTCGGTCCGGTGCCTCTCGACCTCGTGCGGGCGCGCGTGGCGCTGGTGTGGTGGCCGCCGAGGCGCGCCGGGCGACTGCGCTCGGGCGTCAGCCCAGGATGACGCGCTCGCAGAACACGAACGAATCGGGGTCGGGGCCGCCGCGACACACGTCGTTGCCCTCGCCGCCGTTGAGCTCATCGCGTCCCGCCCGACCGAGGAGTTGATCGAGGCCTGCCTGCCCGAACAGACGATCGTTCCCCGGACCGCCCGTCAGCACGTCGTCCCCACCGTGGCCGAACAGGTCGTCCGACCCTCCGCCCCCCGCGAGCTTGTTGCCGCCCGCGTCCCCGTGGAGCGTGTCCGCCGCCTTCGTGCCCATGACGTTCTCGAACCCGGTGAGCGAGTCCTTCCCCTCGCCTCTGGCCGTCCCTTCGCGGAGGTCGACGCGCACGCCGTCGCCGGAGCGGAAGCGGACGGTGTCGGTGCCGGCGCCCCCGGCGAGCGTGTCGCCCGCGGCCCGACCCTCCACCCGGTCGTCGCCCGCCTCGCCGGACAGCACGTTCGCCTCGTCGGTGCCGATGAGGCGATCGTCACCCGGCGAACCGATGATGTTCTCGACACCGGCGATGTCGTCGGTCGCCCCGCCGGGATGGACGACGACGCCCCCGATCAGGTCGGCGTCTACCGACGCCGCGACCGAGAAGTCGATCGTGTCCTCTCCGGGACCGCCGTCGAACGCGCCTCCCCCGCGGCCGCCGAACAGCCGGTCGTCGCCGTGACCGCCGGCGACGCTCGCGGCCGTCGGGTCGCCCGTACCTTCGCCACCGGCGACGGACAGCTCGTCGCCGCCGCCGTTCCCGTCGATCGCGACGGCGGCTTGGCCCGAGATCACGACGTCGGCGTCGTCCACGGATTCCGAGGCGTTGAGGTTGATCCCGCCGCTGCCCGCGACCACGTCGTCGGCTCCGTCTCCGCCGCTCACGCGGAGCGTCGGCGAGCCCGTCGGGAGGGTAACCGCGAACTCGATCTCGGGCTCGCCGCCGTCACCCTCACCGGAGGCCCCCGGGGCGAACGGACCACCGCTCAGGTCGATCGAGATCGTGCCGGGCACGCCAGTGGCGGTCACGGCGATCGCGTGCGTGTTCGAGGCCGTGGCCGAGTCACAGGCCGTCCCGTCGAGGGTGATCGCCTCGCCGGATCGCCCGATGACGACCGACTCGCCGTTGCCCACGTCGATCGTGACGGTGGCCGTCATCGCATGGAACGCGCACGAGGCCGGAGCCGCGGCCGCTGGAAGAGCGACGATCGCGACCGCGACGGCGATCCCCACGAGAGCCGTTCGGGCGGCGCGTCTGCTGGCCGGCCGGGTCGGGCGACGGTCTCGCACCCGCCCACGATAGCCCTCGGAACCCGTCGGATCGGACAAGCGGCGCAGGTTGCGGCGATTCCTACCTCGGCAGTAGCATTTGCACCTGCATGATCAGGACGCGCTGCCGAGGCCTCGTGGGGGCGATGATCCCCGACCGGTGCTGCTGTCCCGAGGTGCCCTGCGATCGCCGGTAGGCGTCGCGGACGGGCACCGAGCCCCAGCCACACCGAGACAGCCTCCATCCCACCGATCCGCTCGAGCGGCTGCCCGTCGCGCATCGCTCGACCGCCGGCCCCACAGGAGAGAGCGCCCATGGATGTCATCACCGCCACCGTCGATGCCCGAGGCCAGTCGTGCCCGGGCCCCCTCGTCACGCTGCACCGCGCCCTCAGGGACGCCCGATCGGGCGACGTGCTGGAGCTGCTCGCGACGGACCCGGGTTCGAGGTCCGACGTGCCGGCCTGGTCGAAGCTCTCCGGCAACGAGCTGCTGGACGCCCGGGAGGCGGCGGGCGTGTACCGGTACCTGATCCGGAAGGCGTGACGCCGATGGCCGGCAAAGGAGACGATGCGCTGTCCGCGGGCGACGAGGCTTCGACCGACCGGGAGGCCCTCCGCCTGCTGATCGATCAGGCGCTCGCCGAGCGCCAAGCCAACGCGACGGACAGGAAGAACAAGATCACGATCGTCGCCTGGGACGGCCACCTCGACCGGATCTGGCCCACGCTCATCCTCTCGACCACGGCGGCCGCCTCGGGGATGGAGGTGAGCGTGTTCTTCACGTTCTGGGGGTTGTTCCCACTGGTCAGGCCGGACCGCCGGCGCAAGACCGGCAAGGACTGGATGACCAGGGCGCTCGGCGTCATGAACCCGGGTTCGACAGCGAAGGCGAAGCTCTCCAGGTACAACTTCGGCGGCATGGGGCCGTGGATGCTCGGGAAGGTCGCGGAGGATCACAAGACGCCGCATCCGACGGAGCTGCTCGAGCTCGCCCGTGACATGGGCGTCCGGCTGATCCCGTGC
>JBMDWR010000076.1:0-1141 GCA_048594645.1 Actinomycetota bacterium
GTCCGCGTCGCTGGACTGAAGGCCGGGCGATCCCAGGGTCGGTCCGCCCACGTAGGTCCCCGGCCGGTTGTTGCCGCTCGCATCGGCGGCGGTCGTGCCCGAGGACTCCCCCAGCCGCCAGTACCCGAGCGGGTTGTCGGCAAGGACCTCGGCGGGGTAGGCACCCGTCTGCTGGCCTTGGACGAAGAAGGCCGTGTACGTGGCCGGGCTGGTCCCGACGGTGATCGTGTGCGTCCGCGCACCGCCGTCGGACCAGTGATCGAAGACCCAGGCTCCCTGGTCCGCCACCGAGATCGACGTCGAGGAGCCGACGATTCCGTCGACCACCAGCGGCGCTGTCGCCGATCGCTCGCCGAAGAACACGTCCAGCCCCGCGGGCGAGGTATTGATGGTGATCGGTGTCGTCCTCGGCTGGATCGAGACGGAGGTCGTCCCCGTGGCCCCGTCGCTATCGGTCGCCTTCAGGACCAGCTCGAAGAAGAAGCCCTCCCCACCGTGATCGGGGATCGTGAACGACCCGGAGGACCCACTCGTCTGCAGGAACGGATGGATGTGACACGACGTTCCGGTGCAGTGATGAAGCCGGATGTCCCAGGACAGCCCGGAGGCAGGAGTGGTCCCGTCCTCCGGGTCGGACGCCGACCCCGAGTACTGGATCACGTCGCCCACGGCGAACGTCGTGGACGAGGTCGGCGAGGAGATCGTCGGGACGGGAGGCTGGTTCTGGCTCGGGGAGGTGGCCGCCGCGCGGTGCGCGGCGATGCGGCTCGCCGAGAGCGCGGTCCCGTAGATCGCGACCTCGTCGATGCGACCGGCGAGCGCCTTGGACCCGTCGCGCCGACCGAAGGTCACCGGCTTCGTGTTGGTCGCGATCGTGCCCGAGAAGGTCTGGGTCTTGTCCACAGCCCCGTTCACGTACAGGGTCACCGTGCTGCCCGACTTGGTCACCGCGACGTGGTAGGTGGTCCCGACGGCGAGCGTCGTGTTGCCCGTGATCGACAGGAACGTGCCGGCCGTGGTCTTCTGCACGAACTGCAGCCGGTTGTTCAAGGCCTGGATCCGGAACTCGTAGACCGGCACGTCGCCGTTCGCGTCGTGCTTGGCGACGATCGTGCGGTAGTTGTCACCCCCGGTCACGTTC
>JBMDWR010000077.1:0-3458 GCA_048594645.1 Actinomycetota bacterium
GTCGCGTTGATGCGGTCGACCGCCACCGGCGAGCCGCCGCGCTGCACGTGGCCGAGGACCGTCACGCGCGTGTCCCACCCGGTCGCCTCGCCGAGCCGCGGCGCGATCTCGTACGCGATCCCTCCGAACTTGGGGAAGCCTCGCGCGTCCGTCGGGTACTCCGGTGCGGGCATCGTCCCCTCGGCCGGCATCGCTCCTTCGGCCACGACGACGATCGAGAACGAGTGACCGTGCAGGTGCCGCCGCCGGAGCCTGGATGCCACCTCCTCCAGATCGAAGGGCCGCTCCGGGACCAGGATCGTGTCGGCTCCCCCGGCGATCCCCGCGTACAGGGCGATCCACCCCGCGCTCCGGCCCATGACCTCCAACAGCATCAGGCGATCGTGGCTCTCGGCCGTCGTGTGGAGGCGGTCGATGGCGTCCGTGGCGATCTGGACCGCCGTGGCGAAGCCGATGCACGCGTCCGTGCCCGACAGGTCGTTGTCGATCGTCTTCGGGACGCCGACCACCGGCAGGCCCTCGCTCGCCATGTTCGCCGCGGCGCCCATCGTCCCCTCGCCGCCGATCGTGATCATCGCGTCGATCCCGAGATCGTCGAGCGTTCGACGGACGCGTTCGACGCCGTGCTCGTGGAAGGGGTCCGCGCCGGACGATCCCAGGATCGTGCCACCGCGATGCAGGATCCCCTGCACGGACGCCGGTGTGAGCTCACGCACGTCACCGTCCATCACGCCTCGCCAGCCGCGTCGGAACCCGAGGACCTCGAACCCGTGGGCGCCGATCGACTTGCGCACGATGGCGCGGATGGCCGCGTTCAGGCCCGGGGCGTCGCCCCCCGCCGTGAGGATGCCGATGCGCCGTGGCACGTGGGACCCTCCTTGCGTCGGATGCCGGATCGTCAAGGCCGGCCGTGCGCCTGTCGAGAGGATTCTACGGGCCGGTCGCCTAGGTCCCGACCCACCACAGCCGCTGCGCAGGACCCTCACGCTCGCACTCGTCGTGGCGGCCGCCGCGGCCGGCGCGCCCGCGCACGGCCACGACCTGGCGACGCCCGTACCGCGTGATCGGCCGCCTCATGGCCGCCGCCCCGACGGAACGCTCGAGTAGCATGGCCCCGTGCTGGCCGCCTGGGGACCGCTCGAGTGGTTCTTCGCGCTGCTGCTAATCGGGCTGACGGGCGCCGTCGGGCTCGCCTTCCTCTACATGGTCGCGACGCTGTTCGTGAACCCCGGCCGGCGCAAGCGTTCGCCCTGACGTCGACTACCCGTCCTTCCGGGCGCCGAGCTCACGGTCGAGCATCAGCAGCGATGCCGGCTCGGCGCCGACGGCCTCGAGCGTCTGGACGATCTCGGAGGTGGTGCGTTCCTCCTCCACCTGCTCGGCCACGAACCAGTTCAGGAACACCTGGCTCGCGTAGTCGCCGTGCTGCTGCGCCAGCCCGTACAGGCCGTCGATCATCTGCGTGACGTTCATCTCATGGGTGAGCGCCTGCTCGAACGCTCCGAGCGGCGACCCGAAATCCTCCGCGGGCGCCTCGATGGCGGTCAGCCGCACCCGGCCACCCCGGTCGACCACGTGCCGGACGAAGCGCAACGCATGCTCGCGCTCCTCCTCAGCCTGCGCGCGGAACCAGCGAGCGAACCCGGGCAGGCCCTCCGCCTCGCAGTACACGGACATCGACAGGTACAGGTGCGACGAGTACAGCTCGGCCGCGATCTGCGCGTTCATCGCGGCCTCCAGATCTGGTGAGAGCATCCCGGTCCTCCTCGCTCGGCTCGGCGTACGTGCCGGAGCGCCTCCGGCGAAGCCTACGCCTGTCGGAGCAGGGTGAGCTCGGCCACGACGGGGCGGTGGTCCGACGCCTCGCGCGCGTCGGGTCCGGGCGGGACGATCACCTTGTCGACCACGATCCCGTCCGAGGTGAACAGGTAATCGATCCGCGCCGCCGGCTCTTCCGCCGGGAAGGTGTCGCCGGCCACGTCGCCGCCGATCAGCCACGCGTCGCGGAACCGCTCCGAGAGGAACGAGACCGCCCGGCCGTCCGGATGCTCGTTCAGGTCCCCGCCCGCGACGATCGGCTCTCGGACGTCACGGACGAGCCCGACGAGCTCCCTGGCGTGCGCGAGCCGACCACGCGGGTGCAGGCCCAGGTGCGTCGAGACCGCCCAGACCCGCCCCGCCTCGGGGTGCTCGAGCCGCGCGACGAGCGCGCCCCTCGGGTACAGCCACGGCCCGCCCTCGAACCGGTGCTGCCGGTGCCCCACGATGGTCCACGGCGGCCGAGCGAGGACCGCGTCCTTCACGCGTCGGCGGAATGGGGACCATGGGTCCCTCGCGCACGACATCCCGAGCGCTCGTGCGAACCGGCGGAGCCGCCACCGCGCGCCCGTCTCGTTCAGCAGCACGACGTCCGGCGAGAAGTGGCCGACCAGGCGAACCAGACGCTCGTGCCCGTTCCGGAAGCCGCGGACGTTGTAGACGATCACGCGCAGCCGCACGGCACGACGGTACGCGACTATCCCGGCACGATGCTCGTGCCGACCTCACCCGCCAGGATCGCTCCGGCGGCGTCGAGGTCGCCGATCAGCGACCGCTCGCCTCCCTGCTCGACGAAGCGGACGGCCGCCTCGACCTTCGGCCCCATCGAGCCGGCTCCGAACTCGCCCGTCTCCAGCAGCTCGCGCGCCTCGGTGGCGCTCATGCGCTCGATCGTTTCCGCGCGCTCGGTGCCGAAGCCGCGCTGGACCGCCGGGACGTCCGTGAGGATCAGCAGCGTCGAGGCATCCACGTCGCGCGCGAGGATCGCCGCGGCGAGATCCTTGTCCACGACGGCCTCGCGGCCGATCAGCCTGGGACCCTCCTCGATCACCGGGACGCCGCCGCCGCCCGAGGCGATCACGATCACCCCGTCCGCGACCAGGTTGCGGATCACGGGAGCCTCGACGATCGAGTAGGGGTCCGGCGACGCGACGACGCGACGCCACCCTCCGTGCGCGTCCGGCTTCATCACCCAGCCCTGCTCGTCCGCCAGCCTGTTCGCCTCGTCCTGCTCGTAGAACGAGCCGATCGGCTTGGTCGGGTTCGCGAACGCGGGATCGTCCGCCCGCACCCGCGTGAGCGTCAGCACGGTGGCGACGGGACGCTCCATGCCGCGCTCGAAGAAGACGTCCCCGATCGTCAGCTGGAGGAGGTAGCCGATCAGACCCTGGCTCTCGGCGCCGCACACGTCGAGTGGCATCGGGTGCACCCACCCCCGTGCGGCCTCCTGTTGCAGGAGGATCCGCCCGACCTGCGGGCCGTTGCCGTGCGTCACGACGACCTCGTATCCGGCCGCGGCGATGCCCGCGATCCCCTCGGCGGCCGAACGCGCCGACGCGTACATGTTCTCGAACGTGTCGTCCTGCCCGCGACGGAGCAGGGCGTTCCCGCCGAACGCGACGACGACGCGCTCCATCCGA
>JBMDWR010000078.1:0-5948 GCA_048594645.1 Actinomycetota bacterium
AGCCTCACCCCGGTCGAGCGAGCCGTGTTCCTCCTGCACGACGTGTTCGACTACGGCTACGACGAGATCGCGGCCGTCGTCGGCAAGAGCGAGGCGAACTGCCGTCAGATCGCGGTTCGGGCCCGGCGGCAGGTCGAGGCCAAGAAGCCGCGGTTCGAGGCGTCGCGTCAGGCCCGCAACGAGCTCTCCCAGCGGTTCTTCGAGGCGGTCCGCGACGGCGACGTCGACGCGCTCGTCCGGATGCTCGCGGCCGACGTCGTGGCCTACGGGGATGGAGGCGGACGGGCCCTCGCCTTCCCGCATCCCGTGCACGGACGCGAACGCGTGGCACGGCTCGTGCTCGGCGGCCGGTCGCAAGGCCAGCGTCGCGGCGTGGTCGAGATGCGGTTCGTCGAGGTGAACGGGCAGCCCGGAGCCCTCTTCCTGGGGCAGGGGGGCGAGCCGCTCGTCGTCGTATCGGTCGACATCGCCGACGGGGAGATCCAGGCCCTGCGCGCGATCAGCAACCCCGAGAAGCTCCGACACCTCGCCCACGGCAGCACCCCGCGCTGACGAGCCGATCGGGCGCCGGCGGGAGGTGCGGAGCCGGCTTCAGGCCACGGTGACCGTAGACGGGATCATCCCGGGACCCGACGGTCTCAGCGCCCCTCCTCACGTTGCTTCGCAAGCGTCGCGTTCAGCACCGGAGCGGCCACGACGAGCCTGCCCAGCAGGTACAGCCACAGCAGCAACACGACCGCGATGCCGAGCGGACCGTAGACGTCCGATGCTCGATCGATCCTGCCGACCAGGTACAGCACGGTGACCAGGTGGAGGACCTGTCCTCCGACGCCGAACAGCACCGCGCCGGGTACCAGGCCCGTCCAGCGCACGTCCCGATGCGGAAGCGCGAGGGACGCGACGAGCCACGCGGCCGCGATCAGCAAGACGAAGAGCAGGGTGAGCACCAACCACACGACGGGACCGCTCGCTCTCAGCGTCCGGATCAGCGAGCTGAGCACGACGAGGACGAAGGTTCCGGCCGTGAACCAGAGTCCGCCGCGCCACGCTCGAGGAGCGGGCGAGACGGGCAGCCGCCACGCGATCTGATGGATCGTCCGAAGCGCCTTCACGACGCCACTACCACCGAACCACAGAGCGACGAGTCCAACGAGCAGCGTCACGGCCGATCCTGTCGTCGACGTCGCAGCGATCGAATCCACGACGTACGCGCTCAGCCCGATCCGACCCGCGAGGTCGGACGATGAACCCTGCGTCGTCGTGGCGATCCCGAGGCCGCCGACCACGACGAGCACGGCGGGTATCAGCCACAGGAAGAGCCGGAACCCCATCGCCCCCGCCAGGAGGCTTCCGCCCAACTCGCGATCCAGGCGCACGGACCGAAGGCCGGCATCGAGCGCCGGGATGTTCGGTGCCACGTCCTCGACCCGGCGCCTCGCGGTCTCGACGTCGGCGCGTGCGCGATCGATACCCGCTCGGACCCGCCGCGTACGGCCGTCGGTGCGTTCGGAACCTCGCTGCTCCGACATGTCCGCTCCCCGCCCATCCTGACTGTAACGAGTACCGCCCTCGCGCGTGCCAGCCGCCACGACGAGCCGCATCGTCTACCGTGGTCGTCCCTGTGTCGCGTGGCGCGTCGCGCCCGGATGGGGTAGAACCACACACAACCGTCAGGGAGGGGGGAACATGATCGCCGAGTTCGATCTGGGTGATCTCCTGTGGAGCATGCTGGTCTTCTTCTTCTGGTTCATGGCGATCTGGATCTTCATCGGCGTGTTCGCCGACATCCTGCGCAGGAGGGATCTCTCGGGGGTCGCCAAGGCGGGATGGATCCTGTTGATCTTCGTGCTGCCGTTGCTGGGCGTGTTGATCTACATGATCGCGCGGCCGAGGATGACGGAACAGGATCGCGAGGACATGGCGCGGACGCAGGAGGCACAGCGGCGCGTGTCGGGTTTCTCGGCGGCCGACGAGATCGAGAAGCTCACGAAGCTGCGGGACGCGGGTCAGATCAGTGCGGAGGAGTACGAGGACCTGAAGCGCAAGGCGATGATGAGCGTCTGAGCGTCCGCGGCGACGACGGCGCCGGCAGCGTGAGCGTGCCGTCGATCGATCCGTCGGTCTGTTCGGCCTGTTACCTCCGGACATGAGCGAGCAGCGGCGTCCGCCGGGGTGGGACCTCGAGGAGCCTCCGCGCTGGGCGCGACGCCTCGTCTGGCAGACGCTCGCGGTGATCGGGGCCGCGGTCGTGCTGATCGTGCTCGCGAGGACGCTCCGCGGCCTGCTCCTGTGGCTGATCTACGCCGTCTTCCTGTCGCTCGCACTGGAGCCCGCGGTGGACTGGCTCGAGAGACGCGGATGGCGCCGGGGGGTCTCGTCCGCGCTGCTGCTCGTCCTTCTGGGTCTCGTGCTGCTCGGGCTGGCGCTCATGGTGATCCCGCTCCTGATCCAGGCGATCACGCTGATCGTCGAGGAGCTCCCGAGCTGGCTCGCATCCCTGGACGGCTTCACCCAACGCTGCTGCAACACGACGATCGACCCGCAAGCGATCCAGGGTGCGATCGAGAACGCCGACATCTCGCTGGCCTCTCTCGCCGATGACGTCTTCGGCATCCTGGCGGGCGTGGTCGGAAGCCTACTCAGCGGTGTCTTCGCCGCGTTCACGGTGGGGCTGTTCGCCTTCTACCTGGTGGCACAGGCTCCGAAGGTCCGGCGCTCGGTGCTCTCGCTGATGCCACCCCACCGACAGGAAGAGGTCCTCTACGTCTGGGAGACGGCGATCGACAAGATGGGCGGCTACCTGTACTCGCGGCTCGCCCTCGCGCTGATCAACGGCACGTTGTTCTTCATCCTTCTGCTGATCCTCGACGTTCCGTTCGCGCTCGCGCTCGCGCTGTTCCAGGGGTTCGTGGCCGCGTTCGTGCCGATCGTCGGAACGTACATCGCGGTGATCGTCCCGGCGCTAGTGGCAGCCGTCGCCGCACCGCTGTACGCCGTCATCGCGATCGTCGTGTACGCGCTCGTGTACCAACAGGTGGAGAACTACTGGCTCTCGCCGAGGATCAGTTCGAGGACGATGTCGCTGCATCCCGCCGTTGCCCTTGCGGCCGGGATCGCGGGCGGCGCGATCGGCGGGCTGCTCTGGGCGTTCGTCGCTCTGCCCGTCGCGGCGACGATCCAGGCAGCGATCGGCGCGTACGTCGAGCACCACGAGGTCATCGAGAGCGCCCTCACCCGCGGGCAGGTCGACACGGGCGGCGGATCGAAGCCGACGTGGCGACACCGATTCGCGGAGTGGCGACGCAGGGCGGCGGGCGACCACGACCGGACGCGCCCACGGTAACGCGAGAGAGCCGCTCGACGAGGACGTCAGCTGGCGGTTCGGGCTCGGAGCACCTCGAGGTACTCGTCGAGTCGCTCGTAGGTCTCGATCGCCCCACCCTCCATCCCGGAGCCCAACACGGCGTCGCGCTCCTCGGCCGATCCGAACACCGCCTTCGAGGTTAGCGTCGTCTTCCCGTCGTGCTCCTCGAAGATGTACGTCTCGGGTCCGCCGGGGGTGTCGTTGAACCCGAACGTCCAGACGATGCGCTCGGGCGGGACGATCTCGAGGTACTCGCCGAAGAACGTGATCTCGTCTCCCTCGGGGCCGCGATGGACGATCCGCCACGACCCACCCGGGCGGAAGTCGATGTCGCACTCGACCACCTCGTACCTCCGCGGGCCCCACCAGTTGGAGATGTGCTCGCACGAGCTGTGGGCCTCGAACACGAGCTCGCGTGGAGCGTCGAACATGCGGGTCATGACGATCTCCCGCTCGGACGGCGTCGTCGTGACGAGCCGATGCCTACCGGCCATCACCTTCCTCCTTCCTCGGCCGCTGCCCCTGGAGCTCCCCCAGGTACTCGTCCAGCCGGTCGTAGCGCTCCTCCCAGAACCGCCGGTACCGCTGCGTCCACTCGGCAACCTCCTTGAGGGGTTCGGCGTCGAGCCGAGCGGGGCGCCACTGCCGCTCCCTGCCCCGGACGACGAGCCCGGCGCGCTCGAGCACCTTCAGGTGCTTCGACACGGCCGGCAGGGTCATGTCGAACGGTCGGGCGAGCTCGGTCACCGATGCGTCGCCCGAGGCCAACCGCGACAGGATCGCCCGCCGCGTCGGGTCCGCGAGCGCGGCGAACGTTCGGTCCAGGCGTTCGGTCGTGGCGGCAGACATTCAACCCTTTCGTTAAATAACCGGGCGAGTACACGGGGCGGCGCCCGCGGTCAAGTCCGCGGTCGGGCGAGCCGGGCCGAGACGGATCTCGGCAGGTGCTGCACCGCGATCGCCTCGGCCGAGCCGGAGGTCATGCCGACGTTCGGATCAAGACCGCCGGTACCGCGCGACCGCGAGCGGCGCGAACACCGCTACGATCGCCACGGTCCACGCCAGGGCCCGCGTGACGAAGTACGAGGCGGGATGCCCGAGCAACGCCTGCGCCTCGGCTCCGAGCGTCAGCGCACGAACCGCGTCCACCATGTACGTGATGGGTTGGTGCTCGGCGAACGCCTGCATCCATCCCGGCATCGACTCGACCGGCACGTACGCGCTGGAGACGAACGTGAGCGGGAACACCATGAACGCGATGCCCTGCGCCGCCTCGGGCGTTCCCGACATCAGCCCGAGCGCGATGAAGACCCAGATGAAGGCGAACCCGAAGGCGACGCACAGCCCGAACGCCGCCAACGCCTCGGGAACCGTTCCGTGGATCCGGAAGCCGACCAAGAACCCGGTTCCCGCCATGAGCGCAAGGCTGTACACGAGCACGGCGGTGTCCGCGAACGCGCGTCCAGACAGGAACGCGCTCCGTGGGATCGGGAGCGACCGGAGCCTGTCGACGAACCCCTGCTGCAGATCGCCCGCGACGCCCACCGCGGCATCCATCGTCGAGAACAGCACTCCCGTCGTGATGAAGCCCGGCACCAGGAAGTCCACATAACGGATCCCCGGGATCTCGATCGCCCCGCCGAACACGTACCGGAAGATCAGCAGGAACATGACGCCCTGGATCGTTCCGAGGACGACCAGCTGCGGTGTTCGAACGAACTTCAGCAGCCCCCGGCGCGCGATCATCAACGTGCTGGCGGCGACGCCCGCCGTGCGGCCCTCCCGTGCCCCCTCGATCGTCGCAACGGTTGCCATCATCATCCTCCTTCGCTCTCAGGCCGCGTCGTCCTCGGACGCGGCGTCGTCTTCTTCCTCCGGTGATCTGCCAGTCAGCGCGAGGAACACCTCGTCGAGCTTCGGCTGCCTGAGCGCGACGTCCTCGATCGCGACGTGCAGTTCGTGGAGCGCGCGCAGTCCGGCGTGGAGCGGATCTCCTCCCGGTTCGACCCGCACGCTCACGCGCCGCGTGGGCTCGTCGATCAGCGGATCGGCGTGGTCGAGGCTCGCGAGCGCTCCGGCGATCACCGGAAGGTCCGCTCGGTCGCGCGCGTGCACCTCGATCACGCTTCCACCGATCCGCCGCTTCAGCTCGAGCGGCGTCCCCGATGCCACGGCGCGACCACGGTCGACGATCACGACGTGGCTCGCGAGGTGATCCGCCTCGTCGAGGTACTGCGTGGTCAACAGCACGTCCGTGCCGTGCTCGACCAGACCGTGGATCGCCTCCCACAGCTCGATCCGGCTGCGCGGGTCCAGGCCCGTCGTCGGCTCGTCGAGGAGCAAGAGCCTCGGCGCACCGACGAGGCTCGCGCCCAGATCCAGCCTCCGGCGCATGCCGCCCGAGTAGGTGCGGACCAGACGGCCGGCGACGTCCTCGAGCCCCAGCTGTTCCAGCACGCCCGCGGCGTTGGCGCGGGCCTGCCTCCGGTCCTGACCGAACAACCGGGCGACCATCTCGAGGTTCTCGCGCCCGGTCATGGCCGGCTCGACCGCGGCGAACTGACCGGCCAGCCCGAGCACGCGG
>JBMDWR010000079.1:0-13541 GCA_048594645.1 Actinomycetota bacterium
TCCCAGCCGATCCGCCGCAGCTGCATCGTCGCGTCCGCCAGCACGTCGCCGTCCGGCGCCAGAAGGATCACCGGCATCCCGAACGGGAGCAGCCAGCCGACGTACGACGCGAACGACGGCTCGAACGGGATGCTCAGCGACCCGGCGACGTGCGCCGCGGCGAACGCCGCGCCGTCGCGCGCGTCGACCAGCTTGGCGCCGCCCTCGAGCTGCGTCGCGACCTCGTCCGGCATCATCGCGGACGGCGGCGCGATCTCGTCGAGCGGAGGCGGGCCGGCGCGGTTGATCGGCGCCATGTAGGCGTAGTAGGTGGGGAAGGCCATCAGGCCGCTCCGCTGCTGATCGACGAAGGCCTCCTCGTCCGGCGCCTGCAAGGCGGGGTTCCGAGCACGCTGCTCGCCGATCGAGGACGTCTGCCCCTCCTCGCCGGGTCCGACCGAGCAGAAGCTCCCGGCGCCGTGCGTCGGAAGCAGCGCCACGCCGTCGGGAAGCGACGCGAGCATCCTCACCGACCGGTACTGCAGGCGCGCGAGCTCGTCAGCCCGCTCGGATCCGAGGAGGTCGGTCCGGCCGACGCTGCCGACGGTCAGGCTCCCTCCGGAGAACACCGCCAACTGCTCCCCGTCCTCGTCGCGCAGCAGGTACGACGTATGCTCGGGCGTGTGTCCGGGTGTGGCGAGGGCCAGCAGCGTCGCGCCGCCCAGCGGTATCTCGGTCGCCTCCTCCACGGGCAGGTGATCGAACGCGTATCCGGCATCGAGCGGCCCCCAGATCTCGGCTCCGGTCCTCGATCGGAGCTCCTTCGCGCCCGAGAGATAGTCGTTGTGGACGTGCGTCTCGATCACGCGGCGGATCGTCGCCCCCCGCCGCTCGGCGATGTCGACGAACCGGTCGACGTCGCGCTGCGGATCGATCACCGCTGCCTCGTCACCGCGCGTCAGGACGTAGCTGTTGTCGCCGAGACCGGGCGTCACCACGACGTCGATGTCCACCGCCGCATCCTACGTCGTGCTCGCGGAGGTCCAGGCCCGGGGCGAGGGACGGTCCGCTGCTTGAACCGCGCGGTGTCGGTTGGTACAAGAGGTGGCCTTCCCGAGCTGGAGGATCCTTGGCCCGCACGACGCTTCCCCGGTCCGACACCGCGCTGATCGAACGGTTCGCCGAGCACGTGGCGCTCGAACGCCATCTGGCCCCGTCAACGGTCGTCGCGTACCGACGCGACCTGACGCAGCTCGCCGCGTTCCTCGCGCGTGGCAGGCGCGGGCTTCGCGGCGCGGGACGAGACGACCTCAGGCGGTTCCTCGCGCACCTCACCACGCTCGGCTATGCGCGGGCATCGATCGCCCGACGGGTCGCGTCGATCCACACGTTCTACCGGTGGGCGCTCTCGCGCGGCGAGATCGACGAGGATCCCGCCGCGCTGCTCGGTGGACCGAAGGTCGTCTCCCGCTTGCCGGTCGTCCTTCGCGTCCCGGAGGCGACGGCCCTCATGGAGACGCCATCGGCACCCGAGGGAGCCGAGGAGATCGAGGCCGCCGTCGCCGCGCGAGACCAGGCGATCCTCGAGCTCATGTACGGGTCCGGCCTGCGGGTGAGCGAGGCGGCGGGGCTCACGGTCGACCGGGTCGACCTCGATCGGCGGCGGGTGCGCGTCGCCGGGAAGGGAGCCAAGGAGCGCGAGGTCCCGCTCGGCGATGTCGCGGCCGCGGCCGTGCGCCGATGGCTCGAGGTCCGAGACGCGTTGGGCGCCGGGTCGGCCATGTTCCTGAACCGCAGGGGTCGCCCGATCGGCCCACGCGACATCCGGCGGCTTGTGGGACGATACGTGCGCGCAACGCTACCGGGACGGCGGGTGACGCCTCACACGCTTCGACACTCGTTCGCCACGCACCTGCTGGAGGGAGGAGCCGACATCAGGGCGGTCCAAGAATTGCTCGGCCACGCGAGCGTGGCGACGACCCAGCGGTATACGCACGTGAGCCGGTCACGCCTGTTCGAGGCGTACGAACAGAGTCATCCGAGGGCTTGATGGCTCGACCGACGAGAGCGCGGGAGACCGTCGAGGCCGTGAAGCCGGCCAGACCCAAGAAGCCGGCCAAGGACACGGTCACCGTCGTGTCGACCGCGAAGGCGCCGAAGTCGTCGGCGCGCGCCACCGCCACCAAGGTCGCGCGGACCAACGCCGTCGCGCGTCGGCCGAACCCGTCGGAGGCCACGGCCGACGAGCTCACGCGCCTGTGGGAGGGGTTCAAGCAGGAGGACGTCTCCACCGCGCGGGAGGCGGCGCGCGAGCGGCTGATCCTGCATTACGCGCCGCTCGTCAAGTACGTCGCCAGCCGTGTCGCGACGGGGCTGCCGGCGAGCGTCGACCAGGCGGACCTCGTCTCGTACGGGATGTTCGGGCTGATCGACGCGCTCGAGAAGTTCGAGCCCGCGCGCGGGAACAAGTTCGAGACGTACGCGATCCCCAGGATCAAGGGCGCGATCATCGACGAGCTCCGAGCGATGGACTGGGTGCCTCGCTCGGTGCGGTTCAAGGCGCGCGAGATCGAGAAGGCGTACTCGGACCTGGAGTCGCTCCATAAGCGCGCTCCGTCCGAGAAGGAGGTCGCCGAGCGCCTCGGCGTCTCGCTTCGCGAGCTGCACGACGTGATCAACCAGATCTCGTTCGTCCAGGTCCTCCAGCTCGACGAGATCCTGAGCGTCGGGAGCGACCGGGGCGAGCAGGTCTCGCTGCTCGACACGCTCGCCGACCGCGGGACCGATCCTGCGACCGGGCTGGAGGGACAGGAGACTCGCGGCCTGCTCGCCGCCGCGATCAACTCGCTTTCCGAGCGCGAGAAGATCGTCGTCACGCTCTACTACTTCGAGGGTCTCACCCTCGCCGAGATCGGCGAGATCCTCGGCGTGACCGAGTCGCGCGTGTGCCAGATCCACGCGAAGGCGGTCGGCCAGCTCCGGCTGCAGCTCGTCGAGGTCGACTGACGCATCCGGCGAACGGCGTTCGCCCCCCGACCTCCATGGCGCTTCCGCGTGATGTGAGCCGCGTCACGGTTCGGCGTTCGTCCTCCGGCTAGCATCGCGCCTGTTCGTTCGATCGGAGGCCGGCGTGTTCCTTCATCCGTTGGTCCTCCTCCTCACGACGATGCTGCTCGTTCCTGGTGGCGGCAACCCGTACGCTGTGGACGCCGCATCCCCGGGAGCGCGTGCACCGGATCAGGCGCCCCTCGCCGCGTGGACGTGGCCCGTCCGTGGACCCGTGATCCGCGCGTTCGATCCGCCCGAGTCTCCGTACGGCGCCGGTCACCGTGGCATCGACATCGCCGTCGTCCCGGGCACGACGATCGTTGCGCCCGAGTCCGGCACCGTGACGTTCGCCGGGACGATCGGCGGCCACTTGTTCCTGACCATCGACCACGGTGGTGAGCTCTCGAGCACGTACTCGTGGATCTCGTCCGCCTCGGTGGGCGAGGGCGACACCGTCGTTCGAGGCCAGCCGATCGGCTCGACCGGTACGGGACATCCCGGCTCCGCCGTACCGCACCTGCACTTCGGGGCGCGGCTCGCCGGCGCGTACGTCGACCCGGTCGACCTCCTCGGTCCGATGAGCGTCGAGGATCTCATCAGGCTCGTACCGATCGTCGGGTGAGGTCGTTCCGGTCGCGCGGCGTGCCCGCCGACTAGGATGTGCGCCCCCCGACCAGGAGAGCCGATCTGTCCAGGACGTCTCGTCGCACGCTGCCTTCGGTCCGGGCGAGGGCGGCGACCTTGCTCGCGGTCGTCGCGGCCCTCGGGGCGACGCCGGCGTCCGCGCAGGAAGGCTCGACGTGGTCCCAGTACCAAGGCGACGCGGCCCATCACGGGGCGCTCGCGGGCGGCGGGCAACCTCCCTACCGCGTGAGGTGGACGCTCGCGGCCCCGGCCGGCCCCGCGCTCTCACCCGCGATCGTGGTGGGCACCGAGGCGGTGACGGTCGGCACCGAGGCCGTGTACGGCGTCGACCTCGAGACGGGGGACATCGCGTGGGAGGTCGCTCGAGACGGCGGGCCGCTCTCGGTGCCGGCGTACGGCGTCTCAGGCGAAGGTGAGGTCGTCGTGTACCTGGAGGGACCGCCGCGGCGAGGCGCCGAGCGCTCAGCCTCGGCGTCGCCGACCGCGAGCCCGCCTCCGACCTCGAGCCCGTCTCCGACCGCGGAGGCCGAACCGACGCCGGAGGAGGAGAGCTCATCGGTCGTGGCGATCTCGGTCGACGATCGAACGGAGGTGTGGCGCACCCCGTTGGAGGCGCTCTCGAGGAGCGGTGTCACGATCGAGGGGACGACGGTCTACGTCGGCGATCATGCCGGCAACGTGTACGCGCTGTCACTCGACACCGGGGACGTCGTGTGGACCGCCGAGCTGCGCGGCCGCGTCGATTCGCCGGTGGCGGTGGCCGACGGCACGGCGTACGTGGTCGGACGTGACCCCGACACGCCGGCCGTGATCATCGGCGGCTTCGACGCGGCGACCGGCGAGCGCGCGTGGCCCCCCGCCGGTCTGCGCTCGAACTCGACGGCCGGCACCGCGGCCGGCGCCGGCGACGGGCTCGTGTTCGTCGGTTCGGCGGACCGTACGATCCGGGCGATCGGCGACGACGGCACCGAGCGCTGGCGCACGCTCGCGCTCTCGATCTTCTCGCCGGCAGCCTCACTCGCGCTCGACGGCGGCACCGTCTTCGCGGCCGACATCGCCGGGGGTATGTACCGCGTGGACGCGAGGGACGGCGGCAAGCTCTGGAGCTACCACTTCAGCGAGGAGACGCTCCGGAGCTCGCCGGTGATCTCCGGCGGGACGGCGCTGCTCGGCCTGGGCGATGGCCGGCTCGTTGCCGTGGACGTCGAGACCGGCCATCTCGTGTGGGAGGGCGAACCGTCACCCGGTCTCCTCGGCACGATCGCGCTGTCCGAGGAGCTCGTCATCGCCGTGAAGGGCGGGGACGATGCCGGCCTCGTCGCGTTCGAACACGATCCATCGGGAACGTTGATCGACGTCCCGTCGCCGAGCGAGCTCGACCCCGGCACGACGTTCACGCGGTACGCGATCGCGGCGGTGATCGTCTTCGCCCTTGCGTTCGTCCCCGGGATGCTGGCCCAGCGTCGTTTCGGCGGCGTTCGCCTCTTCGGCTCGGACGATGACGCGATCGAGGCCGACACGGCGTCAGCGGCCGAGGACGGATCGACGGAGGACGATCGTTGAGCGGCAAGAGGAAGGACCGCGGGACGCCCACCCGGCCTCGATCGGGGGTCGAGCCGGAAGCTCGGGCCGAGCGGCGCCCGTTCGGCGCCTCGTTGTTCGCAGCCGGGCCCTCGGTGATGCCGCCGATCGGCCGGTCGCTCGGCAACGGGCTGCTCGCGGTGGTCACGTCGCCGGTCCTGCTGTTGGTGGCGCTGATCGCCCCGCTGCTCGTCTGGCTCGGGCTGCTCGCCGTGGGCTTCGAGGGGCGGCCGGCACTGCTCGTCGACGCGCTCGCGTTGCCTCCGATCGCTACGTACTTCGATCTCGGCACCGGCGAGAGCCTGCTCGGGATCGGTCCGACGTTCCTCGTCTTCACGACCGCGGCGATCCTGCTGCGTGGCGTGGTGTACGGCCTGCTCGCCGGGATGATCGTCGAGGCCCTCGAGGACGGCCGCGTGAGCTCGTGGGGACTCGTCCGAGGGATCGCGTCGATCCCGACCGTGATCGTCGTGCAGGTGCTGTCGTTCTCGCTGATCCTGGGCAGCAACGTCGTCTTCCCGATTCTCGGACCCGGGATCGGGCTGCTTGCCGCCGTCGCCGCGCTCGTCGCGGGCCTGTTCTTCCTGGGGTTCGCGCCGACCGCGGCGGTACGACAGCGACGCGGCGTGGTCGAGACGATCAGGCGCTCGGGCAGGGCGGCGATGTTGCCGGGGAGCCGACACGTGCTCTTCTGCACCCTCTACTTCTTCATCGCGCTGCCGGTCGTGGTGGGGCTCGCGCCGGGAGGGAGCGACGTGACGGCGAACCCGACGCTGACGGGCTGGCTCTTCATCCTCGCGGCCAACGTCCTTCACCTCGCGTTCATGGCTGCCTTGGCGTACCGGTGGATCGGCGCCGAGCCGGAGGTGCCGGAAGAGCCGGTCCGCCGGCGCCGGCCCGAACCGCGGCAGCCGGCCCGCCGGGCGTCGGGCCGGCGCTGATCCCCGCACGGGGCCGTTCACGCCAATAGCCGCTGGTAGACTGCCCAACCGCCGGCGTCCGACGCCGAGCACACACGCCCGGGGATCGCGGCCCGGGTCCCGGTCAGGGGGTTCCAGCTCTCCCGCGCGAGCGTGCGAGCCGAGCCCGCGGCACGGCCGGGCGGGGCGCGAGCAGAACCGGGCGGAGGGACAACCGGAAGGAGGCGCACGTGCCTGTCGTGACCAGGCGGGCGCTGCTCGAGGCAGGGGTGCATTTCGGGCACCAGACGAGGCGCTGGAACCCGAAGATGGGCAGGTTCCTGTACGGGGAGCGCTCCGGGATCTACATCATCGACCTCGAGAAGACCCTGACGGGGCTCGAGGAGGCGTACGCGTACGCGCGTGACGTCGGGCGTCGCGGGGGCGTGGTGCTGTTCGTCGGCACCAAGAAGCAGGCGCAGGAGGTCATCGCCGAGCACGCCGGACGCGTCGGCATGCCGTTCGTGACCACGCGCTGGCTGGGCGGGATGCTTACCAACTTCCAGACGGTCTCGCGCCGGCTGCTCCGCCTCCGCGAGCTCCGGGAGATGGAGCGGACCGGGGCGTTCGAATACCTGCCGAAGCGCGAGGCGATCCGGCTTCGCCACGAGAAGGAGAAGCTCGAGCGCAACCTCGGCGGGATGCAGAGCCTGGAGCGCCTGCCCGACGCGATCTTCGTGATCGACACGAAGAAGGAGCAGATCGCGGTGAACGAGGCGCGCAAGCTCGGCATCTCGGTGATCGCGATCGTCGACACCAATTGCGACCCGGACGAGGTCGACTACGTGATCCCGGGCAACGACGACGCGATCCGCTCGGTCTCGCTGGTCACGCGGTTGATCGCCGACGCGCTCGCCGAGGGGCGCCAGGCGGGACGCGAGGCGATCGTCACGCGCGCTACCGGCCCCGAGATCGAACCCGAGCCCGAGCCACCGGCCGCCGCACCCCAACCGGCCGCCGATGCGGGCGAAACCCCGAAGGAGGAGAGCTGAACCTCATGGCTGAGATCACCGCAGCGCACGTCAAGGAGCTGCGCGAGCGCACCGGCGCGGGGATGATGGACTGCAAGAAGGCGCTGCAGGACGCCGACGGCGACCTGGACAGGGCCGAGGTCCTCCTGCGGGAGCGTGGGATCGCGTCGGCGTCCGGTCGTTCGCATCGCACCGCCGACCAGGGCCGGATCGAGTCGTACATCCACTTCAACAACACGGTCGGCTCGCTCGTCGAAGTCAACTGCGAGTCGGACTTCGTCGCCAACACCGAGGAGTTCACGCGGCTCGCGAAGGACCTGGCGCTCCACGTCGCGAGCCCCTCGGCGCCGCGGTACGTGACGCGCGAGGACGTCCCCGCGCAGGTCGCCGACGCCGAACGCCACATCTTCGAGGTGCAAGCCAAGGAGACGGGCAAGCCCGACAACGTCATCGCGAACATCGTCGAGGGCAAGATGAAGGCCTTCTACGAGCAGACGGTGCTGCTCGACCAGCCGTACGTGAAGGACGACTCCAAGACGGTCCAGCAGCTCCTCGACGAGGTTTCGGCCAAGGTCGGCGAGAAGGTCGCCGTCCGGCGCTTCGTTCGGTTCCGGCTCGGCGAGGAGACCGAGTAGGGTGGCGGGCATGCCGGAGGGGGACGCAACGGAGCGCGGGGGCAGGCCCTTCTACCACCGCGTGCTGCTGAAACTCTCCGGCGACGCCTTCGCGCCGTCGGACACGGGGTACGGCATCTCCGCCGAGGCGACGGGGCTGCTAGCTCGCGAGCTCGCCGACGTCGTCGATCTGGGCGTCCAGTGCGCGGTGGTCGTCGGCGGCGGGAACATCTTCCGCGGCCGGCAGGCGCCGGGCATCGAACGCGCGCGGGCGGACTACATGGGCATGCTCGCGACGGTCATGAACGCGCTCGCCCTGCAGGACGCGCTGGAGAAGATCCACTGTCCTTCGCGCGTGCAGACCTCCATCCACATGGCGCAGATCGCCGAGCCGTACATCCCGCTCCGCGCGATCCGCCACCTGGAGAAGGGACGCGTCGTCGTGTTCGCGGCCGGCATCGGGGCGCCGTACTTCTCCACGGACACGACCGCGGCTCAGCGTGCGCTCGAGATCGGCGCGCAGGCGATCTTGAAGGGGACGAAGGTCGATGGCATCTACACCGCCGACCCGCACGTCGATCCCACGGCGAAGCGGTTCGAGACGATCGAGTACCTCGACGTCCTGCGCGAGGGCTACCAGGTGATGGATGCCACGGCGATCAGCCTGTGCATGGAGAACGATCTGCCGATCATCGTGTTCGACTTCCGGGTGGCGGGCAACATCCCCCGCGCCGTCTCGGGCGAGCATATCGGCACGCTGGTCCACGGGAGCGCGGCGTGACCGTCGAGTCCGCGCTCGCCTCGGCGACGGAGAAGATGGAGAAGGCCATCGCCGTGCTGAAGGACGAGCTCGCCGGCGTGCGGACGGGCCGGGCCACGCCTGCGTTGCTGCAGCGCATCGTCGTCGACTACTACGGGACGCCCGTCCCGATCCAGCAGCTCGCGTCGTTCTCGGTGCCGGAGCCGCGCACGCTCATGGTCACGCCGTACGACCGCAACGCGATCTCCGCGATGGAGAAGGCGATCATGGCGAGCGACCTCGGCATCACGCCCGGCAACGACGGCACGGTGATCAGGTTGAGCTTTCCGCCTCTCACCGAGGAGCGGCGCAAGGAGCTGATCAAGCTCGTGCACCATCGTGGCGAGGAGGCGAGGGTTTCCGTTCGGAACATCCGCCGGCACTCGAAGGATGAGCTCGAGAAACTTGAGCGGGACGGCGCCATCTCCGAAGATGACCTCCTGCGCGCAGAGAAAGAGCTCCAGAAGCTGACCGACAAGCACATCGCCGACGTCGACGAGGTCGTGGCTCACAAGGACGCCGAGCTCAAGGAGATCTGAGCGTGCCGGAGGACGACGAGCGGACGCAGGGCGAGGATCTGTTCGAGGACCTCGACAAGTTCTTCGCTCCGATCCAGGACGTCGACTGGCCGGAGACGAGCGAGCGGCCGGCGCCCGCCGAAGCCGGAGCGAGGCCCACGCCGGATGAAGAGCACGGCGAGGCCCGGCCCGAACCGGAGGCCGAGCCCGAGGCCGAGGGGCAGGCGACGACGGAGTTCGAGGCGGGTCCGGAAAGGGCGACCGAAGTCGCGGCCGAGGACATCGGCGTCGAGGAGGAGACACCGCCTCGAGCCGGCGAGCCGGAAGCGACGCCCGCCGAGGAGGAGCACGGCGGCGTCGGGTCGTTCCTGTTCGAGACCGAGGCCGAGGAGTACGGGGAGCGGGAGGCCGAGGCAGCGCCAACGTCGTCGGGATACGTCGAGCTCCCCGGTGAGGAGAGCAGCATCGCCGAGCCGATCGACGAAGGGGCGATCACGGAGGAGCCGCCGGACCTCGCCGCGGTCGAGGCCGCCGCCGATCACTTCGCCGAGTCGGTGCGCGACGAGGTCCAGGCCGGGGCGGAGGAGCAACCCGCACAGCCGACCGAGGAGGTTGCCATCGCGCAGCTGCTCGGCGAGGGGGGCGAGGCGCTGGAGGAGCCGGAGGAACCGCGTACGGTCCGCGTCGGCGCCGAGGGGTTCGGTGGACCGAGCTGGCAGGAGCCTACCGCCATCGAGGTGGGTGCCGAATCGGAGCGGCGAGCGCCGGGACGCAACGTGCCCACCGCCTTCATCACCGGGGTCGTCCTCGCGGCGCTGGCGGTGGGCGCGATCCTGCTCGGCCCAGGGCCGTTCGCGATCCTCGCGGCGATCGTCGTCCTGTTCGCGCAGGGCGAGTTCTACCTGGCGATGCAGAAGCGCCACTACCAACCGGCCACGGCGCTCGGTCTCGTCTCGGGCGCGCTCGTGTTGGGAGCCGGCTACTACCGAGGCGAGAACGCGATGTTGGCGATCGTGGCGCTGTCGCTGTTCGCGACGTTCCTCTGGTACATGACCGTCCCGCCGCAGCACCGGCACAACATCGTCTCGAACATCGCCATCACCGTGCTCGGTATCGCGTACATCCCGTTGCTCGCCGCGTACGCCCTTGCGCTGCTGAAGCTGCCGGACGGCGAGAGCCTCACCCTCTCGATCATCGGTCTCACGTTCGTGTACGACACGGCCGCGTTCGGTGTGGGCTACTTCTGGGGAAGCCGCCCCCTGGCACCGAACGTCAGCCCGAAGAAGTCGTGGGAGGGCGCAGTCGGCGCCACGCTCGTGGTCATGGCCGTCTCCGTCGGAGTGGTGGGGGCGACGGTCGACCTGCTCAACTCCGTCGCCCGGTCGGTCGGCCTCGCCGTGGTCGTCGCGCTGTTCGCACCGCTCGGCGACCTGGCGGAATCGTTGCTGAAGCGCGATCTCGGCATCAAGGACATGGGCGGGATCCTGCCCGGCCACGGCGGCGTGATGGACCGGATCGACTCAGTGCTCTTCGTCGCGCCCGCCGCGTTCATCTACCTCCGGCTGATCCTGCTCTGACGGCCGCGCGCGGCCGGGCGCCGTCGCGGTGGGTGTGCCGACCGTTCGACCGCGGGTCGACGGCCGTTACCCGGTTTGTGGGCGACGCGGGGTAATCTTGGGACCGATGCGCTCGCTCGTGATCCTCGGCTCGACGGGATCGGTGGGGACGCAGGCGCTCGACGTCGTGCGACGAAACCCCGACCGGTTCAAGGTCGTTGGGCTGTCCGCCGGGACCAACCAGGAGCTCCTCGTCGGCCAGATCCGCGAGTTCCTGCCGCCCCACGTGGCGATCGCGGACGAGCAGGCGGCGGCAGACCTTCGCGAGAAGCTCTCGGGGATCAAGGGCGTCGAGGTGCACGCCGGCCCCGACGCCGCCGAGACGCTCGCGCGCGACTCCGACGTCGACATGGTGCTGAACGCGCTCGTGGGCTCGGCCGGGCTGGGCCCCACGCTCGCCGCGCTCCAGGGCGGCAAGATGCTGGCCCTCGCCAACAAGGAGAGCCTCGTCGTCGGCGGCGAGCTCGTCGTGGACCTGATCAAGGGCGAACCCGAGCGCCTCGTGCCCGTGGACTCCGAGCACGCCGCGCTGGCCCAGTGCCTGCGCGGCGAGCGGCGCGAGGACCTGAAGCGCGTGATCCTGACCGGATCGGGTGGCCCCTTCCGCGGGTGGACCCGTGCCGAGCTGGCGAAGGCATCGGTGAAGGAGGCGCTCGCGCACCCCGTGTGGCAGATGGGGCCGAAGATCACGATCGACTCCGCGACGCTGATGAACAAGGGACTCGAGGTGATCGAGGCGCACTACCTGTTCGGCCTGGAGTACTCGCAGATCCACGTCGTGATCCACCCGCAGGGCATCGTCCACGCACTCGCCGAGTTCCGCGACGGGGCGATCACCGCCCAGCTCGCCGTTCCCGACATGCGTCTGCCGATCCAGCTGGCGCTCGCGTGGCCGGAGCGGCTACCCACCGGCGTCGGCCCCGTCCCGCTCGCCGAGGGCGATCTCTCGTTCGAGCCGGTCGACCGCGAGGCGTTCCCGGCGATCGACCTCGCGTACAGGGTGGGTGAGCTCGGACTGACGTTCCCCGCCGTCATGAGCGCCGCCAACGAGGTGGCGGTCATGGCGTTCCTCGAGGGGAAGATCCCCCTCACGCGCATCATCGAGGTCGTCACGGCCGTCGTCGACGAGCACGAGGCGCCCTCGTCCGTGGTCTCGGTGGTGAATCTCGAACGCGCCGATGCGTGGGCCCGCCGGCGCGCCGCCGAGATCATCGAGGCACGATAGGGAGCCCCCGTGGCCGCGCTCGGCGTCGTCGCGTTCGTCGTTGCCCTCATCGTGGTGATCGTGATCCACGAGGCCGCGCACTTCGCCGTCGCGCGAGCGTTCGGCATCAAGGTGACCGAGTTCTTCGTCGGGTTCGGACCCAAGCTCTTGTCCAGGAGGCGGGGGGAGACCGAGGTCGGGCTGAAGGCGATCGTCGCGGGGGGCTACGTGAAGATCGCCGGCATGAACCCGTACGAGACCGTCGCGCCCGAGGACCTGCCGAGGACGTTCGGAGCCAAGCCGGCGTGGCAGCGCGCGCTCGTGATCGCCGCCGGACCGGTGACCCACTTCGTGCTCGCGTTCGTCCTGTTCACGCTCTGGCTCGGGTTGATCGGCCGGCCGGTCGCCGAAGGCACGTTGATCACCGACGTCGCGGGCAGCGTCAACGGTGTGGAGTCGCCCGCCGAGGCGGCCGGGCTGCGGAGCGGGGACGTCGTCGTGGCCGTGGACGGGATCACCAGGCCGACGACCGACGAGCTCCGCACGTACACCACGGCGCACGTGGGGGAGCCCCTCACGTTCACGATCGGCCGCGACGGCTCGACGTTCGAGGTCGAGATGGTGCCCGTCGAGACGGAGGTGGACGGTAAGCGGCTCGGTCGGATCGGGGTCAACGTCACGGCGCAACGCGTGGCCCGGGAAACCGAAGGCGTGATCGGTTCGATAACGGGCGGTGCGGATCTGGTCGCGGACAACCTCGTCGGAACGGTCCAGGGCGTGGCGCGCATCTTCGGGCCTCAGGGACTGGGGCGGACGGCCGAGCTCGTCTTCACGGACGAGCCTCGGCGCCCCGAGGACCCGGCGAGCGTCGTCGGCGTCGGCCGTATCGCTGGCAACCTCGCCTCCGAAGACCGGTTCGGCGATCTGCTCCTGCTGTTCGGCGTCGTGAACGTGTTCGTGGGGTTCCTGAACCTGCTGCCGCTGCCGCCCTTCGACGGAGGGCACCTGGCCGTCCTGGCGATCGAGAAGGTCCGCGGCCGCGCCGTGGACATGCGCAAGGTCGTCCCGATCTCCGCGGCCGTCGCGGCGTTCTTCGTCGTGTTCACGTTCGCGATCGTGTACCTCGACGTGGTCAAGCCGCTCTAGGCACGAGGTGGCCCCGCCTGACCAGACGCGGTACCGGCGCCACGATTTCTCAACACGTCCTCGGAAGGCCGGCGACGCGTGATGGATACGATGAGCGCGTGAGCCAGACCGTTCTGGTCGTGGACGACGAGGCCGCGATCGCAGAGGCGGTTCGCGCACGCCTGTCGAATGAGGGCTTCCGTGTCCTCGTCGCATCCGACGGACCACAGGCGCTCCGCATCGCGGACGCCGAGTTGCCCGATCTGGTCGTGTTGGACCTGATGCTGCCGGGCATGGACGGGCTCGAGGTCTGCAGGCGCCTGCAAGGCCCTCGCTGGGTTCCCGTGCTCATGCTGACCGCCCGGACGGAGGAGGCCGACAAGGTCGCCGGGTTCGCCGTCGGCGCCGACGACTACCTGACCAAGCCGTTCAGCCTTCGAGAGCTGGCGGTGCGCGTGAAGGCGATCCTGCGGCGCGTCGAA
>JBMDWR010000008.1:0-1209 GCA_048594645.1 Actinomycetota bacterium
GCGACCGGCACCTGGACGCATCTCGCGGCGACCTACGACGGAGCGGCGCTCAGGTTCTACGTGAACGGCACCCTGGTCAGGACCACGGCCGTCACCGGGACGATCGCGACCTCGGCCAACCCCCTGCAGATCGGAGGCGACAGCATCTTCGGCCAGTACTTCGCCGGCAGGATCGACGAGGTCCGCGTCTACAACACCGCGCTCACCCAGGCCGAGATCCAGGCCGACATGACCACGGCGATCGGAACCGTTCCCGGTTCGGGGCCGTCCGCGCCCGGCAACCTCACCGCATCCGTCGTGAGCAACAGCGCGATCGACCTCGCCTGGACCGCCGCGACCAGCAACGTCGGGGTGGCGGACTACCTGATCGAGCGCTGTCAGGGCGCGGGGTGTGCCGACACCCCTTCAAACTTCGCCCAGATCGGGACCACGACCGCGCAGACGTTGACATTCAGCGATACCGGTCTCACGGCGAACGGCTCGTACAGCTATCGGGTCCGCGCACGAGACAACGGCAACACCCTGGGCCCCTACTCGAACGTCGCGACCGCATCGACAACGATCGTCACGAATACGAACCTCGTGGCCGCCTACTCGTTCGACGAGGGCGCCGGGACGACGGTCGCCGACGCCTCGGGCAACAACAACACCGGCACGCTCGTCGGGGCCACGTGGACCGGCTCGGGCAAGATCAACGGCGCACTGTCGTTCGATGGCACCTCCTCGCGCGTGGACGTGCCCAACGCAGCGTCCCTGCAGCTGTCCACGGCGATGACGCTAGAGGCGTGGGTGAACCCCACGACCATCACGAGCAAGTGGCGCGACGTGATCTACAAGGGCAGGGACAACTACTTCCTGGCGGCGACCTCGACCAACGCCAGCAAGCCGGTGGGCGCGGGGATCATCGGGGGCATCAACACGAAGGCCTACGGTACGGCGCCGCTTGCGACCGGCACCTGGACGCATCTCGCGGCGACCTACGACGGAGCGGCGCTCAGGTTCTACGTGAACGGCACCCTGGTCAGGACCACGGCCGTCACCGGGACGATCGCGACCTCGGCCAACCCGCTGCAGATCGGAGGCGACAGCATCTTCGGCCAGTACTTCGCCGGCAGGATCGACGAGGTCCGCGTCTACAACACCGCGCTCACCCAGGCCGAGATCCAGATCGACATGACCGCGCCGATCGGGTAGTCCGTCGACCTCCGC
>JBMDWR010000080.1:0-1401 GCA_048594645.1 Actinomycetota bacterium
CAGAATCCTGTCAGATGACCGCGACCCTCCACGCCGACCGATGAGCGGAACGCTGTACCTGGGGACCTCGGGGTTCGCCTACGACCAGTGGAAGCACGGCGTGTTCTACCCCGAGGGCCTGAAGAACCGGGAGATGCTCTCGTACTACGCGAGCCGCTTCCCCTCGGTCGAGATCAACTACACGTTCCGGCGCTTCCCTACGGAGAAGACGCTCCGCACCTGGCGCGACCTGACACCCGAGCACTTCCGGTTCACCTTGAAGGCCAATCAGCGCATCACGCACTTCACGCGTCTCGCCGACGCCGACGACGACGTGCGCGACTTCCTGAGCGCCGCGTCGACGCTCGGCGAGCGGCTGGGCACGGTGCTGTACCAGTGCCCGCCGTCCCTGCACTACGACCGCACGCTGATCGAACGCTTCGTCGGCTACCTGCCACCGGCACCGACGGCGGCGATGGAGTTCCGGCACCCGTCCTGGGTAGAAGCTCGCGACCTGCTGCTCGAACAGGGCGTCGCGTGGTGCGTCGCGGAAACGGACGAGAAGGACCCCGGCCCCGACGATCTCTCGTGGGAGCCGTTCGGCTTCCTCCGCCTCCGCAAGACCGAGTACTCCGACGACGAGCTCCGAGCCTGGGCCGAACGGATCGGCGCTGTTCTCTCGGACGGGCACGACGTCTACTGCTACTTCAAGCACGAGGACGACGGCGCGAGCACGCGGATGGCCGACGGACTGCGCTCGCTCCTGCCCCCCGCCGGGTAGCCGCCGCTGCGACGCGGGCTGTCGGCGCCCGGCGCTACATCAGTCGCGGCACTCCTAGCGCGACGCGCTTCCCACCTCGGCCGACCCGATCCGCGTCCTCAGCGCGTCCTCCACATGCTCGACCGCCTCCGGTTCGACCTTGCGGCCCAGGTCGTCGCGAACGTAGAAGGCGTCGACGACCCGCTCGCCGTACGTGGCCACCTTCGCCAGGTGCACGTCGAGCCCGAGCTCGGCGAACGTCCACGTGACGTCGAACAGCAGCCCGATCCGGTCGGCCGCGCTCACCTCGATCACGGTGAAGAAGTCCGAGGCGCCGTTGTCGACCGTGACGCGGACGGGGACGTCGCGTCGAGGCGTTGGGTAGTGGCTCCGCTTCTGTCGCACCCTGTGCCCGAGCGACATCCGCCCCTCGATCGCCTTGCGGAGCGTCGATCGGAACGCCCGCCAGCGCTCCTCGCCGACCTCTGCCTCGAACACGCCTTCGATCTCGAACACGTCGCACGCGATCGCATCGTCGGTCGTGAAGACCTGAGCCGTGAGGATCGTGAGCCCGGCGACCGAAAGCGCGCCCGCGATCATCGAGAGCAGGCCCGGCCGGTCCGCCGCAGCGACGGCGAGCTCGTACGTCCCTGGCCGGGAAC
>JBMDWR010000081.1:0-15416 GCA_048594645.1 Actinomycetota bacterium
GCCCTGGTGATCCCCTGACGGATCCACCAGGTGGCGTACGTCGAGAACTTGAAGCCGCGCCGCCAGTCGAACAGCTCGACGGCGCGCATCAGGCCGATGTTGCCCTCCTGGATCAGGTCGAGCAGCGGCAGCCCCTGGCCCTGGTACTTGCGGGCCACCGAGACCACCAGTCGCAGGTTGGCCATGATGAAGCGCTGGCGCGCCGCCTCGGCCTTCCGGACCTCCTGGCGCGCCTTCATGATGGATCGCTCCGAACGGAGGCGACCGGCCCGGAGGCGCTCCTCCGCCTCCTTGCCGTGCTCGATCAGGATGGCGAGCTCGACCTCCTCCTCCTTGGTGAGGAGTGGCTCACGCGCCGCCGCCTCCAGGTAGAGCCGAAGGTCGTCGGCGTCATCCGTGCCGAGCGGACGTGCGGGTTCTGGCATGAAGTTCACTCTCCTCCTCGAAGCCTCCGCCTTGGGCGTGCTTCGCCGCCGGAGGTCTTCGGGACCTTCTCAGCCGACAAGGCTCGGGACGCACGGAAACGGGCCTCCCCGGGCCACCGGCGCTCATGGTATCCGGGCGCCGGTGGTTCTGTAAAGCCGCCCTTGTGTAGACATCGTGGAGATACCCAGTATTCCCTCGTCAGGACCATCGCACGCGCGTTCCCACCGTCGCGAGCGGCCATCGGACCTCGGAGCCACGGTCTTTCGCCCTGTGCGCGCACGGTGCTCGCCCGCGCAGCAGCGCCCGAGGGTCCCTGCGGCGGCTCAGACGACGCGGACCGAGAGCACCGGCGCCAGGTTCGGGGCCACGGTCCGCCAGGAGACCCCCGCGTCCGCCGAGCCGAACACCTCGCCGGAGGTCGCTCCGAACCACAGCCCGAGCGGCTCTCGGTCGTCCCTGGCGAACGCCTGCCGCAAGATCGTCAGGTAGGCGTCGGATCCCGGCAACCCCTCCGTTCGGGCCGTCCAGCTCGCGCCAGCGTCCCTGGTCTCGAAGACGCGGAGGCGGCCGTCCGTCGTCACCCGATCGTGATCGGCGTTCAAGGGGATCACCCAGGCGGCGTCCGGGTCCCGCGGATCGATCACGAGGGGGAAGCCGAAATCGCTCGGCAGCCCCTCGGCGATGCTGGACCACGTCCTGCCGGCGTCGTCCGAACGGTAGACGCCCCCGTGGAACTGCATGAACAGCCGGTCGGGGCGCAGGGGCGCCCGGTGCATGTTGTGCACGCACCGCGCCAGAGGCTCCGCCCGCGCCTCCTCCGGGAGGTACCTGGGGACGATGCCCTCGTTCCCGACCTGCCACGTCGCGCCGCCGTCCTCGGTGAGCCACACGCCCACCGCCGAGATGCCCACCGCGAGCCGCTCGGGGTCGCCGGGCCACGGGCAGATCGAATGGAGGCACAGCCCTCCCGCCCCCGGTCCCCACTCGGGCCGGCTGGGCTGGTCCCAGAGCGCTCGGTTGACCTGCCACGTGAGGCCGCCGTCGCGGCTGACGAACAGCGCGGCCGGGTCGACGCCCGCGTAGAGCAGGCCGTCCGCCTCGCCGGGCGTGATGACCCAGATCCGGACGAGGCTCGCGTCCGTGTCGTCGGGGAACGCCGGCCCCTTCGCCTGCTCCCACGCGCCCGTCGGATCGTCGGTGACGTATAGCCGCGGGCCGAACTGCCCGTGGGTGACACTCGCGAAGTACCTGCCGGTGCGCGGATCGCGCATCGCGTACTCGACCGAGCTTCCGGGGAACGATCGCGCGACGACGTCCATGTCGCCGTCGCGGGGACCCCGCAGGACGAACAGGCCCTTGCGCGTACCGACGAGGATCTCGGCATCGACGCCGCCGGACACGGCGCCCACGATCTCGAGACGATCGGCGCTGCCGACGGCGGCATCGGCTCCGACGCGCTCGCCGCCGAGGAAGACCGCGACGTGCTCGCGCAGGCGTCCCCGCTCGTCCAGGACCCAGCCACCGAGGCGAGGGTGCCCGCGTTCGAGCTCGCGCAGGACCTCTGCGACGGTACGGCCGACGACGTTCACCTCGCGCTCGCCTCCCGCGAGGTCGCGAAGGGGCGGACGGAGCCGCACGATCGCCATCCGCGCAGTCTACCGAGGTCGTCGCGGAGCCTCGACGGAAGGGATGATGACCTTGGATGACCCGCGCGACGTCGATCGAGGTGCCGCAGAGCCGGTTCGTCGACCTGGACGGGCCCGTCCACTACGTCGAGTGGGAGGGGTCGCCCGACCGTACGTTCGTGTTGGTCCACGGGCTCGGCGGGTCGCTCCTGTCGTGGCTCGCCGTCGCACCAGCGCTCGCGAGGCACGGGCGCGTGCTGGCTCTGGATCTGCCCGGTTTCGGCCGGACCGAGCGCAACGGACGAAGGAGCCGCGTGAGCGATCTCCGCGCCACGTTGTCGCGCTTCATCGACGAGGTCGCCGCCGGGCCGGTCGTGCTGGCCGGAAACTCGATGGGCGGCGCGATCGCGATGCTCGAGGCGGCGCTGGAGCCCGCCGCCGTCGAGGCCCTCGTCCTGTCGAACTCGGTCTTCCCGTGGAAGCGCGGGCCGTACCCGGCGCCGATCGTGATGCTCGGCTTCGGGCTGTATGAGCTGCCGCGGGTCGGGGAGTGGGTCGCCCGCCAGCGCATCACGCGACTCGAGGCCGAGCGCGCGGTCGAGCTGGGGCTTCGGATCATCACCGCCCACCCCGAGACGGTCCCGGACGATCTCGTCCGGCTGCACGTCGAACAGCTGGTGATGCACCAGCGGAACGAGGACGCCGGACCCGCGTTCCTCGAAGCCGCGCGCTCGCTCCTCGCGCTCGGTCGTCGGCGCGACCTCACGCGCTGGATCGTGGGATCGGTCAAGTGCCCGGTCCTGGTGATCCACGGGCGCGAGGACCGGCTGGTGCCGCTCGGTTACGCGATGGCTGCGCTCGAGATGCGTCCCGAGTGGGAGATGCGGCTCCTGCCCAAGGTCGGGCACGCGCCCCAGATGGAGGCGCCCGAGCGATGGCTCTCGGCGGTGGCCGACTGGTTGCAGCGCCTGCCGGCCGTCGCCTAGAGGCCGGCGGCCTTCGACACCTCGGCGAGCGACTCGTCCAGGGCGAAGGCGAGACGCTGCAGGTCAGGCATCCCGTCGTGATCGCCCGTCAGCCCGAACGCCATCGTGCCCCCGATCGACGAGCATGCGATCGACAGCGCCGAGTTCTCGCCCAGCGGCATCGAGGGGTACTGCGCGACGAGGCGCGCCCCCGCCATGTACATCGGCTGTGAGGGTCCGGGGATGTTCGAGACGACGAGGTTGAACCACGGCCCCCGGCTCGCGACGCGCGCCGCCGCGGCGAGCAGGCCGCCCGGCGCGTACGCGCCGAGGCCGATGATCGCGTCGGCGCTCATCGCCATCATCGACTCCTTCAGGTACGCGGTGCTCCGGCGGACGAGCTCGAGCCTACGCTTCGGGCCCATCGATCCGACCGGCAGGTCGACGAACGCCGGTGCGACCCGGTTGCCGAGCTGAGCGTTTCGGCCGCCGTGGACCGAGACCGGCACCATCACGCGCAGGGTCCGCCCGCGCGTCGGCTCTTTGCGCTCCCGGAGCAGACGGTGCAGCGCCCCGCCGACGACGGTGAGCACCACGTCGTTCACCGTGCCGCCGAGGGCGTCCTTGATGTCCTTGTACCGCTGCAGCGGAGCCTCCGTGATCGCGAAGCGGCGGTTGGGGCCGATCTGAACGTCGAACGGCGACGTCGGCCGCGCCCCCATGTCGAGGATGCTCCGCACGCCGGACAGCACCGAGCCGACGTCCACGGCCGCGAGCCCCGGGGCGCGCCGCACGGCGTCGATCGCGTTCGTCACGGCCTGCACCGGATGCGCGAACACGGACCGCATCGCCTCGCCGAGGAGCTCCTCGGGCGACGGCTCCGGTTCGGGCTTCCAGGCGGGCGGCGGCGGCTCGTGCCGCGACTCCGGCGACAGGTCGAACACCGCCGCGGTGAGGTGCATCCCGGAGAGCCCGTCGATCATCGCGTGGTGGACCTTCATCATCACGGCGACGTGCCCGCCCTCGAGGCCTTCGATCACGTAGAGCTCCCAGAGCGGCTTGGAGCGGTCGAGCGGCCGCGAGAGGATCCGCTGCGCCTGCTCGGCGAGCTCGACCCGCCCGCCGGGGCTCGGCAGCGCGGCGCGGCGCATGTGGAAGCCGAGGTCGAACGACGGGTCGTCGACCCACACCGGGAGGGCGAGGCCGAACGGCACCATCTTCACCTTCTGCCGAAGCCGTGGGACCAGGTGCAAACGTGAGGCGAACACCGCCTGGACGTCCTCGAACCGCAGCCGCCCGTCCGGCCGCGTCGAGGGGTCCAGCACGGACACGCCCGCGACGTGCATGTGCATCGACGGCCGCTCCAGATACAGGAACGAGGCGTCGAGCGCGGTGAGGCGTTCGGGCGGCATCGGCCCTCAAGGTACCGCTCCACGACCGGGCGCGAACGGGTGCTAGCCTCGCCCGCGGTGCGCCGACGCCTGGGCGCGATCGCCCTCCTCGCCTTCCCGCTGTTGCTCGTCGCGCCTGCGACGCCGTCGCGTGCGACGGGCGGCGCCGGATACCGGGGCGTCGAGATGATCGACAACGTCTTCTCACCGCGCGTCGTCCGCGTCGAGGCCGGCGCGACGGTCGCGTGGACCAACGACGGCCGCTCGCCACACAACGTCACGGCCGACGATGGCTCGTTCGCGTCCGAGGACCTGGACCCGGGCGGGACGTTCGAGCGCACGTTCCCCGAGGAAGGCGCGTTCCCCTATCACTGCTCGATCCATGGCGCCCCCGGAGTGGGCATGGCCGGCCTCGTGGTCGTCGGCGACGCGCCGGTCCCGGGCAGCCCGTCCGGCGTCGGCCCGGGTCGCGAGACGCCGCCGCCGTTGCCCGGCCCGGAGATCCACGTTCCGCGCGACGCCGCGACGATCCAGGCGGCGGTCGACGCCGCCGAACCCGGGGGCATCGTGCTCGTCTCGCCCGGCGTGTACCGCGAGTCCGTGGTCGTCACGACGCCGTTCGTCACGATCCGCGGGCTGGACCGCAACGAGGTGATCCTCGAGGGCGACTTCGAACGCGACAACGGCATCCAGGTGATCGAGGCCGATGGCGTCGCGATCGAGAACATGACGGCGCGCCACTACATGTTGAACGGGTTCCTGTGGTCGAGCGTGTTCGGGTACCGCGGGTCCTACCTGACGGCGTTCAACGACGGTGGATACGGGCTGTTCGCGTACGACTCGTCGTACGGGCAGTTCGACCACTCATACGCGAGCGGACACCCCGACTCGGGCTTCTACATCGGGCAGTGCTACCCGTGTCACGCGGTTGTGACGGACGTCCTGGCCGAGAACAACGCTGTCGGGTTCTCGGGCACCAACGCGGGCGGCCACCTGCTCGTCGTCAACTCGGAGTGGCGGCGCAACTTCGCCGGGATCGTGCCCAACACGCTCGACTCGGAGGAGCTCGCCCCGCAGCGCGACGCCGTGATCGCCGGCAACTGGGTCCACGACAACAACAACCGGGACGCACCCTCGTTCGACCTGGAGTACCCGTCGCTCGGGGTCGGGATCGTCCTGAACGGTGGGCGCGAGAACCTCGTGACGCAGAACCTCGTGGAGGACCACGAGACGTTCGGCATCGCGCTGCTGCCCTCGCCCGACGAGAACGTGTGGATGACCGAGCGCAACGAGGTCCGAGACAACCTCGTGCGATCCTCGGGCGAGGCCGATCTGGTGCTGGGCGCGCCGTCGGCCGGCGGCGACTGCTTCACGGGCAACGGGTTCTCGACGAGCCTGCCGGCGGCGATCGAGTGGCGAGCCGCGTGCGGTTCGCCGCTCGCTCGAGCGCCCGGGGGTTCGGTCGGCGCGCTGTTGGGGCCGCTCACCCGCTACCTGGACGCCGCGTTCGGAGACGTCCTCGTTGGCGACTGGCGGTCGCAGCCACCGCCACCCCCGCAGGAGCAGATGCCCGGCGCCGAGAACGCCCCGCCGGATCCCGCGATCGCCGGGGTCGCGGTCCCCGAGCCCGTCCGCATCCGTGACGCCCGCACCGTCGCCGTGCCGGCGCCGTCCGACGTCCCCCAGGAGGTCACCGTGCTCGGTCTGTCGCTCGCAACCGGTTGGTGGCAGGTGCTCATCGGCCTCTACGCCTACGCGCTCCCGCTGATCGTGTACTCGGCGTGGGTCTCGATCGCGCTCTGGGACCTCGTGAGGCAGGAGGCCGTTCCGAACCGCACGCGGATCCTGTGGATGGTCGTCGTCCTCGTCGTTCCTTTGGCGGGACCGATCGCGTACTTCGTGTTCGGTCGTTCGCCGATCCAGGCGTCGCTGCGACTCATGCTGGTCGTCGGCGGACTGGCGATCTACGCGGCGATCACGACGCTCGCGATCGTCCTAGGGACGTAACGGCTGGCGGACGCGCGGGCTTCCGGCTAGGGGATCTGCTGCTCCTGCGGCGTGGCCTTCCGCGCGAGGCTCGCCGTCACCGCTCCGAACAGGATCAGCGCGCCGCCGAGCGCGACGCCGGCCGTGACGGTCTCGTCCAGGACCAGGTACCCGAGCATCGCCGCCGCGAGCGGCTCGAGCGCCGAGACGATCGCGGTCCTCACCGCGCCGATCCGTTGGATCCCGGCGAGCAGGCACACGAACGCACCCACCGTCGCCGTTCCCATCGCGACGATCGGCCACCACATCTCGGCACCCGCCGGCGTGTCCCACCGGCCGCTCGCGAACGAGAACACCAGCAGGCCGACCGAGGCACCGCCGCTCACCCACATGGCGCTCGTGAGCGGGTTCGTCCGCTTGAGCACGATGTCCGTGCCGACGAGGTACCCGCTGTACGTCATCGCCGACGCGAGCGCGAAGACGACGCCGAGCGTCTCGATCGCCAGACCGGCGCCGGTCCCCACCACGACGGCGGCCCCCGCGAGCGCACAGGCGAGCGCGAACAGCGTCAGCCTCGACGGCCTCCCCAGGCCGAGGAGCCACGAACCGACCGTCACGAACACCGGATAGGTGAAGAACAGGAGCGTGACGGCCGCCGCCGTGCCGTGCTGGGCCGCCGTGAAGAAGAAGGTCGCCTCGACCCCGTAGCCGAACACCGCGAGCAGGGCGAGGCCCTTGCGCTCCTCTGGAACAGCGAGCAGCGGCCGTCGGAGCGCGATCAGGATCGCCGCCACGATCACGGCGCACGCGGCGAACCGCAACGCGAGCATCGTCTCGACCGGCAGGCCGCGCTCGAGCACCTGCTTGCCCCAGACGACGACCAGCCCGAACTGCAACGCGGCGAGCGCGACGAACAGGCCACCGAGCAGGTCGGCCCGGCTCTCGGCGCCGGACGCCCTCACCCCTCGAGCTCGATCCGCATCCGCTTGAAGGCCTTGCCCTTGCTCTCGGTCTTCGCGACGCGGACGCGGCCGACCTCGGCCGTCGAGCGTACGTGCGTTCCGCCGTCGGCCTGCTTGTCGACCCCCTCGATGTCGATCACCCGGATCGGGTCCACCGACTCCGGGATCAGGTTCACCTTGGTCCGGATCAGGTCGGGGTCGGTCAGGGCGCCGGCCCGCGGCAGGAAGCTCACGTGGACCGGCCGGTCCGCCGCCAGAGCCTCGTTCAGCCTCTCCTCCACCTCACGGCCGAACTCCGCCGACATCGCATCGAGCTCGAAGTCCATCCGCGCGACGCCGGGCTCCGAGATGTTGCCGCCGGTCACCTTCGCCCCGTACCCCGTGAACACGATGCCCGAGAGCGCATGCAGCGCCGTGTGCGTTCGCATCAGGCGGTGGCGGCGATCCCAGTCGATCTCGCCGGTCACCGGGGTGCCGGGAGCCGGGGCATCCCCGTCGATCGCGTGCACCAGCTTGCCCCCCGCCTTGAACGTGTCGGTGACCCTGACCTCGCCGCCGTCCCATCGCAGGACGCCGGTGTCCCCCGGCTGTCCGCCGCTCCGCGCGTAGAACACGGTCCGGTCGAGGACGACACCCTCGTCGATCACCTCGACGACGGACGCTTCGCACGTGCGCGCGTACGCGTCGGTCGAGTACAGCTCGTCGGTCACGCGCCGAAGGTTACTCGACGCCCGGAGGCTCGTACGCGCCGGGAAACGTCCGTTCGCCGGCTCGGATCGGCACGGCGAGCCAGTTCTCGCCGGGCGGGATCGGGCAGGACCAGTCGGGGTTGTACGCGCAGTACGGGTTGTACGCGTAGTTGAAGTCGACGACCACACGGCCGTCCTGGCCGGGCGGCTCGACCTCGAGGTATCGGCCCGCGCCGTAGCTCTCGCTCCCGCTCGTCGCGTCGCGGAACGGCAGGAACAGGTCGTGCGATCCCTCCGACCGGTACAGCGTGACCTGCGCCGGCTCCCCGTCGACGTCAAACCGAACCATGCCCGCACGCCGGTAGGTCTGTTCGTCGCCGGTGGTCGTCGGCATGACGATCCGCTCGTCTCGGTCGACGCCCTCGACGTCGAGCGGCGCCTCGATCACGAGGTTGGGGTGCTCGGAGAAGTACGCGAGACCGACGAATGCCTCGCGCTGCTCGGGTCGCAGCGGCGAGCGGGGATCGGACCCGAAGAAGTCGTCCTTCGCCTCGCGGAACGCGTCGAGCTCGCCCATCTCGGAGCGTTCAACCAACGAGCCGCGTCACCCCTTCCCCGCGATGAACGAGGACACCCGAGCCACCAGCTCCGGGATCCGCCGGAACAGCTCGTCCTGACTCGCGAAGTCGATCAGCTCGGCATCGGGGAGCAGCTCGACGAAGATCCGCCCGAGCTCGGCGGGATGGATCTCGTCACCCTCGATGCAGACGATCAGCGTCGGGACGTGGACCTCTCGAAGCCTCTCGCGCTCGGGGATCGGCCAGTCCTCCACGACGGTATGGATCGCTCGGGCCAGCGCGTCCGGATCGTCGTGCTGCCACATCACGCGGTCCACCTCGATCCGCCACGGCGTCTCGATGTACTCCGCGACGCGTGCCGGATCGTTCATGACGGCCTCGAGGGCCTCGTCCGAGCTCTTGCCCTCGAGGTCGAAGGCAAGACGGTGGTAGCGGGCCGCGAGCGAGAAGTGCATATCCAGGCCGGCCGGAAGGAGCCACACCATTCGCTCGAAGCGGTCGGGAACGCGGCACACGAGGTTGCCGATCGCGCCGGCCCCCAGCGAGGTGCCGACGGCGACGGTCGCGCCGAACGCGTTCGTCACGGCGTCCACGTCGCGGGCCAGGTCCTCGAACCGGAACGCCTTCGGATCCTCTGGTGCCCCGGAGCGACCGTGCCCGCGGAAGTCGAATCGCACCTTCGTCCCCGGGACCAGAGGCGTGAACGCGGCGAGCTCGTTGCGGTTGTTCGTCAACCCGTGAGCCAGGACGGTGACCGGTTCACCCGCGCCTTCGACCTCGCAGAACAGCGTGACGTCGTCGGTTCGGACCTGGGGCACCGGCCAACGGTACCCGACCCGCCGAACGCGTCGGACGGCGTTCGGCCGGGTAACAACCGGACTCAGATGGGTCCGAGGAGGTGCACCCATGGATCTGGGCATCGACGGAGTGACCGCGATCGTGACGGGCGCCGCCCGAGGGATCGGCGCGGCATGCAGCCAGCGCCTGGCTCTCGAGGGAGCGGCGGTCGTGCTGACCGACGTGCTCGACGACGAGGGACAGGAGGCCGCGGACAAGCTGAGAGCCGACGGCCGGCTGGCGACGTATCGACATCTCGACGTGTCCGATGAGTCCGCATGGCAGGAACTCGCCGAGGACCTCGGCGACCGCGGGCGCGTCCGCGTCCTGGTGAACAACGCAGGCATCGGCACGTTCCCCGGCGTGGAGGACGAGACGCTCGAGGGGTGGGAGCGGGTTCTGAAGATCAACCAGACCGGCGTCTGGCTGGGGATGAAGCACATCGGCGGGCTCATGAGACGGAACGGCGGCGGCTCGATCATCAACATGAGCTCGATCTTCGGGGCGGTCGGCGGGTTCGGCGGTTCGGTCGCTTACCACGCGACGAAGGGAGCGGTCCGGCTGATGACCAAGACCGCCGCGGTGGAGTGGGCGACCGACGGCGTTCGCGTGAACTCGGTGCACCCGGGCTTCGTCGAGACCCCGATGATCGAGGCGACGAAGGGCACCGACATGGAGAAGGCGATCTTGGACATGACGCCGATGGGGCGGCTCGGAAGACCCGAGGAGATCGCCGACACGGTCGCGTTCCTCGCCTCCGAACGAGCGTCGTACATCACCGGCGGCGAGTTCTACGTGGACGGAGGCTGGACCACTCGCTGACCGGCGCGACCACATCTATCCGTGACCGAGATCATCGTGGAGCGACGCGAGGGCGACGACCCGATGCGCTTCGCGGTGAGCGTGGAGGACGGCGGCTCGAGCACGCACCATGAGGTGACGCTCTCGCGGGGCGACCTCGAGCGCCTCGGGTCGGGCCGGGAGCCCGGAGCGTTCGTCCGCGCCTGCTTCGCGTTCCTGCTGGAGCGGGAGCCGAAGGAGTCGATCCTGCGGTCGTTCGACGTCAGCGTGATCGGACGCTACTTCGCGGAGTTCGAGAGCCGGATCGTCGAGCTCGACTGAGATGCAGCCTCAGCGCAGCGTCGCGAGGGTGCGCCGTGCCTGGTCTAGGTGGAACCGGTCGTGCCCGGCCTGGAGCCGGAACGTCACGTCGTAGCTCTCGGCTCCTCGCTCGGTGTGCATCCCGATCCGAGCGCGCTCCTGTTCGGTCGAGCGCGCCCACAGGGCCAGGTTGGCCCGCCGGAGGACGGCGAAGGTCTCGAGTAGCATCTCGGGATCATCCTGGCCGTGGTGCAGGCGGTCGACCCACAGGTCCTGGTCGTAGCCCACGAGCGACGGCTCGTCGTGCGCCAGGATCCACCGGTAGCGAGCGCCCACCACGAGCTCGGAGTCCACGCCGTGGCCCAGGCACTCGAGCACCGACCACTCGCCCGGCTCGGGACGCTCGGCCACCGCGGCGCCCGCTTCGGCGACGAGGTCACGCCAGGCATCCGCCGCGCCCGCCTGCACGTCCGCCGGGTCGTCGTCTCCCAGGAGGCCGAGGAGGTGCTGCTGGTACTGGGCGGCCTGCGTGACGGGGTCCGGCGTCGGGACGCGTTCCATCAGCGGACGTCGACCACGTCGTCCTGGGGGGCGAACGCGTCTCGAATCGAGCGCGACCACCGCCACACCAGTGCCGTCAAGACCAGGAACGCGAGGCCAGAGATCACCAGGATCGCCCGCACCTGGCCCGCGTCGTTCTCGACCCAGACGAACGACAGGATCAGCGCCGGCACGATGAACCCGACGTTGTAGGCGATGTCGAACAGCGCGAAGGCCCGGCCGCGGAAGTCGTCCGGCATCGCTTGCTGCATGATCGTGTCCGCGGAGATCTTCGCCATGAAGAACGCGAAGAACCCGGTGAACAGCAACCCCGCAAAGCCGGCGAGCGTGACCCACCAACCGAACACGACCGTGCCGAGCCCGAGCAACGCCATCGAACCGATCAGGAGCCGGATCGGTGGGATCGTGTCCTTCCACCGCTGCGCGAGCACCATGCCGAGTGCGCCGCCGACGAAGCCGAGGCCCCCGACCAGCCCGAGCGCGAGGGTATCGGCCTCGCCGCCCTCGACGAGGTTCTTCGCGTACAGCGCGAACACGAACAGCGCGAACCCCCAGAACTGGTAACGGATCATCTGGAACGACACCAGCCCGAGGGCGCCCGCCGGCCTCGAACGGACCTCGCGGACCCCCGCCACGATGTCGCGCAGGATCCGCCGGGCCTCCTGTCCGAAGGTCATCTCGTGCGGCGCCGCCTCCATCCGCTGGATCCGCTGAGCGACGACCGCCGCCGCCACGAGCACCGCCGCCCCGGCGATCACGACGATCCACGACGGCAGCGCCGCCCCGAACCCGAACGCCAAGCCGGCACCCAGGACCTGGAACACCGCGCCGCCGGCCTGCGACAGCCCGTTCCCCTGCATCAGGTCCTTGCCCGAGAGGACGTCCGGCATCGCTGCGGACTTCACCGCGAGCACGATGCGCACGCACGCCTGCATCACGAGCATCCCGACGATCAGCCCCGCCGTGACCGCGACGCGCCCCTCCGACGTGTCGTCACCGAGCGGCAGGAGCGCCCCCACGGCGACGAGCGTCACGAGGATCGCGGTGGCGACGTTGGAGACCGAGAGGACGCGCCGCCGTTCGAACCGGTCGATGGCCACGCCGATGAACGGGCTGATGAACGTGTACGGGATGTAGAGCGCGAGGACCACCTTCAGCAGGTAGTCCGCGTTCGGCACGGTGGTGACGTCGAACCCCTCGGTGCCGCCGAACGCGATCGACTTCGCGATCGATCCCCGGATCAGCCCGTCGGCCGCCATCGCCAGGAACTGCACGCCCATCAGGGACGCGAAGTCGGCGTTGGAGAAGACGCTGAACATCCCGTTGAAGAAACGACTGAACCCGTTCAGGACGCGCAGGAGCGGGCGCGCGCCGAACCGCAGGCCGAGGCCGGCGGCCGTCGCGAGCGCGAGCGAGGCCCACCCGTGCGCGACGCCGAACGGCGCGCGCGTGACGGCGACCACCAAGATGCCCGAGAGCACCACGAGCGTGATCGAGATCCCGGGCACGAGCGCGATCTTCAGCCACGCGTCGTCGAGCTCGAACCATCTCGCGGCGATCGCGCCCGGCACGACGACCAGGAGCGCGAGCGCGAACAGCACCCAGGCCGTGTGCCCGAGGTTGCCGAAGATCCCCGGATGATCCGCGTAGAAGGCCGCGACCTCCTGCTCGGCGGCCCGCGCGTCGGCGATCGCGGCGTCCGACGGCGTGGTGAGGCCCTCCCCCGTGACGACCGCGACGTCGTCGCCGAGCACGACCAGCTCGCCGGCCGCCCGGTCGAGCAGCTCCTCGTTCACCGTCCCCTCGTTGAACTGGCGGACCAGGAACGCGATCGGCGGGCCCGTGTACTCCTCGCGCAGGTCGGTCAGCTCGCGGTGGAACGCGCGGGACATCTTGTTGTAGGTCGGGTCGGTGAGCACGGTCGGCTGGGCGGCGACGAAGTCCTCGACGCTTCCGAAGTACGTCATCGAGCGCTTCACGGCGTCGCCCGGAAGACCCGTCCGCGAGACGTTCGTGAACGTCTTTGACCAGCCGTAGGACTGGTACGTGTCCTCGTAGTTCACGACGAACACGATCGGCCGGTCCGCCGGCTCGTTCTCGACAACCGCGCGCGCAGCCTCGAGCGCGGTTCGGGTCGGCTGGTCGATCCACTGGCTGTCCGGGTCGGCCCAGTGCGAGATCTCGCGACCCTGCACCCAGATGTAGCCGAACGACCCCACGATCACGAGCGACGCGACGACGCCGGCGATCTTGGCGGCGCCCTCGCGCTTCCACAACCAGCGGATCGCGACGTACGCGCCCAGCCCGCCGAGCGCGAACAGAGCCATCGTCGCGTTCATGAAGCGGTAGTACGGGTACGTGGCCGCGACGAACCCGAAGATCCCGAGGAACGGCAGCAGCAACATCGCCGAGATCGTCCCGAACTCGTCCGAGCGTGCCCGGTCCCTCCGCGCCCGCCAGATCGTCCATCCGATCGCGAGCAGGATCAGCGGGACGAGGATTCCGGGCTGCAGCGAGCCGACCCAGCCCGAGAGTCGGTTGAAGAAGACCTCCTTGGTGTACGGGGGAGGCAGCGCGGCGTCCGCGAGCGAGCCGGTCACGCCCCACGGCGCGATCAGCCACGTCGCGAGGCCGAAGATCATCCCGAAGCCGGCCGACATCAACGACGGTCCCAGCTCGGACAGCGCCGGCCCCAGGTGGAACCGGCTCGTGAGCACCCGCAGGCCGAACACGGCCATCAGCGATGCGCCGAAGATCACGCACGTCGTCGGGTGCGTGAACGCGGCGGCGATCCCGACGAGGAACAGCGCGGTTCGTGAGCCCCACGACGTTCGGCCCGGTACGAAGAACGCGAGGACCAGCGAGAGGAAGTACAGGACCGTGATGTTGTCCAGGTAGCCGACGTACGGCGTGGTCATGAACAGCGCCGCGGTCGACAGCATCACGAGCAGGAACAGCAGCGGGTCACGGTGCGTGCGCCAGGAGAACGCGCCGAGCGCGAGACCGGTCAGCACCGGGACGCCCACCATCATGAAGGCGCTGAACGAGTACAGATCGATGTCCGCGACGCGCTGGAGGATCGAGCCGAACAGGGGCACGGTCACCCGGTAGCCGCCGCCGAACATCGAGAACGGGCCCCAGTCGCCGGCGATCAGGCCCGGCTCGTCGTGCATCATCAGGTTCGAGCGCCACGTGTACCAGGCGGGGTCACGGGTCGGGGCGCTGATCGACGGGTCCTGAAGGAACGTCCAGCCGAACGCGAGCAGGAGCAGCGCGATCGCCGCGATCAGGACGAAGGGACTCGACAGCCGCCCTCGCCGTTCGCTGTCGGAGACCTGAACGGTGGCCTGCGAGCGGTCTTTGGTGAGCGCCATCGGTATGCGGTGTCCCCCTCGTCCCTCACCCTCGGCGGGCAGGGCCCCTTCTGCCGGCTGGGAGCCGGCCAAGGATACGCGACGGACTCACACCCGAGCCTCAGGCAGGCACTCGAGGTCAGGCAGGATCGAGATCGGGAAGGCGGCAGAGAAGAACGGCTCGGAGCGTTCGGCTTCGGGCAGGAGCGCCGCCGCATCCGGGTTGCCCTGTTCCTTCGTGTAGTCCAGGAGGTAGCCGGCGACATCCTCGGGCGTGTAGCCGCTGGCGACCATGGCGTCCTCGTCGAGGTAGATCTGGCTGGACCTCACCGCCTCGAACACCGATCCCTCGCCCTCGGCCGGGAAAGCGGCGTTCAGGTCCTCCTCCAGTGCCGGAGGCGTCACCTGGAAGGCGCCGGATACCTGTGGGTCGAGCTGCGCCCCGTGGTCCGCGGTGAGCACGAGCACGTACCGGCCGCGCCCGACCGTTCGGTCGAGGAAGCGGATGAACCGCCCGAGGTCCTCGTCCTGCCACGCGAGCGTGTCCTGCATCTCAGGGCTGTTGACGCTCCAGATGTGGCTCACGTGGTCGATCGCCTTGAAGTTCACGTAGACCAGGTCCGGCACATCGTCGTCGCCGAACCCCTCGCGGGCGATGACCTCCTCGACCATCCGCCCCTGGTACGGGATGCGGGCCGGCGTCGCCCAACCCTGTTCGAACTGCTCGATCGAGTTGTTGCGCCAGCGACCGTCGAGCGCCCCGTCCCGCCGATCGATCTCGTCGGTGTACGACGAGAGCTCCGGGAGGCCGTTCACGTATGCCGGGAAGTCGTAGAACGGCTGATACCGGCCCTGGAGGTTCCACGTCGTCCCCTCGGCTCCCTCGTTGTCGGCCTCGGCAGGGACGCGCAGCACCGCGATGTCGCGATCGCCCCCTCCCCA
>JBMDWR010000082.1:0-11059 GCA_048594645.1 Actinomycetota bacterium
ACGCGATCGCATCGTCGGTCGTGAAGACCTGAGCCGTGAGGATCGTGAGCCCGGCGACCGAAAGCGCGCCCGCGATCATCGAGAGCAGGCCCGGCCGGTCCGCCGCAGCGACGGCGAGCTCGTACGTCCCTGGCCGGGAACCCTCGGCGGTCGACGTGCGGACGTCGTGGGTCCCGATCGCCGCGTCGAGCAGCGCGAAGTGCGACGGGACGCGTTGGAGCGATGCCGTGAGGACGTACCCGCGAGGCATCCGCAGCAGGAAGCGCTCGATCGCTGCGGGATCCTCGTCGACCAGGGCGGCACGGATCGCCGCCGCGCGTTCGGCCAGGCGCGCGCCGGCTGCCATGCCGCCCTCGCCGCGCTCGAGGACGTGCTGGACCTTCGCGACGAGCTCGCGGACGAGCGCGGCTCGCCAGGGCGTCCACGCGAGCGGTCCCGTCGCCTGGGCGTCGGCGATCGTGAGCAGGAACAGGGCCGCGAGCCGCGCCGGATCGCCGACCCGGCCGGCGACGCCCAGGACGAGCTCCTCGTCGTCCAGGTCCCGCCTCGTCGCCGTATCCGAGAGCAGCAGGTGCTCGGCGACCAGGAACAGGGCCAGCCCGGCCGTCCGGCCGTCGAGCTGCATCCGCTCGAGCGTCTCGCCGGCCACGCGCTCACCGACCGCGACGTGACCGCCCGTCCCCGTCTTCCCGATGTCGTGGAGGAGGGCGCCCACCAGCAGCGCGTCGCGATCGTCCACCGCCCCGACCGCCCGGGCGATCATGACGTCCTCGCCCGGATCGTCGAGCAGGTGCGCCACCTCGCCGAGACAGCGCAGCAGGTGCACGTCGACCGAGAACCGGTGGTACGGATCGCGTTGCGGCCGGCACCGGACCGCCGTCCACGCGGGCAGGTAGCGCTCGAACAGGCCGAGCCGGTCCAGGGTCTCGAGCGCGCCGACCGCCCCGGGTCCAGATCGAAGCAGGTCGAGGAAGGCGTCGCGAACCTCCGGCGTCCACGTCACCGGCGCGGCGACCGGGACCTCCGCCATCGCGTCAAGCGCACGAGCGGGGAGCACCCCGCCCTCGCGCGCCACGGGGACGAACGCGCGAAGGACGCCCGCCGGTGTCGGCTCGAGGGCCGCGATCGAGGTCGGTCCGCGGAGGTAGCGGTCGAACACCGACGTCGAGACGTGCTCCAGCTGGCGCGCGTGCTCGAACACCGAGCGCATCAGCGCGTCGACGGCGGGGAGACCCGGCTCGTCCGAGAACCCCATCGCGGAGGCGATCGCCGGTTGCTGGTCCAGCACCAACCGGTCTGACCTGCGTCCGGTCTCGAGGTGCAGGGCGCTCCGCGCCCGAACGAGGAACTCCTCCGCCGCACCGACCGCCGCGCGTTCGGCCTCCCGCACGAGGCCGGCCTCTTCCAGCCCCCGGTCGACCGCCGCCTCCAGCCAGCCCAGGCTCTGCGCGTCTCGCAGGCCGCCCCCGCCCTCCTTCAGGTCCGGCTCGAGCAGGGACGAGACGGCGCCGTAACGCGATCGCCGCGCCTCCGCGTCCGCGACGAGGCGCCGGGCGAACGCGCGGGGATCGGCGGTCACCGCCGCAAGCACGTCCCTACGTGCCGCCGTCCACGTCTGCTCGTCGCCGGCGAGCCACCTCCCATCCACGACCGCGGTGGCCGCATCCAGGCGCTCGGTCGCGATCTGCCTGCACTCGGACGGCGTGCGAACGGCATGGCCGACGTGGAGACCCGCGTCCCACAGGGGGTAAAGCAGCCGCTCGGCGAGCGCCGCCACCTCGCCGGGCGGCGCGGCATCGTCGTGCACGAGCAGGAGATCGACGTCCGAACCGGGCGAGAGGAGGCGACGTCCGTAGCCGCCGAGCGCAACGAGTGCCACGCCGGATGGCGATCGAGATGCCTCGAACAACTCGCGCAGGCATCCGTCCAGCAAGGCGGCGCGGCGGCGCCCGGACCACCGCCCGTGGTGGCCGAGCGAGTACGCGCGTTCGAGCGCCCGGAGCTCCTCCAGCAACCGGCCCACGGGGCCCGACGGATCGCTCACGGCTACAGGGCGTCTGGGCCCATCTCACCGGTCCTGATCCGGACCACCTGCTCGACCGATGTGACCCAGATCTTGCCGTCGCCGATCTTGCCGGTGCGCGCGGCGGTGGTCACGGCCTCGACGACGTCGCTCGCCTGGTCGTCGTCGCAGAGCACCTCGATCTTGACCTTGGGAACGAAGTCGACCTGGTATTCGGCTCCGCGGTAGATCTCGGTGTGCCCGCGCTGCCGCCCGAAGCCCTCAACGTCGGTCGCGGTGAGACCGTTCACGCCGATGTCGCGGAGCGCCTCCTTCACGTCGTCGAGCCGGTGTGGCTTCACGATGGCGACGACCAGCTTCACGGCGCTCCTCGAGTGGGTGAGGCCCCAGCTTAGCCAGTGGACGAGCCGGGCACGCTCACTCGCCCGAAGCCTTCTTGCGCGGCGCCGCCCTCTTGGTCGCCGCCTGCTTCGCGGCGGGCTTCTTCGCCGACGACTTCTTGGCCGCCCGCTTGGCTCCCGACGACGGTGTCTTCTCCTTGGCCGCCGCGACGGAGGCCTTGAGCGCCTCCATCAGGTCGACGACCTTGGCGGGCGCCTCCTCGGGACGCGCCTCGATCGGCTGGCCGGCGGCCTTCTTCTCGACGATCTCGAGCAGTGCCTCGCGGTACGCGTCGGTGAACGCCTCCGGGTTCCACGGCTCCGTCAGGCTGTCGATCAGCGACTTCGCCATCTCGACCTCGTTGTCCCGGACCTTCTCGTCCGCGGGCACCGTGTCGAACTCGGCGGCCCGGATCTCGTCCGGCCAGTACATCGTCTCCAGCACGAACACGTCGTCCTTGAAGCGCAGGGCCGAAAGATGCTCCTTGTCGCGGAAGCTCACCTTGGCGATGCCGACCTTGTTTTCCTCCGCGAGCGCCTTCCGCAGCAGCGCGTACGCCTTCGCCCCCGTCTCGTCCGGCACGAGGAAGTACGACTTCTTGAACATGATCGGGTCGATCTCGTCGAGGTCGACGAACTGCTCGATGTCGATCGCGCGGCTGGACTCGACGGGGACGGCGTCCAGGTCCTCGTCCGTGAGCACGACGTACTGGTCCTTCTCGATCTCATACCCTTTGACGATGTGGTCGTACTCGACCTCCTCGCCGTCGACCGAGCAGACGCGTTTGTACCGGATCCGGCCCATGTCCTCGTCGTGCAGCTGGTTGAACTTCAGCGACTTCTCCTCGGTCGCCGGATAGACGGCGACGGGGATCGTGACCAGGCCGAACGAGATGGCTCCCTTCCACATGGCTCTTGGTGGCATCTGTCGCTCCTCGTGCCGGTGGATCCCCGCGGGTGGGTGATCCGTGTGCCCGTAGACCGCCTGAGCAGGCGATTCTAATCGCCGGGCGGACATAACCGGCGTGCCAGCAGCGAACGACCCCCGGTTTGACCCTCTCGAGAACCTCCGGTATACGAACGGCGCATGCAGCACGGACGCCGGGCCGCCGCGCTCGTCTTCGGTGCCCTGTTGTTGGCGGCGTGCTCGACGGGCGAGACGGAGGTCACCGGCGGCTCGGAGACCGCCGTCACCGGCCCGACGGCGACGGGGCCCACGGCCACCGGGCCCACGGCCACGGGGCCCACGGCGACCGGACCGACCGCGGCGGGCGCGTTCGACGGCCCCGTCTCCGTGGACACCAGCATCCAGGCGTCGGCAGGGATCCGATCCGCTCTGTACTCGTGCGACGGCGTCGAGGGAACGTGGACCTACATCGTCCAGGGCGGGCCCGATCCGATCGACTTCGACATCAACGCGACGTTCGACATGGAGGGCGGCGACGGCACGCTGACGTTCAGCGACGAGTTCACGATCACGGGGTTCCACGTGGCGTTCACCGACACGATCGACATCAAGGTGGTGGGAACCCCAGACGCGCCTGCGCTGCGAGCGACCGACATCAAGGTCGACGTGCAGAGCAACGTCCCCGGGATCGAGGACATCGTCAGGCAGTTCTTCGACGAACGGCAGGACGTCCCGGTGCGGCCCGGCGCCAAGCAGTGCTGAACGCCGGCTGACGGCTACGCTGGCCAGGTGGCTCGAGCCAAGAAGGCGTCCGGCGGTCGGGCGTTCACGGTCGACGTCCCGATGCCGCTCGAGGTCGAGAAGCGCGGCGACGCGTGGTGGACCGAGGCGGACGGGCGCGAGCTCCGGCTGTCCAACCTCGACAAGGTGTACTGGCCGGACGAGGGCTACACCAAGGGCGATCTCCTCGCTTACTACTTCAACGTCGCCGAGCTGATCCTGCCGCACCTTCGCGACCGGCCGCTCACGATGAAGCGGATGCCAGACGGAATGGCAGGAGACTTCTTCTACGAGAAGACCGCGCCCTCGCACACGCCGGAGTGGATCCCCCGGTGCCCCGTCGAGAGCGACGACAGCAAGGACGGCGTGATCGGGTACCTCATGGTGAACGACCTCTCGACGCTGCTGTTCGTCGCCAACCTCGGCTGCATCGAGATGCATCCGCTGCACTCGCGATGCCCGTCGGTCGAGACGCCCGACTACCTGTTCTTCGACCTCGACCCGATGGGGGCGAGCTTCGAGGACGTCCTGACCGTCGCGCTGCACGTTCGCGCCGCGCTCGAGGCGCTCGAGCTCACGGGGTACCCCAAGACCTCGGGGGCGACCGGCGTGCAGATCTACGTACCGGTCGAGCCCGGCTGGTCGTACGACCAGGTGCGCGACTTCGTGGGCACGCTCGGCCGCACGATCGAGCGTGCCGATCGCGACCGCGTGACGATGGCGTGGCAGATCAGCAAGCGGACGGGCAAGGTCTTCATCGACCACAACATGAACCGGTCGGGCGCGAACATCTCCGCGGCCTACTCCCTGCGACCGGAGCCGCTCGCGACCGTGTCCACGCCGCTGCTGTGGGACGAGATCGAGACGGGCCTCACGCCACAGGACTTCCGGATCGAGAACGTGTGGGAGCGGTTCGACAAGCTCGGGGACCTGTTCGAGGGCGTCCGCACACGGCCGCAGGACCTGCGGCCCGCGCTCGAGGCGCTCGGGTTGCCGAGCGACAAGGCCGTGCCGATTGGCGCCTCCCGCACATCCGAGGAGGTGACCGCGTCGTCGCGAGATCCCACCCTCGGCGAGTACCTGCGCAAGCGCAGCTTCGGGCCCGAAGGGACGACCGAGCCGGCGCCGAGCGGCGCGCGGGGGGCGGGCAACTCGTTCGTGATCCACAAGCACCGGGCGACCCGCCTGCACTACGACGTGCGGCTCGAGCGCGACGGGGCGTTGCCCTCGTGGGCCGTGCCGCGCGGGCTCCCGACGACGAGAGGTGACAAGCGCCTCGCCGTTCGGACCGAGGATCATCCGCTCGAGTACGGCTCCTTCGAGGGAACGATCCCCGAAGGTCACTACGGCGCGGGCGAGGTGCGCATCTTCGACGACGGCTGGTACGAGCCCGTCGAGTGGACGGACAAGAAGGTGAGCTTCCGGCTCCACGGCCGCCGGTACCCGGGGCTCGAGTTCCACTTCGTGAAGACCAGGACGGACTGGCTCGCGTTCCTCGCGTCCAACCAGGAGGCGCCGCTGATCGACGCGCCACCGGCGTTCCAGCCGATGCTCGCCGAGGGTGGCTGGAAGGCGTTCGACGACCCGAAGTGGTGGTTCGAGCCGAAGTTCGACGGGATCCGGTCGGTCACGACGATGACGACCGACGCGACGCGGCTGGTCACGCGCAACGGTCGCGACGTCTCGGACAAGTACCCCGAGCTGCGCATGATCCACGAGCTGGTGGACCAGGTGAACGCGGTGCTGGACGCCGAGATCGTCGCGTTCGACGACGGCGGCAGGAACTCGTTCGAGGCGCTCCAGCAGCGGATGAACCTCACGAACGAGCGCGACATCAAGCGGATCGCCGGCAGGATCCCGGTGGCGCTCGTCGCGTTCGACCTGCTGTGGCTCGACGGCCGCGACCTTACCGGCGTCGCGCTCGAGCAGCGTCGCGAGCTGCTCGAACGGGTCGTCGAGCGCGACGAGCGCCTCCAGGTGGTGACGTACGTAGAAGGCGACGGGAAGGCGTTCGAGAAGGTCGCGCGGGAGCACGGGCTCGAGGGCGTGGTGGCCAAGCGGAAGGGGTCTCGGTACCACCCCGGCCGGCGCTCCCCGGACTGGCGGAAGATCAAGCTCACCAACACACAGGACTGCGTGATCCTCGGATGGACGCCCGGGCAGGGAGGTCGAGCCGGAACGTTCGGGGCACTGCTCGTCGGCGCGTACGAGGACGGCACGCTCCTATGGATCGGGCAGGTGGGCACCGGGTTCACGCGTGCGACGCTCGATCGCCTGATGGACGCGCTGACGCCGCTCAAGCGCTCGACGCCACCGATCGAAGATCCGGAGCTCGCCAAGGTGAAGGGCGCCACCTACGTTGAGCCGACGATGGTCTGCGAGGTCGAGTACCTCGAGATCACCAAGAGCACGAAGAAGATGCGCGCGCCCTCGTTCAAGGGCCTGCGGGAGGACAAGACGCCCGAAGAGTGCGTCCTGGAACCGCCGAGGTCCGCCTGAGCGACTCCGTCAGAACGGCTCGAACCCTGCGCGGACGAGCATCGCCCGCACGTCGCGCTCTTCCATCCCCCGATCGACGAGCTCGCGGTAGATCCGCACCGCGGCGAGCGAACGGCCGCAGCGAGGGCAGAACTGGAAGTGGTCGTCCGTCGGCGTCTGACACCAGGGGCAGCGCGTCACCTGGACGCGGTTGTCGGGTTGGAGGCCGGTGTCGGCGAGGGCGTCGATGTAGCCCTTGCCGTAGTCCCACTGGATGTACTCCTCCTCGCGCACCTCGAACGCCGGTTCGTGCATCTGCGGCTCGCCGGTCTTGAGCATGTGCTCGAGGTTCTCGTGGAGGAGCTCCCATTCGTAGTAGTGGTTCTCCTGGCACCGTTCGCAGGCGATCACGACACCCTTCACGCCCTGACCCTGGAACGTGCTCCGCATCCCCTGGAGGTCCTCGAGGTCCGCGCGGACGTTCTCGATCTCCTCGGGCGCGAGCCCGTACGTCTCGCGCTCGTCGTCTTCGAGGGGCTCGTCGTCGCCGAGCGGCTCTTCCATCACTCCACATCCTCTTCGCGCAGGTCGAACGCCTTGAACCCCTCCGCGTACTCGAACCCGCCCGCCTCGCCGACCTCGCGCGCGCGTTCGCGTACCCAGTCCGCCGCGTCGGCCGTGCCTTGCGAGACGTGAGCGCGAAGCGCCTCGAGCTTGAGGTCCAGCGTCTTGGAGATGTCCACGTAGGTATCGGCCCTCTCGGTCGACAGCCACAGGTGCGGGATCTCGAACGGCTCCAGACCCTCGTCGAGCAACTCGGGGAACTGCGGGCGGCTCGGCGCGTCCGGCATCACGGCGCAGAGCGCAAGCGTTCCCGCCTGCTTGTGGTCCCAGTGGTTGATGTACTGGCTCCCGAACCAGAGCCGCGTGGGATCGGGGGCCACAATCACCTCAGGTCGGATCGTGCGGACCACCCTCGTCACGGCGCGGCGTGTCTCTAGGTTCACCTCGAGCTCGCCGTCGCGGAAGTCGAGGAACGTGACGCTTCGAACGCCGAGGACCTCGGCCGCGGCGCGCTGCTCCGCCTCACGGATGGGGATCATCGCCTCACGCGTCATGCCGGGGTCGTTGGAGCCGGCGGAGCCGTCGGTCACGACGCAGTAATGGACGTCCGTCCCCTCTCGGGCCCAGGCGGCAACGGTCCCGCCGCACATGAACTCGGCGTCGTCAGGATGAGCGAAGATGACGAGCGCGCTTGCGAACCCCACCTGCAACAGCGTACCGGACGCTTGCGACGCGCCTCGGGCGGGGGTTCGATACGGCCCGATGGCCTCGACGGACGACCCACCCGCCCCCGAGCCTCCGGCCGGCGACGCGCAGCCCGACCAGCTGATCCGCGACCACGAACGCCGGTTCCGCGCCGCCGGGCTCCCGCTACTGATCGAGGGCTACTCGGCGACCGAGGACATCTTCACCCGCGCGATCCCGCTGCTCGCTCTGGTCTTCGTGGTCGAGATCCTCGGCGCGATCAACCTGGACTGGTCGGCCGGCACGAACGCCCTCGCCGTCCTCGGAGGCGTCGCGCTGCTCCTGGGCGCGTTCGGGCTGCTGAACGTCGCTCGGGGCCGGCCGTTCGCGTCGATCCCGAGCCGGCTCGGCGTCCCCGAGCTAACGGCGTTCGTCGTCCTGCCGGTGGTGCTGCCGCTCGTCTTCGGTGGACAGCTCACGAGCGCGATCGTCACGGGGCTCGGGAACCTGGCGCTGCTCGGCGCGATCTGGCTGGTGGTCGGGTTCGGCGTGTTCTCGATCCTGCGATGGACCGGCGCTCGCTTCGTCCAGCAGCTGGGCGCGTCGCTCACGCTGCTGGTGCGCGCGCTGCCCTTGCTCCTGTTCTTCTCGCTCGTCACCTTCTTCACCAACGAGTACTGGCAGCTGTTCGGCGGCGCGAGCGACGTGATCTTCTACGCGGGCGCCGGGACGTTCGCGCTGCTGACCGCGGTGTTCCTGGTCGTTCGTCTGCCCGAGGCGGTCCGCGACCTCGAACGCGCGAGCGCACTCGAGATCCCGCTCCGCCGGCGTCAGCGCGTCAACGTCGCACTGGTGATCTTCATCGCGCAGGCGCTGCAGATCGCGTTCGTCGGCCTCGCCATCTGGTTGTTCTTCATGGTGTTCGGCGCGCTGCTCGTCACGCCCGAGATCCGAGCGGACTGGCTCGGAACGTCCGGTCGTGTGCTGTTCACACTGCCGTTCTTCGGTGAGCGGCTGGAGATCACGCAAGAGCTCGTCCGAACGGCGGCCGGCGTCGCGTCGTTCTCGGCGCTCTACTACGCGGTCGCCTCGGCCGTGGACTCGACCTACCGTGACGAGTTCGTCGAACGCCTCACCCGGCAGCTGCGGGATACGTTCCGGGAGCGCGCCGAGTACCTGCGCCTCGTCCGCGATCGCGGCGCACGGACGACGTCACGCGTCTGAGCCACGCCGGAACGCGAGCATCGGCATGCCGTGCCGGGGACGGAGCGTGATGACGGCCTGGATCTCGGGGTCACGGTCCGACGCGCTCCGCAGGTGCCACCGCCGCGCGATCGTGGCGAGCAGCATGGCGGCCTCGGTGCGGGCGAACGGCTCGCCGATGCACCCACGCGGCCCGCCACCGAACGGGAGGAACGCTTCGCGCGGGCGCTCGCCCGCATCGGGCTCGATCCACCGCTCGGGCCGGAACGCGAGCGGCTCGCGCCACCAACGGCGGTCGTGATGCAACAGCCACGGCGAGACGACCACGATCGAGCCGCGCGCGACGACGTACCGGCCGGCTCGGTGCTCGGCCACGGCCCTCCTCCCTATCGCCCACGCCGGGGGCCGGAGCCTGAGCGACTCGGACACGACCGCCTGCGTGTACGGCAGGTTCTGCAGGTCGGCCGCCTCCGGCGGACGGTCGCCGAGGATCGCGTCGAGCTCTGCGTGCAGACGCGCCTCGGTCTCGGGGTTCCTCGACAGCAGCCACCACGTCCACGTGAGTGCGATCGCCGTCGTCTCGTGTCCGGCCAGGAACAGGGTGAGCGCCTCGTCGCGGACCTGCCGGTCCGTCATCCCGGTGCCGTCCTCTCGCGCACGCAGCAGGAGCGAGAGGAGATCGTCGCCCATCGCGCCGCTCGAACGGCGCTCGGCGATCATCTGCTCGATGACCGCGTCCAGATCGGCCTCGATCCGGTGGTACCGACGCATCGTCGGCGACGGCACCCGGACGAGCATCCGGAACAGCGGCGAGTAGACGCGGTCGAACATCGCGAGCGTGTCCGTGAGCGCTCGGCGGACCGTGGCGCTGCGCGCCTCGTCCACGTCGGTGCCGAACAGCGTCCGGCCGACCACGGCGAGCGTCAGCGCCGACATCTCGGCTTGCACGTCGAGCGCCTGCCCGTCTTGCCATCGGCCGATCGCGCGCTCCGCGAGCGCGGCCATGTCGTCCGCGTACGAGGCGATCCGCGCGTGATGGAACATCGGTTGGATCAGGCGGCGCTGTCGCCGGTGAACGTCGTCCTCGCTGGTCAGCAGCGACTCACCGAGGAGCATCCGCGCAGCCTCGATCGTCGGGCCCTTGTGGAAGGCCCGGTTGTGCGTCACGAGCACCTCGTGGACGAGGCCCGGATCGTTCAGCAGGTACGCGTCCGTTCGCGGCACGCGAACGTGGACGACGTCGCCGTAGGTGGCCAACCGTTCGAGCAGACCGAGCGGGTCGCGACGGAACGCCCTGAGCGCCGCGAGGCTCGAGACGCCGGGGCCCGGAGGGCGAACGTCGGTACGCACGACGACATCTTCCGTCTCGCGCCGGCGGCCCGTGCGCCCGTCCACGAGGCGTGTGGGTGTTCGCGATCGAACGAGCCGGCGATCAGGGCTCTTTGTAGACGGCCCAGAACTTCTTGACCGGAGACAGCGCCCGCCAGGTCGCCTTCGAGCCCTTGGGCGTGATCAGGACGTCGCCCGGCCCGGCACGGACGACGGAGCCGTCCTCGCCCTCGACCTCGACCTCGCCCTCCACGATCACCGCGATCTCGTGGTACGGCGGCTCCATCGGACCGGTCTCGGGCACCCGGCGCCACAGTCCGAAGCTGAACGCGCCGTCTGCGGCCCGGAACAACACCGTCTCCTCACCCGGCGGGTTCGGGTCGCCTTCGGCCGTCGGGATCGCCTCCCAGCCGAGGCCGTCGTGCTCTCCCGCCTTGATCACGCGCACACCGTCTGCGTCGTTCACGTCTCGCCCTCCACTCAGACCGGGTCGTCGAACCGGATCGACGCCAGATGCGTCTCGGCGCGTTCGATCGCGTCGGCGAGCCACATGCCGTCCTGCGGACCTCGCGTGTCTTCCCTGGGGAAGGCGAACTGGTTCAGCGTCTCGTCCGAGCCGAACTGGATCCCCTTGGTCTGCAGGTACTCCCCCACGGCGAACTCCCACGAGAACAGCGCGGTCCCGTCCTCGAACGCCTGGACCGTGTAGGT
>JBMDWR010000083.1:0-1515 GCA_048594645.1 Actinomycetota bacterium
GCCGTTCACCTCGCCCAGGTAGCGGAAGGCGTCGGCGGTCCCGTTCCAAAGCGTCGCCCACGGCCACGACAGGACCCGTTCCCAGTTGGCCTGGCGCGTGAGCGGCGCCATCGCGTCACCCGCGAACGCCTGCCAGAAGCCGAGGTACCCGATCAGCCCGAGCGACGTCGCGCCGGCTGCGACCAACCCCGGCCAGGCCGGGCCGCGGCGTTCGGCCCGTTGCTGAAGCGCCTCCAGGACGAGCGCCGGGATCATCACCACGCCCACGCTTCGCGTGAGCGTCAGGAGCGCGCCGGCGACGCCTGCCACGGCCCATCGCCGCCGTCGAGCCGCCCAGAACGTCGTCGCGGCGAGCAGCAGGAACAGCGACTCGCTGTACGGCATGAGGAAGAAGTACGACGTCGGGAACACGCAGAGCATCAGGACCGTCGTGCGTGCAAGGCGTTCGGAGAGCTCGAACGCCGTCAAGAGGTACGTGACGACCAGGGCTCCCACGAACGCGGCGTTGGAGACGATCGTCGCCCCGGCGAGCGGACGGCCGCCCAGCACGAACGAGACCGCTCGGGCCGCGAGGGGATACAGGGGGAAGAACGCTGCGCTCCCGTCGTGCGGCCGGTAGCCCTCGTCGGCGATCCGAAGGAACCACAGCGCGTCGAACCGCTCCCACGCCGCGAACACGTTGTGCCAGCCGGGATCGGGAACGGGGTTGGCCGGCCAGCCGGGTACGCCGACGGGCGCGAGCGGCGGGAACAGCGTCACACCCACGACCCCGATCACGAACATCGCGAGCCGGAGGCCGACGAACGCGAGCGAGCAGAACCCGATCGCGCGGACGATCCGGTCGCGGCTCGGTCCGACCGCGGTCGGCGAGACGATCTCCGACCCGATCGCCTCCGTCGTCATACTCGAACCGGAGCGGCAGCCTCTCGTCGGAGCGGAGGCTGGACGTCGGTGACCGGCTCTGGCTGTCGCCGTCTCACCCACGAGATCACGCAGAGCACGAGGATCACGGCTCGAACGACCACGGCCGCCCCGAACACGCCGGTCGGGATGTCCGTCAGCCCACCGTTCAGTCCGTTGTTCGCTCCGAGCCAGCCGAACTCCGTGAGGAACACGACGACGTCGGCCGCTTCGAACGCGACGAACAGCCTGAGGTTCGGCAACGCGAGGGCGAACCAGGGGAGCAGCCACAGGCTGAACTGCGGCGAGTAGACCTTGTTCGACAGCAGGAAGATCGCGATGATCGGGAAGCCGAGGGTCCACCGTGGGAACCCGGGATCGCGTCTGGCCTTGAAGTGCCACACGACGACGATCCACGCGACGAACAGCAGCAGCGACGCGAGGTTGATCAACGACGTGTTCGAGCAACCGGTACCGGTGGCGAGCTTGCACGCCGTGTACCACAGGCTGTTCCAGCTGGCGTCCCGTTGGCTGGAGTTCTGGAAGAACTCGAGCCAGCCCCTCGTGCCGCCGAGCGCGAACGGCAGGTTCAGGGCGATCCACGTCGCCGTCGCC
>JBMDWR010000084.1:0-12529 GCA_048594645.1 Actinomycetota bacterium
CGAGGTCTCGTCGAACACGAACCCCCGGTTCACGATGTCGGGACCCGAGAGCACCTGTCCGTGGTGCGCGTCGACGGCGACGACCACGACGACGACCCCGTCCGCCGACAGCTTCCGGCGATCGCGCAGGACCACCTCGCCAACGTCGCCGATCCCCAGCCCGTCGACGAACGTCATACCCGCCGGCGCGCGGCCGATGACCTCGACCTTCTCGCCCACGCCGACCACGTCGCCGTCCTCGCAGATCAGGACGTGGTCGGACAAGATGCCCACCTCGGTGGCGATCTTGGCGTGGTGCGCCAGGTGCCGGCGCTCGCCGTGGATCGGGATGAACCAACGCGGGCGAACGAGCGACAGCATGAGTCGAAGCTCCTCGGCGGCCGCGTGCCCGCTCGCGTGCACGGGGTACGCGGGCAGGTGGAACACGTCCGCGCCCGTGCGGTACAGGCCGTCGATCACGCGATGGATCGCAGGCTCGTTCCCCGGGATCAGGCTGGACGAGAGCACGACCGTGTCCCCTTCGGCCAGCGTGACCCACTTGTGCTCGCGCGCCGCCATCAGGCTGAGCGCGGACAGCGGCTCCCCCTGCGAACCCGTGCAGATCACGACGACGCCGCGTGGGTCCCGGTGCTCGACCTCCTCGATCGGGATCACGTCGCTCTCCGGCGCGTGCAGGAGCCCCAGCGCTCGCGCGGCCTCGACGCTCTGGTGCATCGAGCGCCCGAGGAACGCGACCACGCGCTCGTCGGCTCGCGCCGCGTTCACGACCTGTTGGATCCGGTGGATGTGGCTGGAGAAGCACGCCACGACCACGAGCTGCGGGGCTCGAGCGATGATGTCCTGCACGACCGGGCCGACGCTTCGCTCGCTCTGCGTGTAGCCCGCCTCCTCGGCGTTGGTCGAGTCGGAGAGCAGGAGATGGACCCCGCGGCCGGCCTCCTCGGCAAGCGCGTGAAGGTCGGTGGGCCTGCCGTCGAGCGGCGTCTGGTCGATCTTGAAGTCCCCGGTGTGCAGGATCGAGCCGAAGGGCGTGTCGATCGCCACCGCCATCCCGTCCGGGATCGAATGCGTGACGCGAAGGAACCGCATCGAGAACGGCCCCGCGGTCGCGGCCTCCCCCGGCGTGACCTGACGGAACTCCGCCCGGTCGCGCACCTGATGCTCCTGGAGCTTGCCCTCGAGTAGCGCGAGCGTGAACGGCGTGCCGTAGACGGGCAGAGACCGGCGGTCGAACTCGCGCAGGAGGTAGGGCAACGCGCCGATGTGGTCCTCGTGTCCGTGGGTGAGGACGACGGCCTCGACGTCACGGACGCGGTTGCGGACGTACTCGAAGTCCGGCAGCACCAGATCGATGCCCGGCATCTCGGCGTGCGGGAACGAGAGACCGACGTCGACGATCAGGACGCGCTCGTCGAGCTCGAGGCACGCCATGTTCCGGCCGACCTCCCCTACGCCGCCGAGGAAGACGACGCGGGACGGCGTGTTCGGCTCAGACGAGCCCGGCATCCACCAGGGCCTTGCGGATCCGCTCGCGCTCGTCCGCGGTGGCCGGCACGAGCGGCAGCCGAGGCGGACCGACCGGATGGCCGGCCATCTCGAGCGCGGTCTTCACGGGGATCGGGTTGGAGGTGATGAACAGCGCGTTGAACAGCGGCGTGAGCTCCTCGTGGATCTTCCGCGCGGCCGGGATGTCTCCGGAGGCGATCAGGTCGCACATCTGCTTGATCCGGCCCCCGACCAGGTGGGCGGCCACCGAGATCACGCCCACGGCCCCGAGGCACATGTAGCCGAACGTCGCCCAGTCGTCGCCGCTGTAGACCTCGAAGTCCGGTGGAGCTTCCGAGATGAGGTTCGAGATCGAGCGGAAGTCCCCCGTCGAGTCCTTGACGCCGACGATGTTCGGCACGTCGGCCATCTGCAGGAGCGTGTCGTGCTCGATCCTGATCCCCGTCCGTCCGGGGATGTTGTACGCGACGACCGGGATCGACACGGCTTCGGCGACCTGCGTGAAGTGCTCGAGCAAGCCACGCTGCGGCGGCTTGTTGTAGTACGGCGTAACGAGCAGCAGCCCGTCGGCGCCGAGCTGCTCGGCCTCGCGCGAAAGCTCGAGCGTCTCGGCCGTGCTGTACGTGCCGGTCCCACACAGCACCTTGCCCTTGCCGCGCGCGACGTCGATGACCGTCTCGAACAGCTCCAGCTTCTCCCGGTGCGTGAGGGTCGGCGACTCGCCGGTCGAGCCGGCCAGGACCAGGGACTCCGTCCCGTGCTCGTACAGGTGCTCGGCGAGCGAGCGCGCCGCATCGACGTCCAGCGCGTGGTCGCCTTTGAAGGGCGTGACCATGGCGGTTACGACCGCCCCGAACCTACCGCCCATGCCGCCTCCTCCCTCCCGGATCGGTGCCGCCGTGCGTCCGAACCACGATAACCACATCTGCCACATGTTGCACATGTCGTTCGGGTGCCAGTGAAGGCAGATGAGCAAGGGGTGGCAGCTGCGGAAGCGGCATCGTGCGTGCCTCCAGCGTCTCTTGTAGCTCGTGCACGTCGTGCGCACCGTCGGCCCGTGCGCCGTCGCTATCCTAGCCACGATGCCGCGCATCTACACGAGGACGGGCGACGACGGCACGACCGGGTTGCTGTTCGGCGGACGGGTCTCGAAGGCCGCGGCGGTCCCGGAGGCCTGCGGCACGGTCGACGAGGCCGTCGCGCTCCTCGGCCTCGCGCGTGCCCATGCCGGTGACGGCGCGACCGCGGAGGAGATCCTCGCGCTCCAGCGCGAGCTGTTCGTCGTCGGCGCCGACCTCGCGGCCAACCCGTCCGAGCGCGCCAGGCTGGAGCCGGGCGCCTCGCTGGTGACGCCCGAGATGACCGAACGTCTCGAGGCGCGCATCGACGAGCTCGTCCGGGCTCACCCGCTCCCCGAGGCGTTCGTGGTCCCGGGGGCCGATCCGGCGTCTGCCTGCCTCGACGTCGCCCGGAGCGTCGTCCGACGGGCGGAGCGGCGAGTGGTCGAGCTGCGCGAGGCCGAGAGCGTCGTGAGCGAACACGTCGTCCGGTACCTGAACCGACTCTCGGACCTGCTGTTCGTTCTGGCGCGCGCGACGGCCGGTGCGACCGAGCCGGAGAGCCGAGGGTAGTTCTTCCGGTCAGGCGGTGCGGACCAGCGCACCGTAGTTGTCCGCACCGAACAGCAGCACCAGCAGCCCGATGTCGTCGAGGGCGACGTCGTTCATCGCGACGTCGAACGTGGCCGTCTCGCCGGCGGCGACACCCGCGCTCGACAGGACGTCCACCTCGATGCGGTGCCCGTCCGTGGCATCCTTGACGTAGAGGTCCGGCGGATCGAGGTCGTGGGCCGATCCGTTCTCGACACGCAGCGTCCCGGCGTCACCGTTCAGGTCGAACGCCACGACGAGGCCGCCGTTCGCGTACCCGTAGGTCGCCGCGCCGGGTGCGCCCGTGAACGTCTCGGCAGGGGTCGGCACCGCGCTGGTCGTGGTCGTCGGGCCGGTGCTGCCTTCGGTGGCCTCGTCGCACGCCGCCAGCAGCAGCGCACCCAAGCAGACGAGGACGACGGCGCGACCGATAGGCTTCATGGGCCGCGGCATGCTACACGACACCCCGAGGGAGGAGGACGCTTGAGGGCGCTCGAGCTGCGCCGCCACGCGCAGCGCGATCCGAACGCCGACCGGCTGTCGGAGGAAGGTCGCGCGCAGGCGCAGGCCGTCGGTGCCACCCTCGCCGGCGGCTACGGGGTGGTGTTCGTGTCGCCCGCGCAGCGGGCGGCCGAGACGGTCGCGTGGCTCCTTCGAGGCCTCGGTGAGCAACTGCCGCATCACGCCGTCGTCCCCGGTCTGGCCGCGAAGGACAACGACGGCTCCCCGCTCGCGATGGCGGGGGTCGTCGCGGCGCTGCTCGATGCCGTCCCGCAGGATCAGCGCGGCCTGGCGGTCTCGCATACGCCGCTGATCGAGCGCGCCGTCCTCGGGCTCACTGCCACCGAGATCGAGCCGCTCGGCGAGTGCGAGGGCGTTCTGCTGCGCAAGGCCGAAGACGACGCGCCCGTCGAGATGACCGAGCTTCGGCTCCGCTAGGCCGCATGGATCTCTCGGTCTCGTTCGCGGCGTTCGGCCTGGGCATCGCTTTGGGTGCCTCGCCGGGGCCCGTCCAGCTGCTGCTCTTCTCGGAGGCGTCGCGGGGGGGTGCCGGCAGGGGCCTGCGCGCCATGGCGGGCGCGAACGCCACCTTCGGCATCATGCTTCTGGTGCTCGCGGCCGGGCTGTCGTCGGTCGAACCGGGCGAGACGTTCATCCGCGTCGTGCAGGTGATCGGCGGTGCCTTCCTCGTGGTGCTCGCCGTCGACGCGCTCCGCGAGAACCGGCGTCCCGAGGTCGTCGAGGGTCCGCGGCGCGGGCTGCACCCGAGCGTGCGCGGGATCGTCGCGGTCGCGCTGAACCCGGGCGTGTACGTCTTCCTCGCCACGACCGGCACGGCGCTCGTCGCGAGCGCCGTCGAGGCGGGCGGGCGGAGCGTCGCCGTCGTCACGGTGATCGCGCTCCTGCTCGGCGTCTCGCTGATGGACTCCGCGATGGTGCTGCTCGGTGCGGGCGCGCATCGCGTCAGCGAACGCGCGCTGCGGATCCTGGGTGACGTGCTCGCCCTCGCGCTGGGGGCGCTCGGCGTCTGGCTCGTCGTGCACGGGATCGTCGGCTAGATCGAGCGGGTTCCCCCGTTCCGGGATGCCGCGCGGGGTCAACCGGCCGACGGAAGGTCCAGCAGCGGCTCGAGGCCGACGGTCAGCCCGGGCCGCGTGACGACCGCCCGCGCCGCCATCAGCACGCCCGGCATGAACGAGGACCGATCGGTCGAATCGTGACGGATCGTGAGCGTCTGCCCCTGGCCGCCGAAGATGACCTCCTGGTGCGCGACGAGCCCCGGCAGCCGGATCGAGTGGATGCGGATGCCGTCGACGTCGCCGCCCCGAACGCCTTCGAGCGATTCGGCGAGCGGGCCCCGCCATCCCGCGTCGCGATCCTCCTGGATCCGTCGGACCGTCGCGATCGCGGTGCCCGACGGGGCGTCGGCCTTGGTGTCGTGATGGAGCTCGATGATCTCGACCGCGGGCAGGTACCGAGCGGCCTCCGCGGCGAACCGCTGCATCAGAACGGCGCCGAGCGCGAAGTTGGGGACGACGATCACGTTCGACTCATGTCCTTCGTCCGAGAGCAGCTTGTCGATCTCCTGGAGGTTCTCCTGCGAGATGCCGCTGGTGCCGACGACGGCGTGGACGGCATGTGACACGCACCACCGGACGTTCTCCATGACGACGTCGGGATGCGTGAAGTCGATCGCGACCGACGTGTCGGCTTCGAGCAGGCGGTCGAGCTCGTCCGAGATCGGGACGTCGATCCGCGGGTGGCCGATCATCTTGCCGATGTTCTCGCCGAGCTTGGAACGGTCGATCGCGGCCACGAGCGCGAAGTCGTCGGCATCTGCGACCGCTCGGCAGACCATCGTCCCCATGCGACCCGCGGCGCCGATCACGCCGACGCGGATCATGTGATGCGGTCCTTGCTCGAGAACGGGCCGAGGACGGTGACCGTCATCGGCTGCGAGAGTACCCGTTCCGCCGCTCGGACGGCGTCGTCGGGCGTGACGGCCTCGATCCTCGCGAGGAGCTGGTTGACGGTCAGGAACTCGCCGTGCCCGATCTCGGACTTGCCGAGTCGGGACATGCGCCCGCCGGGATCTTCCAACGAGAGCACGAGCGAGCCCTTCATGTGCCCCTTCGCCCGCTCGAACTCGTCCGGGCCGAGGCCCTTGTTCGCCACGTCCTCGAGCTCGGCGCGCACGATCGACAGGACGTCCTTCGCACGGCCCGGCGTCGTCCCCGCGTACGCGCAGAAGATGCCCGCCTCCGCGTACATCGAGTGGTACGAGTACACGCTGTAGGCGAGGCCCCGCTTCTCCCGGATCTCCTGGAACAGTCTCGAGCTCATGCCGCCGCCGAGCGCGTTGTTCACGACCCCGAACGCGAACCGGTCCGGGTCCGTCCGCGACAGCCCGGTCGTGCCGACGCAGATGTGGGCCTGCTCCGTCTTGCGCTTCTTCACGAGCGACCGCCCCGACGCCGCCGGCGGCTCGCCCGCCGCGCGCAGGTTCCAGGCGCTCGGGCCCTCGGCGCGAACCGTGCCGGGATCGAAGTGCTCGGCGACGAGGTCGAGCAGCGCCTCGTGCCGCAGGTTGCCGGCCGCGACGACCACGACGTTGCCCGGGACGTAGTGCTTGCGGTAGAAGCGCCGAACCTGGTCGCGCGTCGCCGACCGGATGCTCTCCTTCGTGCCGAGGATCGGCCGTCCGAGCGGATGTCCCGGCCACAGGGTCTCGGTGAAGAGGTCGTGCACGAGGTCGTTCGGGTCGTCCTCGTGCTGGTTGATCTCCTCCAAGATCACCTGCTTCTCGGCGTCGAAGTCGGCGGTCCGCAGGACCGAGTGCTGAAGCATGTCGGCGAGGTGCTCGACCGCCATCGGCAGGTCGCGGTCGCGGACCCGCGCGTAGAACGCGGTGTACTCCTTCGCCGTGAACGCGTTCACCTCGCCGCCGACCGCGTCGAAGGCCTCGGCGATGTCGCGCGCGCTCCGGGTCTTGGTCCCCTTGAACAGCAGGTGCTCGAGGAAGTGGCTCGACCCCGAGATCGGCGGCGGCTCGTCTCGCGAGCCGGCGAGCACCCAGCAGCCGAGCGCCGCCGAGCGGACGCCGGGCATCCGCTCGGTGATGACGCGCAGGCCGGAGGTGAACTCCGTGCGGCCGATCGGCATCGGCTACGACCGATCGCGCGGTTCGCGGTCGCGCGGGCGGCGGTCGCGGTCGCGAGGCCTCCGCTCGCGGTCGCGGTCACGCCGCGGGGGCCGGTCCTGGGAGACCTCGGGCTCCATGCCCTCGGGGATCGCCCACTCCTCACCGACCGGCTTCAGCGAGATCTTGCCGCGGTCGTCGATGTCCTGGACCTCGACCTCGATCGTCTGGCCCACCTTGACGGCCTCCTCCACGCTGGCGAGGCGCTTGCCTCGGCCGAGCTTGGAGATGTGGATCAGCCCGTCGCGCCCCGGCACGAGGTTGACGAACGCGCCGAACGTCGTCGTGTTCACCACGGTGCCCGTGAACCGCTCCCCCACGGTGATGGGCCTGGGGTTCGCGATCTCGTCGATGATGCGCACCGCCTCGTCCGCGCCGCCCGCCTCTCGGGCGCCGATGAAGACCGTGCCGTCGTCCTGGATGTCGATGTCGGCGCCCGTGAGCGCGACGATCTCGTTGATCTTCTTGCCCTTGGGCCCGATCACCTCGCCGATCTTGTCCACCGGGATCTTGACCGTGAGGATCCTCGGCGCCTTGGGGTTGACCTCGCTCCGCGGCTCGGGGATCGCGTCCCGGATCACGTCCAGGATCTTCAGGCGCGCCTCCTTGGCCTGCTCGAGCGCGCCCGCGAGCACGTCGCCGGGAAGGCCCGTCACCTTCATGTCCAACTGGATCGCCGTGACGAAGTCGCTCGTCCCCGCGACCTTGAAGTCCATGTCGCCGAGCGCGTCCTCCGCCCCCAGGATGTCGGTAAGTGTGACGAACGTGTCGCCCTCGGCGATCATGCCCATCGCGATCCCGGCCACCGGCGCCTTGATCGGCACGCCGGCATCCATCAGGGAGAGGGTCGAGGCGCACACGCTCGCCATCGACGTCGACCCGTTGGAGCCGAGCACGTCCGACACGAGCCGCAGCGCGTACGGGAACTCCTCCTCCGACGGGATCACCGGCACGAGCGCCCGTTCGGCGAGCGCGCCGTGACCGATCTCGCGCCGTCGTGGGGACCCGATGCGACCGACCTCCCCCGTGGAGAACGGTGGGAAGTTGTAGTGGTGGATGTACCGCTTGGTCTCCTCGGGATCGAGCGTGTCGATCATCTGCGTCATGCGCAGCATGCCGAGCGTCGTGACGTTCAGGACCTGCGTGTCGCCGCGCTCGAACAGGCTCGACCCGTGGGCCCGCGGGACGAACCCGACCTCGGCCGAGAGCGGGCGGATGTCCCGGGGACCACGCCCGTCGAGGCGGACGCCGTGTTCGATCACCCGCGCCCGCATCACCTTCTTCTGGAGGTCCTTCCATGCAGGTGAGATCTCGGATCCCCGAGCGGCGTAGGCCTCGGCTCCCCAGGTGTCCAGCAGACGAGCCTTGACAAGCTCCTTGATCTCGTCGAGCGCAGCCTCGCGTTCGGCCTTGTCGGGAACGATTGCCGTCTCGAGACGCTCCTTGAACGTCTCGACGACGGACCAGGTGTCCTGCCCGTACAGCGGCTTGGGCTCGAACGGCTGCGGCTTCACGTCGGCCTTGGCGACGAACTCCAGTTGCGCCTCGATCAGCTCGTCGATCGCGCGCTTCGCGACCTCGAGACCCTCGGCGACGACGCCCTCGGAGGGCATCGTTCCCTTGCCGGCGTCAAGCAGCGCCCACGTGTTGTCGGGAGCCTCTCCTTCGATCATGAGGATGTCGATCTGGCCGGCTTCGTTCCGCCGCCCCGCGACGACGATGTCGAACGTGGCCTCCTCGAGCTGCTGGAACGTCGGGTTGATCTGCCACGTGCCGCCGATCAACCCGAGCCTGACGGACCCGACGGGTCCCTCGAACGGCACGCCGGTGAGCATCGTCGCGAGGCTCGCGGCGTTCATGCCCGGGATGTCGTACGGGTTGGCCATGTCGACCGACAGGACGGTGATCACGACCTGGACCTCGTCCCGATACCCGTCCTTGAAGCTCGGCCGCATAGGGCGGTCGGTCAGGCGAGCCGTGAGGATCGCCGTCTCCGACGGCCTGCCCTCGCGCCGGAAGAAGCCGCCCGGGATCTTGCCGGCGGCGTACATGCGCTCCTCGACGTCGATCGTGAGGGGGAAGAAGTCGATGCCCTCGCGGGGCTGTGCGGTGGTGCAGGTGGCGAGCACCTGCGTCTCGCCGTAGGTCACGACGCACGAGCCGCCCGCCTGCTTGGCGAGCCTGCCGGACTCGAACATCAGCGTGTTGTCCCCGAACTCCCGGGAAAGAGTGATGGCCATCGGCCTGGTGCCTCCTTGGTCGGTGCGCGGCGCGGTCGCGTCGCGCGGCTGGATGGAGGAGGGCCGGGCCGGTTGTCAGTGGTGAACCGCCGATCGGGGGATCGGAAGTTCGCAACTGAGAACCGACCGCGTGCGCCCCACCTCCGGTGGGCTCGGTGGGTCGTTCGCATCCCTCCTACGGACGAGGCGCCCCGGAGGGCGCCTCTGGGTCTACCGGCGAAGGCCGAGCTTCGCCACGATGTCCCGGTAGCGGTCGATGTCCTCGCGCTTCAGATACTCGAGGAGCCGCCGCCGCCGCCCGACCAGCATCAGGAGGCCACGTCGGGACGCGTGGTCCTTGCCGTGCGTCTTCAGGTGCTGCGTCAGGTCCGAGATCCGTCTGCTGAGCACCGCGATCTGCACCTCGGCGGACCCCGTGTCGGTGTCGGACCTGCGGTGCTCGCCGACGATCTCGGCCTTCTGGGTCTTGGTCAGCGTCATACGGGGCCAAGGCTACCAGACGACCTCGGGCGTCTCCGCAGGTCAGGGCGTACGAGGATCATCGCATCCGAGCACATCGGCGGCCGTTACGACGACACCCATGGCTCAGCGCCTCTATCAGACCTCGAGTGAGTCGGCGCCGAGGCGCACGAACGCTCGAGCAGGGCGGCCTCGGTCGCGACCGGCGTCGGTCCCTCAGGCGTTTCAGGACCAGGCCGGGTCGTTCAGGACCGGATGCCCGTCGGAAACGATCGTCGCGGGCAGCAAACGGCCGGTGATCCGTCCGTTGGGACGGACGACGACCCGAGCGACCGCGGTCGTCGAACCCTCGACGGAGAACCGCGGCCACACGAAGTTGCCGAGCCCGTAGAAGATCGGCCGGCCGTGGTACGTCTCCATCGGTTGGAGCCGGTGCGCGTGGTGGCCGAAGATCACGTCCGCGCCGGCCTCGATCATCCGGCGCGCCTCGGTGACCTGATGGTCGCGCGGCTGCGTGTCGAGCTCGATGCCCCAGTGGATCGCGACGACGACCAGGTCGGCGTGGGCCTCGGCCTCCCGGATCGCTCGGAGCGCGCGGGAGAAGTCGTGACCCACCGAGGTCCCGATCTGGTCGCCCACAGCCACCTGCGAGTCCGGGTCGATCACCTTGCCCACCCCGACCAGGCCGATCGTCCAGCCGTTCACCTCGACGTAGGCGGGCGCATCCGCCTTCTCGGCCGACGCTCCCGCGCCGATCGGCACGATGTCGGCCGCCCGCATGTTGCGGATCGAGTCGAGCAGCGCCTGCGGACCCTGATCGAACCCGTGGTTGTTCGCGAGGTTCGCCACCTCGACGCCCGCCGCCCGGGCCTCGTCCAGCGCCTCGGGATCGCAGCGGAAGACGAACGTCTTCGCGAGCGGAGCGACGATGTCGGTCGAGGGGCATTCGTGGTTGATCACCGTGAGGTCGTCGCGACGGAACAGGCCGTCGAGGCCGCTCCAGGCCCAGCCGTACCCGTTGGAGGCGAGCGCCGGGATGTAGCTGGGGTCCAGGCTCACGTCGCCGGTGCCGTGGATCACGAGGGTGCGCTTCGCGTCGCCTGGAGGAGCGGTGGCGCCCGTCTCGCCGCCGGCCCTGCCAACGAAGAACGCCGCGATCGCCACACCGATCCCGAGCGCGATCAGGATCAGCCCCAACGGGAGGCGCGAGCGGCGGCCGCGGTGCGACGTCATGACACCGAGGGTCTCACGTTCCGGTCACCAGGTCCCGCGTGCGACGTACGTCCTCGCCGATCGCCTCCGAGAGCGCGTCGGCGGTGTCGAACCGCTCCTCGTCGCGGAGGTAGGCCCAGAACTCGACCGCGATGTCCCGCCCGCGGATGTCGCCGTCGAAATCGAGCAGGAAGGCCTCCACGTGCAGCGGCTCGACCCCGAAGGTCGGGTTCGTTCCCACGCTGATCGCCGCCACGCGAGACACGCCGTCGACGTCGGCGCGCCCGGCGTAGACGCCCCGGCCCGGCAGCAGGAGGCGCGGCCACGTCCGGAGGTTGGCGGTCGGGTACCCGAGGCCGTGGCCCCTGCCGGCGCCACGCACGACCGTCCCGTCCAGGACGAACCGACGACCGAGCGCGATCCGCGGCCACTCGAGGTCGCCCTCGACGAGGGCGTCGCGGATCGATGAGGAGGACACGCGACGCCCGTCGACATCGATGAGCTCCACCCGCTCGGCGGTGAACCCGTGCTCGGGGCCGGTCTCGATCAGGAGGTCGACGGTCCCCGCCGCGCGATGGCCGAACGTGAAGTTGGCGCCCATGACGCAGTGCGTCGCGTGCAGCCCCTCCACGAGCACGCGCGAGACGAACCCCTCGGCCGGCCAACGGCTGAACGCCTCGGTGAACTCGAGCACGAGTAGGACGTCGATCCCCGTCTCCTCGATCAGCGACGCCTTGCGCTCGACGGTCGTGAGCAGCCGAGGCTCCTTGCCCGGCGTGAGGACCTCGCGCGGGTGGCGGTCGAACGTCACGGCCACGGCGGGCAGTCCCATCCGGCGTGCCACCTCCACCGTCCGGCCGAGCACGGCTCGGTGCCCGAGGTGGACCCCGTCGAAAAAGCCGACCGTGACCACCGTGCGTTCGGCGGCGACCGGCAGAGCGTCCAGCCCGAAGAGCCGTTCCATCGGGCAGGAGGGTAGCGAACGTGCGGAGGGCGCCTACGCCACGCCCGAGCCGCCGGTGACCGGGTCACGCGCATGGCGATGGCCTAGGCTCCGTCCTGATGGCCGTCCGCATCGTCGGGCTCGTGCTCGTGGCCGCGGTGTCGGCGTCCGCGTGCGTGCGGGCGGCAACGCCGACCGCCGACCGCGTGACGGACGACGATGCGCTCACGGTCGGCTCGTACAACTTCCCGGAGAGCGTGCTGCTCGCCGAGATCTACGCGCAGGCACTGGAGGGCGAGGGGTTCGCTGTCGAGCGGGAGCCGGCGATCGGCACCCGCGAGCTCGTCATGCCGGCCCTCGTCGGAGGCCTCATCGAGTTCGTCCCGGAGTACTCGGGGAGCGGGCTGTTGTTCCTCGCCGGGCCCGGCTCCACCTCTCCCGATCCGTTCCTCACGAATCAGAGACTGGTGCGGGAGCTGGGTGCGCTGGGCGTCGTGGCCCTCAGGCCGTCGCCGGCGCAGGACAAGAACGGTTTCGCCGTCACGGCCGACACCGCCCAACGCTACGACCTCGGTACGTTGAGCGACCTCGCGCGGGTCGCGGACCGGCTGGTGTTCGGCGGGCCGCCCGAGTGCACGACGCGGCCGCTGTGTCTGCCGGGCCTCCGGTCGACCTACAACATCGAGTTCGGCGACGTCGTCGCCACGCTCGACGTCGGAGGCCCTCGCACGATCGCCGCCCTCGCCGAAGGCACCGTCGACGTCGCCCTGCTGTTCACGAGCGACGGCGCGATCGAGCTCAACGACTTCGTGGTGCTCCA
>JBMDWR010000085.1:0-19667 GCA_048594645.1 Actinomycetota bacterium
TCCTTCATGAGCTGGATCGCCAGCACGAACAGGAACAGGGCGACGGCGAAGCTTGCTAGCTTCCAGACGAGCTGCAGCCAGTCACGGCCCCGCGCGCGCTCGGCCGGTGTCGCGACCGCGCCGTCCGCCACGCCCGGTTCGGCGGTCAGCGTGGGCCGGGTCGGTTCGTTCGGGACGTCGATGGGCATGTTGGTCTCTTCGCTGGGATCGGACATCGTCATGCTCCGGGGAAGGCGTCGACCACGCTACCGGGTCGCTCGGCGGGACATCAACACGAACGTACCGCCGCCGTGCTACCCCGTTCCCGCGTCGAACAACCACGCACGGGCGTGCTCGGCGTCTCGGCGCACGTCCGATGGTCCCGGCCGTCGCGGGCTGGCCGGCCCGTATCGCCGCCCGTGGCACCGGACACCCTGTGGACGAACGACCGAGGGGTGCGAGATGGACGGATCGACGCTCTCGATGGTCCTGTTCTCCGGGACCGACGACAAGCTCAACGCGGCTGCGGTGCTGACGGTCGGTGCCGCCGCGATGGGCAGGAAGGTCAACATCTTCCTGCAGTACTGGGCGCTGGACGCGTTCCGCGCCGACCGGATCCTGAAGGACCACGGCGTGTCCGCCGAGGCCGGTCCGGAAGGCGCCGAGATCGTGCAGCGTCACGGCGGCCAGCACTGGAGCGACATGCTTCGGCAGGCCAAGGAGATCGGTGACGTCGAGATCCACGCCTGCTCCCAGTCCATGGAGATGCTCGGGATCGACGTCGACGACCTAGATCCGATCGTCGACGCCCAGGAAGGGGTCGCCGCGTTCTTCATGAACGTCGACGGTCCGCTCGCGTTCATCTAGGAGGTGGGGAGACATGACGACCGTGCACGTCACGCGGTCGATCGATGCCCGTCGGATGCCGTGTCCAGGACCGCTCATGAGCCTGATCGGCGCGATCCGCGAGGGCGAGGTCGACAACGTGATCGAGGTCCTGTCCGAGGACGCCGGCTCGAAGACCGATATCCCAGCGTGGGTCGCGAAGGCCGGCCACGAGCTCGTCGCGCTCGTGGATGACGACGGCTTCACGCGGTTCGTGGTTCGGAAGGTCCGGTAGGTCGATGCCCGCGCGCGTCGTGATCCTGGGTGGAGGCGTGGGAGGCACGCTCGTCGCCAACCTGCTCGAGAAAGCTCTCGGACGCGACGCCCGCATCACCGTCGTCGACCCGACCGGTATGCACCACTATCAGCCCGGGTACCTGTACGTGGCGCTCGGGCAGGCGAACGGCCGGTGGCTCGTTCGCGACGAGCGCACCCTGTTGCGGCGCGACGTCGAGCTCGTCATCGATCGGGCGATCCGGATCCACCCCGATGCGGGCACCGTGCAGCTCGAGCGCAGCGGTTCGATCGAGTGGGACCACCTCGTGATCTCGACCGGCGCACGGTTGATGCACGACGAGGTGCCCGGGCTGTCGGAGGCGGCATTCGGCTTCTACTCGCTCGAGGACGCCCAGCGACTACGCGAAGAGCTTCGCCGGTTCCGGGGTGGGCGGATCCTCCTCGGCGTGGCGGGGATCCCGTACAAGTGTCCGCCGGCGCCGGTCGAGTTCGTCTTCCTGCTCGAGGAGTTGCTGCGCCGGCGCGGGATCCGAGACAGGAGCGAGGTCACGCTCCTTTCGCCACTCAACCGAGCGTTCACGATCGAGTCCGCGAGCAAGCTGATCCAGCCGATCATGGAGCAGCGCGGCATCGGTCTGACGACGTTCTTCAACGTGGAGGCCGTCGACCCCTCCGCGCACATCGTCACGTCGCTCGAAGGGGAGAAGGCGGAGTACGACCTGTTGATCCTGGTCCCGCCTCATCGTGGGCAGCAGGTGATCATGGACTCGAACCTCGGCGACGCCTCAGGCTGGCTGCCGACCGACCGCTTCACGCTCCAGGTCGAGGAGCAGGATCGCATCTTCGCGATGGGGGACGCCACCAACCTCCCCATCAGCAAGAGCGGTTCCACGGCGCACTTCGAGGCACCGGTCGTGGCGAGCCGGATCGCCTCGCTGATCAAGGGAACGGCCCCGAAGACCAACTACGGCGGACGCGTCTTGTGCTTCCTCGAGACGGGGAACCGCAAGGCGACGCTGCTCCGGTTCGACTACGAGCACCCGCCGGCGCCGCCGGCGCCCAGCCTCGTCTGGCACGCGGCCAAATGGATGTTCAACCGCGCGTACTGGGAGACGGTCCCGCAGGGGCGGGTTCCCGACCTCCCACGCCGCCGCGAAGGAGGGAACGATGAGCACGCAGATCGCACGAACGCTTGACCTCAAGGGACTCTCGTGCCCGCTCCCGATCGTGAAAACGGCACAGGCCATCAAGGAGCTCGCGACCGGGGAGCTGATCGAGGCGCTCGCCACGGATCCCGGTTCCGTCGCCGACTTCAAGGCGTGGAGCGCGACCACGGGCAACGAGCTCGTCGAGCAGACCCAGTCCGATGGCGTGTACCGCTTCGTCATCCGGAAGAAGTGACCGAGTGATGGTTGCCGAGGCCGAGGCGCTCGAGAAGGCGCTCCACGAGCACGCACACCGCAAGCACGAGAAGCTGGTGATCATCGCCTGGAGCGGCGACCTGGACAAGGTGTGGCCGCAGATGATCCTCGCGACCGCGGGCGCCGCGATGGGGATGCAGACCACGATCTTCTTCACGTTCTGGGGGTTGTTCTCGCTCGTCAAAGACGACACGCGCATCACCGGTGAGAACTGGATGCAGAAGATGGTCTCGATGATGGACCGTCCCGGTATGGAGCACCTCAAGCTCGGCAAGATGAACTTCGCGGGAGCCGGACCCGCGATGATGAAGCACCTTGCGAAGGAGCACTCGGTGGCAAGTCCCGGTGAGCTGCTCGAGGTCGCTCGCGAGCTGGGCGTGCGGCTCGTCCCTTGCCAGATGTCGATGGATCTGTTGGGCCTCACGCGCGAGGATATGATCGACGGGCTCGACGAGCCGGCGGGTGCGGCGACGATGCTGATGGAGGCTCAGGACGCCGTGACGCTGTTCATCTGAGGATTGTCGGGAAACGTCCATCGCACCCCGACAACGAGGGCCGGGAGGTTCAAGTCCCCCACCGCCTCCCGGCCCTCAGCTTGCCCCGCGACGGTCGATGGCGCTGCGCGTCTTCTCGGACGCGACGCGCCAATCGGTTCCCGGTTACGACCGACGTGACGATGCCTGCGGCTATCGCGCATGAGAAGGCGACAGTTGGACCGACCGGAGGGTCCCAGACGACGTCGCCGACGCGACTGCCGATGAGCCAGACGACCATCAGCACGATGAGTCCGACCCCGATCCCGGTTGCGCGCGCCGCGACGATCTCGGAGCGGTCGTCCGTCATTCCGCAGCGAACGAGGTGAAGATCGGCGGGAACGTCCCGAGGAACCCGAGGATCACGAGGACGGCGGACAACCACATCCATCTGCCGAGATGGACGTCTCTGTCTCGCAGGGCGATCGCGAGGACGATCCAGCTCACGAGCCAGACGATGACGGCAACGGTCGTCTTCCCCGCGAGTGGCCCTACGCCTTGTCCGAATTCCCAACCCTCGAGCCAGTCGTGCACGGCGACGGAGGCCTCTGCGAGCACCGTCAGGAGACCGAGCGTGAAGACGCCGATCGCGGCCGCGAGGATGGCGGCAGCCGCGGGTCCGTCCGGGTGCTCCTCGAGCTGGAGATCGGCTACCTCCGACGGCGTCTCGTCTCCGGTCTCCACTTCATCCCGCATCGACATGCGCCCCTCCTCAGACGATCGGTGCAACCTTGTTGATGAAGGCTCCGAAGGCCCCTCCAACGACGGCGGCGCCGAAGGCTCCGACGAACATCACGATCGTCGCCGCACGGAGCCGCGTGCGCGGGATCAGCCTCGGCCCGTAGTAGCTGACAAGGAACGCCACGGCGGTCGCGAGGATCGGTGCGATCCACGCGACGTGCTCCTTCCACTCCATGCCGAACGTGTGCCACGATTCGGTCTGGCCGGAGGCGTTCGAGAGCAGGAAGTCCCGCGGTGAGCACGCACCCGCCACGGGCAGGTGAGCACCTTCACATCCGGTATACGTCTCGCCCGCCAGCGCCTCTCGGTACCAGGGATAGACGACCCACGTGCCGGTGATGACCGTGATCCACGCGACCGCCGCCATCACCCATACCCCGACGTAGAGGCGTCGCATCCGCTCTCGGATCGCTGCCGGCGTCAGGAACCCGGGTCTCAAGCTCCACAATCCCGCCAAGCCGCCCGCGAACGCGAGCAGGAACAGCGTTCCCGCGACCATCCCATGGATGATCGTCCACGTCTCCCGCTCCGAGAGCTCCACGGCGCCCTCCTTCCTCGGGGCCCGCTCGATCGACAGCGACGTCGCGTGCCCGCAGCCGGGCGAAGCAGCCCGCACAGACCAACCTCTTTCATACCCGGAGACCGCGCGCAACTCAAGGGTGCATCGATCGTGGAGCGGACCGTGCGCGCGAAGGCGGACCTACGCCAGTGCTTCCGCCAGGAAGACGCGGAACGACGCGCCGCCGCCGGGGCGGTCCTCGACCCAGGCGCCCCCCCCGTGGAGCTCGGCGAACCGAGCGACGAGCGACAACCCCACCCCCACGCCCGGCGACACCCTCGCGGGGCCCGGTCCCTGCCGGAACGGCTCGAAGATGGCTTGCTTGAGCTCGTCGGGCACGCCGGCACCCTCGTCGTCGACCGCGATCAGCAGGCCGCCGTCGTGAGCGGTCGCGCGAACCCAGATGCGACTATCCGGCGGGGTGTGGCGCGCAGCGTTCGCGATCAGGTTCTCGACGATCCGTTCCACCTTGGCCGCGTCGACGTTCGCCAACATGTCGTCGGTGGTCACGTCGACCTCACGCGAGGTGAGCGGCTCGAACTCGCGAACGGCCTGGCGAACCAGCTCGCCGATATCCGTTGGTCGACGTTGCGGCGTCATGATCCCACGCTGCAGCCTGTCCAGGTCCAGCAGGTCCGAGAGCAGGCGCTCTAGCTTCCGCGCGTTGGAGGCGATGCGTCGTAAGAGGTCGAGCGCGTCGTCACGCGCCATGTCGAGCCCTGCCTGCTCGAGGGTGACCGCGGAGCCGAGGATCGACGTGAGCGGCGTCCGCAGATCGTGTGAGACGGCCTCCAGGAACGTGTTCTTCATCTCGTCGAGCGCACGCAGCCGCTGGGTCGCCTCACGTTCACGGTGGAAGGCCTCGGAGAACTTCTGTTCGCTCCGGCGTAGGGCCTGCTCCGCGCGTTTGCCCTGGGTCACGTCGACGATCAGGCCGCGCACCACCCGCTCACCCCGCGCGTCCGTCGCGATGTGGACGATGTCCCTCAGCCACAGCGCGTTGCCGTCGCGCCCGGGGGCGCGGTACTCGAGGTCCAGATCGTCGCCGGGTGAGGCCACGGCCGCGCGCAGCGCCGCCGTGACGCGTGACCGGTCCTCGGGAAAGACGTGCTCGCCCCATCGCTCGGGCAACCCGTGGTCGCCCAGGACCAGCTCGGCACGCCGCGACAGGAAGGTGAACGCCAGGGTATGAGGCTCGGCCTCCCAGAAGATCGCGTCCAGCGTCTCGGCGAGCTCGTGGAACCGCTCGAGCTCGCTCACGTGACGTGCGCTCCCGAGCGCGAGCGACGCGATCTGCGCGATGCCGCGTGCGAGGGAGAGGTCGTGCTGGCTGAACGAGGCATCCGGCGAGCGCGCGCTCGCCACGAGCGCGCCGAACTCGTGCGGCTGCCACGTGACCGGCGCGACGACGAGGTCCGTGGGTTCGTCCACCAGCCGATACTCCCTCGGGATCAGCGCCGCGTGGTCCCGAGGAATCACGAACGGGATCTCGAACGAGTCGACGAACGCGTTCGCGAGCGCCGCCGGTACCGGCGTCGAGATCGAGCGTCCGGGCGGCACCCCGTGTGCGTGGAGCAACGCGAAGTCGCCGGTCTTCGGGTCCCGCCGGTACGCCGCCACGACCGCGCAGTCCAGGATCGACGGCATCGCGGCGATCACTCGCTCGAACACGGTCGGGACGTCACGCGCGCCGGTAAGAGCCTGCGACAGCCCCAGCAGCGCCGAGGCCGTCTCCGCAGCTCGGCGCTCCTCCTGGAGGAGCCTCGCGTTGTCGTACGCGACGGCCGCGTGCGACGCGAGCACCTCGAGGAGCCGCTGGTCCTCCTCGTCGAATTGATCGACGCCCAGGTTGGACAGGACGATGACGCCGGTGACGCGATCGCCGACCTTGAGCGGAACGGCCAGCAGCGACTCGTCGATGTCGTCGGTGCCCTCGATCTGCAGGCCGCGGGCGTCGTGAAGGGCGTCGGGCGAGTAGTAGGTGCGTCCGGTGGCGGCGGCGTATCCGGTGATCCCCTCGCCAACCCTGGTGACAAGCTCGTCGGGCGTCTCGGACTCGTACTCGGAGAGCTCTCCCCGGAACGTCGACGGCCACAACGTGACCCCGTCGTCCTGGAGCAGGTAGACGCGACAGTTGTGGTAGTCGATCAACGTCTTCAGCTCGGTCGTGATCGCCTCCCCGATCGCCGCGACGTCGGCGAGCGCGTTCACGCGCGACGCGAGGGCATGGAGCATCCGCAGCTGCGCGACCGATCGCAGCTCATGCTCTTCCACGTTCCCGCTCGGGGGGTGCTCGGTATCGACCATTCGGAAGGCGGTGGGCCCGTCGATCCTTTCATGAGTCGGCTCCTCCCGTATGGAACTGAAGCCGCAGGTCGCGGGCCTCTTCCGCGGCGGTTCACGGGGCGTGCACGGGTACCATGTCCCACGTGAGCACCACGGACGAGGCGACCGGGCCCGCGCTGCCCGCCCAGGTGCTGGAAGCCGTCGAGGCGCGCGCCCCCGCCGGACGCGCCGAGGCGATCAGGGCGTTCGCCGCCGCCTTCACCAGGCGGATGCCTCCCTGGGAGCTCGCGGAGCGCTCTGCCGAAGAGCTGTCCGGCGTCGTGATCGGCGCCTTCGAGCTCGCCGATGGCCGATCCCCGGGCGACGTCGCCGTGCGCGTGTTCGACCCCGCGCCCCAGCGGGACGGGTACGAGTGCATGGGAACCGTCGTGGAGGTGAGCGCACCGGACTCGCCGTTCCTCTACGACTCGGTGACCGAGGAGCTCGAGGCGAGAGGGCTCGAGCTCCGGCGCGTGATCCATCCCGTGATCGGGGCCGAGCGCGACGCCGACGGCCGGATCGCCCGCATCGTGCACGTCCGTGAGACCGGATCGCGCGAGTCGTTGATGCATCTCGAGCTCGAACAGCGCGTCGAGGACCGCGCCGAGCTCGAGCGCGCGATCCGTCGCGTCCTTGCCGACGTCCGGCTCGCCGTCCGCGATTTCGAGGCGATGAAGGACGCCGCGCAGGGCATGATCGAGATCGCGCGCGCCGGTTCGACCGTGTACCCGCAGGACGAGGTCGCCGAGTGCGTGGCGTTCCTCGAGTGGCTGCTCGACCTCAACTTCGTGTTCCTCGGGTATCGGGAGTACGAGCTCGTCGACCTGCCCGAGGGGCGCGCGCTCGCCGCCGTCGAGGGATCGGGTCTCGGGATCTTGTCCAAGCTCGCGTGGTCCGCCTACGAGCGTCCCGTGCTGCTCGAGACGATCGAGCCGAACCTTCGCGCGCGGATCCAGGGCGGCGACCTGCTGATCTACTCCAAGACGAACCGGCCCTCGACGGTGCATCGGCGCGCCCGGATGGACTACATCGGGGTGCGGAGGGTGTCCGCGGACGGTCGGATCGTGGGCGAGGCGCGGATGATCGGCCTGTTCACCTCGAAGGCGTACATGGAGCCGGCAAGCAAGACGCCGCTCCTGCATCGCAAGCTGCATCAGATCCTCGTCGCCGAGGACCTGTTCGAGGGGTCGCACGACTACAAGGCGGTCGTCGCGATCTTCGAGAGCTTCCCCAAGGACGAGCTGTTCGCGGCTCCGGCCGAGGAGCTGCGCCGGCAGGTGATGGGGCTGCTCCACCTCCAGGAGACGCAGCACATCCGCCTGTTCGTCCGGCGGGACCTCTACGGCCGAAGCGTGTCGCTCCTGGTGGCGATCCCACGTGATCGGTTCGACGAGGACGTCCGGCAGCGTCTCCAGGACCTGTTCATGGAACGCTTCCACGGCACCACGATCGACTACCACCTCTCTCTCACCGAGAGCGACCTGGCGCAGGTCCACTTCACCGTCCACGTCGGGCACGGCCAGATCCCGGACGTCCCGTTCGACGAGCTCGAGCGAGAGGTCGTGGAGATCGGCCGGACGTGGGACGACCGGCTCCTGGACGAGCTCGTCGAGCGTCACGGCGAAGAAGACGCCCGTGGGCTGTTCGAGCGGTGGGCCGGCCGGCTGCCCGACCACTACAAGGCGTCGACCGACGTGACGGTCGCCGCCGCGGACGTCGCGCGATTCGAACAACTCGAGCAGGGTGATGAGGCGTTCCTGATCGGGCTCGCCAATCAGACGGATGAAGGCGAGACCCTGACGCGCGTCCGCCTGTACAAGGTGGGAGGCAGGGTCGAGCTCTCGGACTTCGTGCCGACCCTCGAATCCCTCGGACTGCACGTGATCGAGGAGGTCCCGACGACGCTGCTGTCGGAGGAGGGCGACGAGCGCTTCCTGCACGACTTCGGCGTCCTGGGGGCGGATCACCGTCCGCTCGACGTCGACGCCGTCGGCGGCAGGATCGCCGGGTGCATCGCGGCAGCCTGGAAAGGCGAGTGCGAGACCGACTCGCTCAACCGGCTCGTGGTGACCGCGGGCCTCGACTGGCGACAGGTCGAGATCCTCCGCGCCTACCGAAAATATCACCACCGCGTGAACGCCAGCTTCCCCGTGGAGTACAAGAACGATGCGTTCGCGGCACACCCGGGCATCGCCAGCCGGCTGGTGACGCTGTTCGAGCTGAGGTTCGACCCCTCCGGCCCGCCGGACGACGGCGCCGCCGACGCGGTGCGTGCCGAGATCCTGACGGAGCTCGACGCCGTTCGGTCGCTCGAGCAGGACCGGATCCTGCGCAACGCGCTCGGGGTGATCGAGGCGACCGTGCGTACCAACGCCTACGTGCCGACACGGCACGCGATCGCCTTCAAGCTCCGCTCGCCCGCGGTTCCGGAGATGCCCAAGCCGACGCCGATGTTCGAGATCTTCGTCTACTCGCCCGAGATGGAGGCGATCCACCTGCGGGGCGGCAGGGTCGCCCGGGGCGGCATCCGATGGTCGGACCGGCGCCAGGATTACCGCACCGAGGTGCTGGGTCTGCTCAAGGCGCAGATGGTCAAGAACTCGGTCATCGTGCCGACGGGCGCCAAGGGCGGATTCGTCTTGAAGCGCGTGATCTCGGACCCGGCCGCGCTGAAGGAAGAGGGGACGCGCCAGTACTCGACGTTCGTGCGCAGCTTGCTCGATATCACCGACAACCTTCGCGACGGCAAGATCGTCCATCCCGACCATGTCGTGATCCACGACGAGGACGACCCGTACCTCGTCGTCGCCGCCGACAAGGGAACGGCGTCGTTCTCGGACGTCGCCAACGCGATCTCGGCCGAGTACGGGTTCTGGTTGGGAGACGCGTTCGCGTCCGGAGGTTCGAGCGGGTACGACCACAAAGAGCTCGGCATCACGGCCCGAGGCGTGTGGGAATCGATCAAGCGCCACTTCCGCGAGATCGGCACCGACGTCGTGAACGAGCCCTTCACGGTCGTCGGCATCGGCGACATGTCCGGCGACGTCTTCGGCAACGGCATGCTGTACTCGAACCAGATCTGCCTCGTGGCGGCCTTCGATCACCGGCACATCTTCCTGGACCCGTCTCCCAACCCCGCCGTCGGCTACGCCGAACGCGGACGCCTGTTCGAACTCGCCGGCTCGACCTGGGACGACTACGACAGAGCGATGATCTCGGAGGGCGGAGGTGTCTGGCCGCGATCGGCGAAGTCGATCCCGATATCGCCGCCGGCCCGGCTGGGGCTTGGCATCGAAGCCGACGAGCTCACGCCCAACGAGCTGATCTCGGCGATCCTCCGCGCGCCGGTCGATCTCCTGTACAACGGCGGTATCGGTACGTACGTGAAGGCGTCCACGGAGTCGAACGCCGAGGTGGGCGACCGCATCAACGACGACCTGCGCGTCGACGGCAACGAGCTCCGCTCTCGGATCGCCGCCGAGGGAGGCAACCTCGGCTTCACGCAGCGTGGGCGGATCGAGTTCGCGCTGGGTGGTGGCCGGATCAACACCGACTTCATCGACAACTCGGCCGGCGTGGACACCTCCGACCACGAGGTCAACCTCAAGATCCTCCTCGGCTCCGCGGTCACGCGCGGGGCGCTCGACATGGACGAGCGCGACGCGCTGCTCGCGGAGGTGGAAGCAGACGTCGTCGCCCATGTGCTGTACGACAACTTCCTTCAGGCCCAGATCCTCTCTCAGGAATCGGAGCTCTCCCCGCATCACATGGAGGCGTTCGAGGACCTGATGGTCGGCCTCGAGGCCGCGGGGTTGCTGGATCGCGAGCTCGAGGCGCTGCCGAACGGTGAGGAGATGGCCGAACGACGACGGTCGGGACGCGGGATGACGCGCCCCGAGCTCGCCGTGCTGCTCGCCTACGCTAAGCAGAGCCTGACCGACGCGCTGCTCTCCTCGTCGCTCCCGGACTCCGCCTACCTCGAACGCGATCTCCGCGCGTACTTCCCGCCGAAGGTGGTCGAGCGGTTCGGGCCGCTCCTGAACGAGCACCCGCTGCGGCGTGAGCTCGTGGCGATGCTCGTCGCGAACGACGTCGTGAACTCGCAGGGGATCACGTTCGTCTCGCGGCTCGTGACGGAGACGGGGGCCGAGGCAGCGGACGTCGCGCGCGCGTACCGGATCGCGCGGGACGTGACGGGAGCCGTCGATCGCTGGGAGGCGATCGAGGCCCTCGTCGGGCACCTCGAACCAAACCTGCTGGATGAGCTCATGGGCGGCGTCGACCGGCTCGTCGAGATCACGGCTCGCTGGTACCTGCAACACGCCCCCGGACAGCTCGGACGGGCGATCGAGGCGCACGCCGAACCCTTCCACGCGTTCGCCGAGGCGATCGAAGCCGTCGCCCCGCAGGCATGGCGGCACGACCACGAGCGTGCGATCTGGCGCCTGGTCGACCAGGGGATCCCGGAGCACGTCGCGCGCGAGCATGCGATCCAGCCCTTCCTCGTGCACGGGCCGAACGTGGTCTCGGTCGCATCCTCGTCGGGGCGATCGATCCCCGAGGTCACGCGAGCGTTCTTCCTCGTCGGCGAGGCCGCGTACCTTGACTGGCTGGGGTCGCGCCTGGGTGAGGTGTCCGCGACCACGCGGTGGCACCGGTGGGCGGTCCAGGCCCTGGAGGAGGAGCTCCGACTGCTGCGGCGTCAGATCGCCGGCAAGGCACTCGCCGACCAGGGTGACGTCGACGAAGCGATCGGGGCCTACCTGGACCGGCGCCGAGACGTGATGACCCGTCTCGCTCGGTTCATGCGCGGGTTGGCGCTCGAAGAAGCCAGCGACCTGGCGGCCCTGACGGTTGCCGTTCGGCAGGTCCGAGCGCTGGCCTGATGCCCGAGATGCTTGCAGGGTCGGTGTCGGCCGGTACGCTCAACGCGTGAGCGCACAGCCGCTCGACCCAGGGGTCGAGCTTGACGAACGGACCCGCGCGATCTTGGACCTCGAGCGTTCCTGGTGGCAGGCGCCGGGGACCAAGGAGCGGCAGATCCGCGAGCGTTTCGGCATCTCGACCACCAGGTACCACCAGCTCCTGATGCGCGCGATCGACCTGCCGGCGGCCCTGCGGTACGACCCCATGCTGGTGCGTCGGCTGCGCAGGCTCCGCGAGGCCCGCCGCAGGACGCGCCTTGCGCGTCGGCTTGGGCTTCCCTCCTAGCCCGAGTAGGATGGGCGCGCACCAGCCACCCAACGACAGGAGCTTCTACCTCTCCGTGGCAGCAAGCACGATCCGTTTCGCGATCATCGTCGCCCTGGTGATCGGCGGCATCGTCGTGATCGACCAGGCATTCCCGGCGCTCTCCGACACCGACGACGGCGGCGGCGTGCCGCTCACCGGCGGGACGCCCACGGTCTCGGAGTCTCCCTCACCTGCGACGCCGACCGGCACCACTGGTCAGGAGCCCGCGCCGAGCCCGGTCGTCGTCGGCGTTCGGATCGCCGTGTTCAATGGCGCCGGTGTGACCGGGCTCGCGAGGGCGACGATGGACGAGCTTGTCAACGAGTACGGGTACGTCGAGGGGCAGGAACCCGCCGACGCGCCCGCGCCCCTCGCCGTCACCACGATCTACTACCGCGGTGCCGACAACGAGATCGAGGCCGAGTACCTCGCGGAGGACTTCTTCGCGCCGCTCGAGGTGGAGATCCAGCGCCTCCAGGCGGGCACGGCGGACGTCGACCGCGGCGTGCAGTTGGCGATCTTCCTTGGCAACGACTACGCCGCAGAACAGGCGTAACGCGGTGTAGCCGCTGGGCGCCGGTATCCGCTAACCGCGTCTGCGCCTGGCTCGTTCGAGATCCTCGAGTTGGCCTCCGACCCACCTGGCGGGCGGGTTGGCCAAGACCAGGCGCGAGAGCCCTCGCGCCCGCCGCGTGCGCTCGTCCACCGGCATCTCGAGCGCCTCCTCGAGCGCCCGCGAGGTCTCCTCGATGTCGAACGGGTTCACCGAGAGCGCGTACCGCCCGAGCCGACCGTATGCGCCCGCGTTGCGCGACAGGAGCAGCACGCCGTGACGTCGGTTGAGAAGCGGTCCTTCCATCGCGACGAGGTTCATGCCGTCGATCACGGGGTTCACGAAGAGCACGTCGTAGAGCCCATACGCCGCGATCGCGCCGATGTAGTCGTCCTTCAGCCTGAGCTCGATCGGCGTCCAGTCGTCGCGTCCGAGCGAGTCGTTCACGCGGCGGGCTTCGACGAGGGCGGCCTCCGTGTACTCGCGGTACTCGGGCAGCTCCATGCGCGACGGCGAGAGGAGCGCGAGGAACCGGACCCGCCCGATCCAGCTCGGGTTGCGTCGGAGGAACAGCTCGTATGCCTGGAAACCGCGGACGACGTTCTTGGTGAGCTCGAGACGATCGACGCGCAGGATCAGGCGGTTGTTGTCGCGCCATCGGTTCAGCTCGCGCCGCAGGTCGCGGACCTCTGGTGTCGCGGCCACCTCCCGCATCGCGCGCCCGTCGACCGAGATCGGGTGGATCCTCACGGCGACCTCGCGACCTTCCACGATGATGCGCGAGCGGGCCAGGTCGACCCGCGCACCCGAGAGCTGACGTGCGGAGAGCAGGAAGTTCTCGGCCCAGGCGGGCGAATGGAACCCCAGCACGTCGGCTCCCAGCATCCCGTGCAGCACCTGGTCATGGATCGACGCCGGCAGCATCCGGAAGTACGTGGGGCCGGCGATCGACGTGTGCGAGAAGTGAGCGATCAGCGCGCCCGGCACCAGCGCGCGAAGCATCCGCGGCACGAGCGACAGGTGGTAGTCCTGGATCAGGTAGGCGGTGTCCGGGCCGCCGAGCGCCTCGCCCTCCTCGGCGAGCGCCAGCGCGAACCGCTGGTTCACGTCGACGTAGGCGTCCCACGCCTCCGCGACGTCCGGTCCGAACGACGGCGAGTTGACGGTATCCCACAGGTAGTGGTGAGCGAACCAGAGCATGCCGTTGGAGATCCGGTTGTAGTAGCCGTCGTAGATCTCCGGCGGGATGTCGAGGTACCGGAGGTGATACGAGATGTCGCCCTCCGCGTGATCGATGCGACCACGTTCGGACGTCGCGACCATCTCGCGGTCGCCATCCGACATCGCCGCGGCGACCCATACGCCTTCGGCCTCGAGAAGCGCGCCGGTCAGGGCGGTGACCAGGCCACCCGAGCCGCGCCGCGCCTGGAGCTCGCCGCCCGGTCCGCGGTCGAACGTGAGCGGGCCCCGGTTGGACGCAACCACGAGCGGCAGGCCCATCAGACGATCTTGGAGATCAGCCTGAACGTGTCCTCGACCTCGCGGAGGCAGAGGAAGCGCTCCCGGACGCGGGTGCGGCCAGCCTCACCCATCGAGACGCGCAGGTCGTGATTCTGTAGCAGCTCGACGACGCGCTCCGCGCACGCGGCGACCCCGTCGACGAGGTAGCCCGACACGCCGTCCTCGATCTGCAGCCTGATGCCTCCGACGTCGCCGCCCACGACGGGCTTCCACTTCCACATGCCTTCGGCGACGACCAGACCGAAACCCTCGCGCAGAGACTTCTGCACGATCACGTCCGACGCACGCTGGAACGCGTTCACCGCGCTGTCGCCGACACCGTTCAGGTTGGTGAGGAGGTAGATGTCCGGATGCCCGGCCGCGTGCTCGGTCGTCAGATCCAGGTACCTGATGCCTTCAGGGTCGTCGTGAGCGAGCGAGCCGATCATCGCGAGCTGGACGTCGGGGACCTCCTTGCGGACCATGCGGAACGCATCGATCACGCCCGTCGGGTCCTTCCACGGATCGAAGCGCGACACCTGCGTGATCAGTGGCCGGTCCGGATCGACGCCGAACGGCGTCAGCACGGCGCGCCACGCCGTCTCCATCATGGGCGCGTTCTTCGGGCTGAGCGGATCGATCGAAGGCGGGATGAAGGCACGTACCGGTCCCTGCACGCCGGGCTGGACGTACTCCTCGGCGGTGAAGATCGCGGCGTCGTACCGATTGACGATCGGTTCGACGAAGTCCCAGACCGGGCGATAGGGCGCCGACAGGTCGATGTGGCAACGCCAGACCCAGCGCGCCTTGCGGTGATGGGTGTCCTCCAACGCGGTCAGCAGCCCTGCCGGTTGAGGATCGTGGATCAGCACGACGTCGTATCCCTCCGGCAGCGCCGCGGCGTTCACGTGCATCCGCTCCCAGTACGTCTCGCCCATGTCGTCGTCGAGCTGCGTCTCGGCCCCCTGGAGGGCGTTATGGATGGCCTTCGTGACGTGGAAGAAGCTGTCGGAGCCCTCGATCACCACCCACGATGTGTCGACCCCGAGATCGTTCATGAGCGGGACGTGCGACTGGAGCAGCTCCGAGACCCCACCGCCGAAGACCGTGCTGCTCACGTTCAGGATGCGCAGGCCGCGGAGCGGGCGCGCCGCCTCACGGAGCCGCTCGATCGCGTCCTCGCCGGCGGCCTCGGCGTACTCGGACACGAGCTTCGGTTGGATCGGGACGATCGGGAGCACGCCCCGAGTCTACGAGGGCCGTCGTGGAGCGAGCGCTAGCCCCCGAGCTGCGCCAGCTCGTCATGGCGACGCATGGAGCGTTCGGCCACGGACATCCCGTAGGCACGCTCCGCCAGGTGAACGAGCTCGACGGGCGAGAACGGCTTCGTGAGGTACTCGGCGCATCCTGCGCGCCAGGCGGCCCTGCGGTCCTCGAGCTGCGTCCTGGCCGTGAGCAGGATCACCGGGACGTCTCGGGTGGACGCCTCGGACGTGAGCGCCGCGAGCACCGAGAGGCCGTCGAGCTCGGGCAGCATCACGTCGAGGACGATCACGTCGGGACGCTCTCCGAGGGCGAGCTTCAGGCCGGCCACACCGTTGGAGGCCTCGAGTACCTGATGCCCAGCCAGCTCGAGGTTCACGCGGCACAGCATCAAGACGTCGGGCTCATCGTCGATCACGAGGACGCGCAGGGGGGCCTCCGAACGTAGATCATCTGTGCCTTCTGGTATCGGCCGGAGCGGGGGCAGAGGGCATGGTCCTTCCGGGCCATATCCGTGCCTCCCGACGACCCCGCGTGCGCGGGTACGACGGGTGCGCCGATTGACACCCCCTGCGGCCGTTCCTAGATTGGTCGCGATCCCCGATGCTGAAGATCTCGCAGAAGCTCGAGTACGCGATGCGCGCGATGATCGAGCTCTCCGTGCGGCGTGACGGCACGCTGGTGCCCGCCCGGGAGATCGCGGAGGCTCAGCAGATCCCCGTCCGGTTCCTCGAGCAGCAGCTCGGGGCCCTGCACAAGGCCGGGATCGTCGAGAGTTTCCGCGGTGCGGGCGGCGGATGTCGGCTCGCCAAGGACCCCTCCGAGATCACCGTGGCGGAGATCGCGGACGCCATCGAGGGGCAGCTGTACCCCATGTTCTGCCTCGAGCCGACGGATCACACCTGCTTCGCGGATTCGCGCTGCGGGCTCCAGGGCTTCTGGGGAGAGGTGGCGCTCGCCATCAAGGGCGTCTTCGAGAGGACCACCGTCGCCGACCTCACGGAGCGACACCGTCGCACCGCCGGGCCGACGGTGTTCACGTCCGAGCAACTCCTGTCGGGGCTGAGCTAGGCAACGGTCGCCGACGTCCCCGCACAGGGCGGTCGCCGTGCGCGCCCAAAGGACCGGCTCGGGGACGGGTGCGGTGCGGGTACGGCCTAGGCGTCGCTCTTGCCCAGGATCCGCATCACCTTCGTGCCGCATTTCGGGCACGTTCCCTGGGCGGCCTTCCGGCCGTTCTTCAACTCCACGACCGTCCCCTCGAACTGGACCTTCTCGCGGTCCTTGACGCAGTACCCCTCGTACGTGGCCACGTGGGCCCTCCTTCCCCCGCAGGGTTCGAGGCCGCCTCATGGCGGCCCCGTAGGCACGATGCTGCGGCCTGCCAGGCACGTATGCAAGCACCATCGCGCCTTTGTCGACGGCCCGGTCGCCACCGCCCGGATGTCCCCGCCGGCCACGAGCCGTACGATGCCGCTGAAGCCGGTCCGCGAAGGTTCCGCGAAGGGGGTTCCGCTCCATGGCCGAAGCCACGTCCGACGACCAGAAGCACATCGCCGCGCTCCTGTCCGAGAACCGGGTCTTCGAGGCGTCGGAGGCGTTCCGTGCCCGCGCCGTCGTGCAGGACCGGTCCGTCTACGAGCGCGCCGACGCGGACTACGAGTCGTTCTGGGCTGAGCAGGCCGACCGTCTCAGCTGGTTCAAGCGCTGGCAGACCGTCATGAGCTGGAACCCTCCGTGGGTCACGTGGTTCGAGGGTGGGCAGCTGAACGCCTCGTACAACTGCCTCGACCGCCACGTGGAGGCGGGAGGCGGCGACAAGGTGGCGTTCTACTGGGAAGGCGAGCCTGGCGAGGAGCGGGCGATCACCTACCGCGAGCTGCTCGAGGCGGTGTGCAGGTTCGCCAACGTCCTGAAGTCGCTCGGCGTCGGCAAGGGCGACCGCGTGGCGATCTACCTCGGGATGATCCCCGAGCTCCCGGTCGCCATGCTGGCGTGCGCCCGGATCGGGGCGCCGCATTCGGTGGTCTTCGGCGGCTTCTCGTCGGACTCGCTCCGGGACCGGATCAACGATGCGGAGGCGAAGGTCCTGGTCACGGCCGACGGCGGGTACCGCCGAGGCTCCGTGGTCCCGTTGAAGGCGAACGCCGACGAGGCGCTCCGAGAGTGCCCCTCGATCCAGCACGTGGTGACGGTGCGCCGCACCGGAGGCGAGCACTCGTTCACGGAGGGGCGGGATCACTGGTACCACGACCTCATGGAGGCTCAGTCGACCGAATGCCCGCCGGAGCCGATGGAGGCCGAGGACCCGCTCTATCTCCTGTACACGAGCGGGACGACCGGCAAGCCGAAAGGCATCGTCCACACGACCGGCGGCTACCTTACCGGCGTCGCGACGACGCACCGGATGATCTTCGACATCCATGAGGACGACGTGTTCTGGTGCGCGGCGGACATCGGCTGGGTAACCGGCCACTCCTACATCGTCTACGGGCCGCTCGCCAACCACACCACGGGGATCATGTACGAGGGCGCGCCCGACTGGCCCGACAAGGACCGGCTCTGGCAGATCGTCGAGAAGTACCGTGCCACGATCCTGTACACGGCGCCGACGGCGATCAGGGCGTTCATGCGCTGGGGGACCGAGTACCCCGAGAAGCACGACCTCTCGTCGCTCCGGCTGCTCGGGACCGTCGGTGAGCCGATCAATCCGGAGGCCTGGATCTGGTACTGGACGCACATCGGCGGAGAGCGCTGTCCCGTGGTCGACACGTGGTGGCAGACGGAGACCGGGATGATCCTGATCACGCCGCTCCCCGGCATCACCCCACTGAAGCCGGGCTCGGCTACGTTCCCCTTCCCCGGGATCAGGGCGGATGTCTACGACGAGCAGGGACGCCCCGTGCCCGCCGGGGGCGGTGGGTACCTCGTGCTCACGCACCCGTGGCCCGCGATGCTGAGGACCATCTGGGGTGACCCCGACCGGTACGTCCAGAACTACTTCGGCAAGTACGGGCCCGAGGTCTACCTCGCAGGCGACGGGGCCAAACGGGACGAGGAGGGCTACTTCTGGCTGCTCGGAAGGATCGACGACGTGATGAACGTCGCCGGCCACCGGCTGTCCACCTACGAGATCGAAAGCGCCCTGGTCGACAACCCGAAGGTCGCCGAGGCCGCCGTCGTCTCACGCCCGGACGAGCTCGTCGGGGAGGCGATCGTCGCCTTCGTGACACTGAAGAGCGGCTACGAGGGCGATGAGACCGTGGCCAAGGAGCTTCGGGACCACGTCGCCGACAAGATCGGCAAGATCGCTCGCCCGCACGGCATCATCTTCACGAACGATCTTCCGAAGACGCGCTCGGGCAAGATCATGCGCCGCCTGCTGCGCGACGTGGCGCAGGGACGACCGCTCGGCGACGTCACGACGCTCGCGAATGCCGAGATCGTCGAGCAGATCCACGAGATGGTGGAGACGGCCGGCCCAGACGAGTGAGACGCGCCGCCTCGGCGCGTGCCTGCCCTCGCCCGTCGCTCGTCTTCGAACGGGGCGGCCGGCCAGGATGTCTTCGAGGCGGATGCCGGCGACCTTCCCGTCAGCGTGGAGCGCAGCAGGGATTGCCTGTCGCTGACCCCGCCGCGCCGAGCGCCGTCTTGCCAGTCGGCCGCGCGCTGCCTAGAATCTGTTAGCACTCAGAGCCTGAGAGTGCTAGCAGTCACGGACGGTATCTGCGGAGAGCAGGAGGAGGGGATATGGCACCGAAGCTCATCTCGTACGACGAGGAGGCTCGGCGGGCCCTCGAGCGGGGCATGGATCAGCTGGCGAACGCCGTCAAGATCACGCTCGGTCCCAAGGGCCGCAACGTGGTCCTCGAGAAGAAGTGGGGCGCTCCCACGATCACGAACGACGGCGTCTCGATCGCCAAGGAGATCGAGCTCGAGGAACCGCTCGAGAAGGTCGGCGCCGAGCTGGTGAAGGAGGTCGCGAAGAAGACGGACGACGTCGCCGGCGACGGGACGACCACCGCGACCGTCCTCGCGCAGTCGATCGTCAAGGAAGGCCTTCGCAACGTCGCCGCGGGCGCGAACCCGATGTCGATCAAGCGCGGCATCGAGCGGGCGGTCGAGCTCAGCGTCGAAAGCATCAAGAACCAGTCCAAGGAGGTCGAGCAGAAGGAGGAGATCGCCCACGTCGGCGCGATCTCGGCCGCCGACCCCGAGATCGGCGAGCAGATCGCCGAGGCCGTCGACAAGGTCGGCAAGGACGGCGTCATCACGGTCGAGGAGTCGAACACGTTCGGCATGGAACTCGAGCTCGTCGAGGGGATGCGGTTCGACAAGGGGTACATCTCCGCGTACTTCATCACCGACCCCGAGCGCATGGAGACGGTGCTCGACGAGCCCTACGTCCTGATCGCCAACCAGAAGATCTCGGCGGTCAA
>JBMDWR010000086.1:0-2662 GCA_048594645.1 Actinomycetota bacterium
CCGCGGTGCCCGGGGTGGGATTCGAACCCACACGTCCCTTCCGGGACAAGCGCTTTTAAGGCGCCGTCGTCTGCCAGTTCCGACACCCGGGCGACGGCCAGCGTAGCGCCTAACTGCCGACCCGGATCGCGACCTTCTCGAGGTAGACGGCCTGCTTCGGCTGCTGTCCCGCGATGTCGCCGCCCGGATCCTGGATCGGGAGCTGTTGGATCCGCCTTGCGACGTCCAGACCCTCGATCACCGTTCCGAAGATCGTGTAGGTGGGGTTGTCGTCCAGGCGCTGACCGTTCGGACCGGTGATGAGGAAGAACTGACTGCCGCCGCTGTTCGGGCTCCCCGAGTTGGCCATCGCGAGCGTCCCGGGGCCGTACGACTCGTCGCCGGTGAGCTCGTCCGGAACCGTGTAGCCGGGTCCCCCCTGCCCCGTCCCGGTCGGGTCGCCTCCCTGGATCACGTCGATCGACGTGTCGAGCCGGTGGATCCGCTGTCCGTCGAAGAACCCCTGGCGCGCTAGGAATACGAACGAGTTCACCGTCTGTGGCGCCCGGTCGGCGAGCAGCTCGATCACGATCGTGCCGCACGAGGTCTGTATCTCGGCCGTGTAGCGCTTGCCCTCCTGGAGGACCTGCGCGGGCGCGGAGAACTGCGGCTTGGGCTCCACCGCCCCCTTCGGCTGCGATCCGCCGCACGCGACCTCGTCCGGTCCGGGTTCGGGGCGGACGGTGGAGGTCTGGTTCGGCGCCGTCGGACCCGTCGCCCCGGTGGCCGCCGTCTCGCCGGTCGCCCCGGTGGCGACGGGCGGCTCGTCGCCGCCCGCAAGCGCTACGAACGCGAGCACGCCGCCGATGAGAGCGACGACGAGCGCGATCGCGATCGTGGCCATCTGACGCTTGCGCTGCTGCTGGCGGCGTTCGGCGAGGCGTCGCTGGTGCTGCTTCGCGAGCTGTCGGTTACGGGTGGTCTTCGGCACGGCGGCTTAGGTTACCGAACCGCCCGTTCGGCAGAGGGCTGTGCGTCCGGATCAGAGATCGGGTCTCGGCATCGGCGCGTCGGCCGGAGCGACGTCCTCGTCGTTCACCACGACCACGCTCTCAGACGCCTCCTCCTTGTCGATCAAGGCCTCGAGCTGGCCGAGCGCCATCAGTGCGCGCTCGCGGAGGTCTCGGAACCGCTCGAGCGTCGACTCCCTCAGATCGACGAGGTCCGTCCGCGCGCGATCGAACTCCTGTCGCGCCTCCTGCATGATGTGGCCTGCTCGCATCCGCGCTTCCCGCTCCTCTGTCTGGGCGTGCGCGCGTGTCGCCTCGGCCTCTTCGTTCGCCTGCGCGACGATCCGTTGGGCCTCCTCACGCGCGTGCGCAAGCACGCGCTGGGACTCCGTCCGTACCTCTTGCAGGAGGAGCTCGGCCTGGACCTCGGCATCCCGATGGAGCTGCTGGACCCTGTCGTCGAAGGTCTGCAGCAGAGCCATCACCCGCTCCGATCCCTCGCGATGCGGGTCCCGCTCGGCTGTCGTCTCCGACGCTGCTCGAGCCTCGTCACGCTCACGACGCGCCTGGACGAGCTCGTCGTTCGTCTTTCGGAGACTGGCCTCGACGCTCGCCAACCTGGCGGCCAGACGGGAGAGGTGCTCATTGACCTGCTCCGGCGCGAACCCGCGCCGTACCCTGTCGAACTCCGGCGTCGGCGGGCTCGGGTAATCGGCTTGGCTGGACGTGGATCCAGATCGTTCCATCGCCATCTGCGTTCTCCTCAGGCGGGCGCTGGGCGCCACCGGACTTGGGAACCGTTACCGTACGCCCATCGGAAGTCCTCCCGCTAGGGGTCGAAGGGCCTACGCCGAACGTTGGTACCGCATCTTCCTCACGGGCTGTCGAGCATCTCGAACACCAGGCCGTCGAGGATGTCGGTCTCGGACACGAGCGCCTCGTCGAAGCCGAACCGGCGCATGACCTCCACGAGCCCGACGGCGCCCGCGACGATGACGTCCTCCCGTCCCGGCGCCATCACCCGCAGCGCCGCCCGCTCCTGCGTCGTCATCCGTGCGAGCCGGTCGGTCACGCGCTCGGCATCGGCGAGGGACAGCCTGGTGCGATGGATCCGCTCGGGATCGTAGAAGGAGAGGTCGAGGGCCAACGCCTGAACCGTCGTCGCCGTCCCCGCGACGGCGACGAACGTCCGCGTTCGCCGGGCAGGAAGCGCGCGCTCGACGTCGTCCAAGACCTCGCCCACGGACGCTCGCATCGTCTCGAGCTCGATCTCCCTGGGCGGGTCCGTTCGCACGAACCGTTCCGTCAGGCGAACGCTTCCCATCTGCGTCGAGATCGTCGCCTCCGCCCGCTCGGATCCGAACACGAACTCCGTCGACCCCCCGCCGATGTCGAGCACGAGGAACGGCGCGGCGGCGTCGAGTCCGCGCGTCGCGCCGAGGAATCCCAGCTCCGCCTCCTTCTCGCCGCTGATCACCTCGAGCTCGGATCCGGTCAGCTCGCGCACGCGAAGGCGATACTCGTCGGCGTTCGACGCATCGCGGACGGCAGCGGTCGCGCCCACGCGGATCCGTTCGGCGTGCAGGGCGCGGGCGCGGCGCGCGTACCGGTCGAGCACCTCGACCGTGCGCTCGAGGGCGTCCGGCGCGATGCGCCCGGTGCGATCGACGTCC
>JBMDWR010000087.1:0-5020 GCA_048594645.1 Actinomycetota bacterium
GTTGATGATGGCGAGCAGGAGACGCGAATACAGGTAGCCGCCCGTCTTGTCGATCGCGACTTCCCACGCGGTGAGCAGGTCGCGTTGCACGCGCGGGGGGAAGAGCGAGCACACCCCACGCCGGAACCTCGGACCATCGGCAACCAGGTAGAACGTGAACAGCCCGATCGTGAGGACCTGGAAGATGAGCCCCAGGATGTACGCGCCCACCGAGGCAACGTTCGCCGCGATCCCCTGCACGTCGCTCTGGGCGCTGGCGATCTGCCGCAGGATCGTGTCACTGGTGAGTCGCGTGTCGAACCACCGTTCCGTGTAGACGCTGCCCTCTCGGAGCCATCCCGGAACGCGGGCGATCAACTCCTGTACCTGGTCGATCACGAGCGGGACCATCAGCGCGACGCCGATCAGACCGATCAGGCCGAGCCCGAGGAGGACCACGGCCGCCGCCAGTCCCCGGCGCCATCCGCGTTGCACGAGCCAGTTCACGGCGGGCTCGAGTGCGAACGACAGGAACAACGCCGCCACGAGCCACAGGAGGAGGTGCTTCAGCTCGCGGATCAGGCTGAACGCCGCGTACGCCGCGAAGACGGCGATGATCACGGACACCAGGAGCCGTGGGATCCAGGCCGGCATCGTCGTGCCGGCGTCCGGCGGTGGGCCAACGTCCTCCGCCCCGCGCGTCTGCGCTTGGGAGAGCACGTGCTCCGGCTCGGTCGACGGCGTCTCGACCGGTGTCGGCTCGCTCGCGCCGGCCGGATCCATGCGGGCAGGGTATCGGCCGTCGTCGGGGGGCGCCAGCATGACGGTCGGAGGACGGCCGCAAGCATGGCGCGATGCGCGAGGACGCCGAAGGCAAGACGGGTCGTCCCACCGAACGACGCAACAAGCCCGAGCGACCGCGCGACCACCTGGGACGTCCGCAGCCGTGGGACGGAGAGAACACGCTCGTTCTCGAGGACTTCGACGCCCTGTCGCTCGAGGAGAACCATCGTCTGGGCCGCGAGCACCTGAACGCCGGCCGCTTCTTCCCCGCTCACGAGGCGTGGGAGACGGCGTGGAAGCAGGCACGGGACACTCCAGATGCCGAGTTCTACAAGGGGCTGTCGCAGCTCGGCGCGGGATACGTCCATCTCCTCAGGGGCAACGCGCACGGCGCCGTCCGGTTGCTCCACCGGGCATCCGGGCGGCTCCGCCGGTATCGGCCCGGTCACCTGGGCGTCGACACGATCCGCGTCGCGGATGCCGCGGATGCCCTCGCCGCGGCCGTCGGCGCCGGCGAGACCCTTCCGGGCGAGGACGCGGTCTTCGAGCCGCCTCGGGTCTGAGCTCGCCACGGTTGACTGCCGCCGCTCCGACGCGCCACCATGTCTGCATGGCCGACGACGCGGGTTCGAACGTGCTCGAGTGGAAGGGACGCACCGGGCCGTTCACGGTCTCGCTCGGTGAGGGTGTCTTCCACCCGACCCACACGAGCCGGACGATCGCCGAGGCCCTCGAGATCCAGCCGGGGGAGACCGTCTTCGACGTCGGATGCGGAAGCGGCGTGCTGTCGTTCGTCGCCGCGCGCCTCGGCGCCGGGCGCGTGATCGGGACCGATCTGTCGGAAGAGGCGATCGAGGTCGCACGCAGGAATGCGATCGATCTCGGCCTGGACGACCGGGTCGAATTCCGCAGCGGCAATCTCCTCGATCCCGTCCGCGGCGAGCAGGCCGACGTCATCATCGGCGACGTATCCGGCATCCCGGACGAGATCGGCCGGCTGGCAGGGTGGTTCCCGGACGGGCGAGCCGGCGGCCCGACCGGCGCCGAGCTCCCCGCCGCGATGCTCGAGAGCATCAAGGAGAACGGGTGCCTGGCTCCCGGCGGCCGCCTCTACCTGCCCACGGGGACCCTCCAGGCCGAGACGACGATCCTCGACGTGGCCATGCGCATCTTCGGCGCGGCCAACCTCCAGTCGCTGCTGTCCCGTGAGTTCCCGCTTCCCGACGTCGTCGCGAAGTCGAAGGCCGTCGCCCAGCTGATGAAGGATGGGATCGTCGATCTTCGCGCCCGCGGCAGCCGGCTTCTGTGGCGGCTGCAGGTGTGGCGCTGCGAGATGCCGAAGGACGCGGGTCTCACGCCCGTCCTCTGACGCTTCAGTCCGCCGGCTGCACCTCGACGATCGACCTCACCGCGTAGCCCGCCTCGCGCAGGGGCTCGGCGCCACCGCGATCGATCGCCAGCACGATGATCGCCACCCGGCACCCCGCCTCCTCGAGGACCCGAGCGGCCGAACGGACCTGCCGCCCGGTGGTCGAGACGTCCTCGATGAGGGCGATCTTAGCCCCGGGCGGCGCGTGCCCCTCGACCTGCGACATGGTGCCGTAGGCCTTCGGCTCCTTCCGCACGACGGCGACGGGCAGGGCGGTCTCGAGCGCGACGGCCGCGACGAGCAGGGTCGCCGCGCCCTCCGGCGCCGCGAGGTGCGTGACACCCTCCGGCAGGAGCGCGGCGACCGCCCTGGCCGTGTCCCGAAGAAGTGCCGGATCGGTGAGGAACCGGAACTTGTCGAAGTACACGGTCGACCGCCGGCCCGACGACAGGACGAAGTCTCCGTGGAGCTCGGAGGCTGCGATCAACCGATCGGCGAGATCGTCCGGCACGGCGCGTAGCATAGGCGCCCGATGGACTGGTACCGATCCGTGGCGCGACCGGTGCTGTTCGCCCTCCCGCCCGAAGCCGCCCACGAGATCGTTCAACGTCTGCTCGCGCTGCCGCTGCCGTGGCAGCGGCTCGGTGGCGCAGGTCCCGATCGCTCCCTACGCCTGGATCTGGCCGGCGTGCAGCTGTCGAACCCCGTCGGCCTCGCCGCGGGCTTCGACAAGACGGGACGGCGCGTCGGCGCGCTCGGACGGATCGGCTTCGGGTATGTCGTGTGCGGCACGTTCACCCATCGGCCGCGCCGAGGGTCGGCCGGGCCCAGGATCGTCCGGTACGCGCGGCGAGGCTCCATGGCGAACGCGATGGGTCTGCCGAACCCGGGTGCGCGGGAGGCGGCCCGAACGCTGGGCCGAGCGCCGCGGACGAGCCCTCGAGTCGCGAGCATCGCCGACCAGGACCTGCCCGACGTCCTGGAGACGCACGCCGTGCTCGAGCGACACGTCGATGCGATCGAGCTGAACGCGAGCTGTCCGAACGTCTCGTGGGGGCGTGACCGGGACAACGAGGCGCACCTCGCCTCGCTCGTCCGGGAGCTCGGCCGTCGGCGGACGGTCCCACTGTTCGTGAAGCTCCCGCCGTTCCGCAGCGATGTCGAGCGAGACGTCGTGCTCTCGCTCGCGAGGATCGCGCAGGAGGGCGGTGTTGACGCCCTGACGTGCTCCAACACGGTGCCCGTCGCCGAGGAACGGCTCTCGGCGGGTAGCGGAGGCCTGTCCGGGCGGGCGCTCCTCGAGGGGACGATCTCCAACGTGCGTCAGGTGCGGGCCGCGACGGGTGGCGAGATGCCGATCAACGCGAGCGGCGGGGTCTTCACGTCGGCGGATGCCCTCGCCTGCATCGAGGCGGGAGCGACCACGGTGCAGATCTACACCGGGCTCGTGTTCGGCGGGCCGCGCGTCGTCGCCGAGATCACGTCCGGGCTCTCGGACGCGCTCCGGACGCGCCGGATCGGTCTGTCGGCGCTCGTCGGGTCCGACTGAACCGCTGGTACCGTCAGTGGCTTGCCGAGGACCCGCTCGACGTTCAAGATGTCGCGGATCTCAGCCCAGCGCGGGCGCGAGCACCCGGAGGTGAGGTTGGCGCAGCGTGCAACGGAGGTCGACGTTACGCCCCGACCGTCGTCGCGGGCCGCGGCCGTCACGCTGGAAGGCGTCGTCAAGCGGTTCGGAGACGTGGTCGCCGTCGACGGCGTCGACCTCGAGGTCCGAGAGGGAGAGTTCTTCTCGATGCTCGGTCCGTCGGGCTCGGGAAAGACCACGTGCCTGCGGCTGATCGCGGGGTTCGAATCGCCGACGTCCGGCCGCGTGCTGCTCGGCGGCGAGGACGTGTCGCGGTTGGCTCCCTACGAGCGGGACGTCAACACGGTGTTCCAGGACTACGCGTTGTTCCCGCACATGTCCGTCGTCGAGAACGTCGAGTACGGCCTGAAGGTCAAGAAGGTTCCGAAGGCCGAGCGCCGCCAGCGGGCGGAAGACGCCCTCGCGATGGTGCAGCTCTCCATGCTCGGCCGCCGCAAGCCGAGCGAGCTCTCGGGCGGCCAGCGGCAGCGCGTCGCGCTGGCCCGTGCGCTGGTCAACCGCCCGAAGGTGCTGCTGCTCGACGAGCCGCTGGGGGCGTTGGACCTCAAGCTGCGCCAGGCGATGCAGATCGAGCTGAAGGAGATCCAGCAGCAGGTCGGGCTGACGTTCGTCTACGTCACCCACGATCAGGAGGAGGCGCTCACGATGAGCGACCGCCTCGCCGTGTTCAGCCACGGCCGTATCGAGCAGGTCGGAACACCGGCCGAGGTGTACGAGCGTCCGGCGACCGGTTTCGTCGCCGGCTTCGTCGGGACGTCGAACGTGCTCGAGGGCGGCGCGGCGCTCACCGTCACGGGCGATCCACACGCGTTCACGATCCGGCCCGAGAAGATCGCGATGACCGAACCCGACGCGCCGGTCGCGGCCGGATCGTGCACCGCGACGGGTCACGTCCGCGAGGTGGTGTACCTGGGTGCCGTGACCAGGTACATCGTCACGCTGGACGTGGGCGGTGAGCTCGTGGTGATGCAGCAGAACCTCTCCACCTCCTCGATGGAGGCGCTCCAGGTGAGAGGCAAGGAGGTCCGGCTGGTATGGGACCGGAGGAACAATCGTGCGGTCGAGGCGGCCCACGGTTCGGAGGTAGGGTCGATCGACCCAGAAGAGGGGGCTTCATGAGGGGGCTGAAGAGGGGGTTCGCCATCCTGGCGGTCCTGACCGTCGTGGCCCCCGCGATCGGGGGCGGCGGCAACCGGGGGGGGGGGGGGGGTGTTGAGGGGGGCGCGCACCAAACCCCCAAA
>JBMDWR010000088.1:0-5806 GCA_048594645.1 Actinomycetota bacterium
GAACCGGCGAGCGCGAGCGTCGACGCCGTGCCGTTGCTGACGATCTCGGACACGCGGTCGAAGTAGCCGGTCCCCACCTCGGCCTGGTGGCGCGTCGCCGTATAGCCCTGCGGTTCGAGCGCGAACTCGCGCTCCTGGAGCCGGACGTACGCGCTCATGCCCTCCTCGGCGTACCCGCGCGCGAGCTCGAACATCGACGCGTTCAGCGCGTGGAAGCCGGCGAGCGTGATGAACTGGAACCGGTACCCCATCGCGCCGAGCTCTTTCTGGAACCCCGCGATCGCGTCGTCGTCGAGGTGCTTGCGCCAGTTGAAGCTGGGCGAGCAGTTGTATGCGAGGAGCTTGCCGGGAAAGCGCTCGTGGATCGCCTCGGCGAAGTTGCGCGCCTCGTCCAGGTCCGGCGTCGACGTCTCGCACCAGATCACGTCGGCGAACGGCGCGTACGAGAGCCCGCGCGCGATGGCCGCCTCGATCCCGTTGCGAACATGGAAGAAGCCCTCATGCGTTCGGTCGCCGGTCACGAAGGCGTGGTCGCTCTCGTCGGCGTCGTTGGTGAGCAGTGTGGCCGACTCGGCGTCGGTCCGCGCGATCAGGACGCTCGGAACGCCGAGAACGTCGGCGGCCAGGCGTGCCGCGCTCAACGTCTTCACGAACTGCGACGTCGGGACGAGGACCTTGCCGCCGAGATGGCCGCACTTCTTCTCGCTGGCGAGCTGGTCCTCGAAGTGCACGCCGGCGGCACCGCTCTCGATCATCGACTTCATCAGCTCGAACGTGTTCAACGAGCCGCCGAACCCGGCCTCGGCGTCCGCCACGATCGGAGCCATCCAGTAGGTGCCGGTGTCGCGGTTCGTCCACGCGATCTGATCCGCGCGCTGAAGCGCGTTGTTGATCCGTCGAACGACGCCGGGGACGCTGTTGACGGGGTACAGCGATTGGTCCGGGTACGTCTGTCCGGCGAGGTTGGCATCGGCGGCCACCTGCCATCCCGAGACGTAGATCGCGTTCAGGCCGGCCTTGACCATCTCGACGGCCTGCCCGCCGGTCAGCGCGCCGAGCGCCGGGACGAAGTCCTTGGTGGTCATCAGCCACCACAGCCGCTCGGCGCCGAGCCGTGCCAGCGTGTGCTCGACGGCGATCGAGCCGCGCAGCTCGATCACGTCCTCGGCCGAGTACGTGCGCTGGATCCCGTTCCACCTGGGACTCGACGCCCAGTGCGCGCGGAGGTTGTCCGCCTCGCGGCGGATCCGCTCTTCCTGCGTGAGATCGATCATCGCCATGCCTCCATACCCTTCCACCTGCACACATAACGAACGACCCCCGCCGATGCGAGGGTCGTTGGGGGGCGCCGGAACGGGCCGATTGCGGCGGCGCCCCCTCAGGGGGGTACGTGGAAGGTTTCGACCTTGAACGACGATTCAAACACCCTTGGAGTGTGCCACGGCCACAGCGACCGGCGCAAGCGGTACGACCGTTCCTCGACGTCCTCGGCGGACCGCCTGTTGACCAGGGACCGAGGGTTCTATCGGAGATATCTCGAACGGCTGACGGTCATCGATCCATCGACGCCCTGACGTCTTCGTCGCGGTCCTCGCCACGCCCGGCGCGGCGGTCTCGGACGAACAGGACCCACCCGCCGGCCGAGACGACCGCGGCGGCCACGATCAGCAGCCCGAGCGCCAGCAGGAACGTCGATTGCCGGTCCATGGGGGCGACAGCGTAGGCGATGCGCACAGGGCGGGCCAGTCGCGACGAAGTCCGCCAAGATGTCCTCCGTGAACCTGCCGGTGATGCCACCGATCTCCCCGATGCTCGCCAAGCTCGTGAAGGACGTCCCGGTCGGCCCGTTCGGCTACGAGCCGAAGTGGGACGGGTTCCGCTCGATCGTCTTCCGCGACGGCGACGAGGCGGAGATCGGCAGCCGCAACACGCGGCCGATGACCAGGTACTTCCCGGAGGTGGTCGCGGCCATCGTTCGCGAGCTGCCGGACCGGTGCGTGCTCGACGGCGAGATCGTCGTGCCCGACCCCGCGGGCCGCCGGCTCGAGTTCGAGACGCTCCAGCAGCGGATCCACCCGGCGGCGAGCCGCGTGAACATGCTCGCCGAGGCCACGCCGGCGCACTTCATCGCGTTCGACCTCCTGGCACTCGGTGATGAGGACCTCATGGGCCGCCCGTTCAGCGAGCGGCGCGATGCGCTCGAACGGGCGCTCGCCGATGCGCGGCCGCCGATCCACGTGACGCCGGCGACGACGAACGTGGAGGTCGCGCGGCGCTGGTTCGACGAGTTCGAGGGCGCCGGCCTCGACGGCGTGATCGCCAAGCCACTCGACGGCACGTACGAGCAGGACAAGCGCGTGATGTTCAAGATCAAGCACGAGCGCACGGCCGACTGTGTCCTCGCGGGGTACCGCGTGCACAAGACGGATGCGAAGGCGATCGGTTCACTGCTCCTCGGCCTGTACGACGAGGCCGGCGACCTCGCCAACGTCGGCGTCGTGGGGGCGTTCCCGATGGAGCAGCGGCGCCGGCTGTTCCAAGAGCTTCAGCCGCTGGTGACGACGTTCGAAGGTCACCCGTGGGATTGGTCCAAGCTCGTGCCGGAGGGCACGCGGACGCCGCGCAGCTCCGAGTTCAGCCGGTGGAGCCAGGGCAAGGACCTCACGTTCGTGCCGCTGCGCCCCGAGCGCGTGGTGGAGGTCCGCTACGACCACATGGAAGGCGAGCGGTTCCGGCACACGGGGCAGTTCGTGCGCTGGCGTCCCGACCGCGACCCGCGCTCGTGCACGTTCGAGCAGCTCGACGAGCCCGTGTCGTTCGACCTGACCGAGATCCTGGGCGTCGAACGCGCCCGCTAGACCTGCCGTTGAGCGGCCTTGCGCCGTTCCTCGGCGCGGCGCTCGGCTTCCAGGCGCTCGAGATCCACGTCGCTGAAGTCGACGTAGCGCATCGCCGCGGCGATCGCCCGGTGCCCGGCCGTCTTCTCGATGAGGTCGTGCATCTGCTGCGCGACCCGGCGGTAGGTAGGGTGGCCCTGCGGTGACGAGCGCAGCTCGATCAGGTGCATCGCCTCTCGCGCGCTCATCTGCATCACGAAGCGGATCCGGTAGGCCATCGCGACCGCGTACTGGGCGACGTCGGGCCCCGCGTGGTCAACGAGCGTGGTCCAGGTGCTCGCCGAGTCCTCCATCACGCGGTTCCACTCGTCGGTCATGCCTGCGTCGGCGATGACCTCGGGTGTGTCGAACCCGTGGTCGGGCGAGAGCGTCTGCCACTCGAGCGTGAGCAGGCGGTGGCGCTGGAGGTCCCGGAACGCGCCGTAGTCACAGAGCACATCGAAGCGGTAGGCGGTGCGTTCGAACGCGCGTCCCGGCTTGTGGCGCCGGTTGCCGCGCTCGCCGACGTAGGCCCTCAGCACCGCCTCGCGCTCGTCCGCCGACATGGAGTGCGCGAGCGACTGCAGGCGATCGTCCGGAAGGTCCGATGATGCGTACATCGCCGCGGCCACGACCTTCTCCTCGCCGAGCGGGTCGTAGTCCGTGAGCGTCACGAGCTGCCTCGCCCCCGGCTCGACGCCGCCCGTGAACTTCCCCGTGACCTCGGCCGTCGCCTCGCTCGTCTCCCGCAGGTAGCGCGACCACGCGATGCCGCGGTCCTCGAGGTCGACACGCCGCAGGAACGCCGGGATCACCTTCCGGAGCTCGACCAGCATCAGGTCGGCGTACTCGCGCACCTCCGCCAGCGGGTGCGCGCGCATCCGCAGCAGCATCTGCTCGTACGCCTGGCCGGTGGCGAACACGCCGAGGTTCGAACGCGTCCCGGCCGGAAGCAGCACCCGGAGCGTGTCGCACGTCTTGGCCGTGATCGTCGAGCGGTAGAGGAAGTCGGAGTCGTTCGGGTCCCTCGGGAAGCGCTCGGCGAAGAGGTCGAACAGCGGTTGGAACATCCGGCCGTACGCCCCGAACGTGCGGTCGGCGAACGCGAGGTAGGCGTCCTCGGCCGGCGTGGCCCCGATCTCGGGCGGAACGGTGAGCCGCCACCGCCCGCCCGGTCGGTCGTCGTAGCGCATGTATCGCGTCGACTGCTCGAGGTAGGCGGCCAGCCGCCCCCACTCGATCGCCTTGGCGAGCGGCTGAGACGCCTGCTCGCACGCGAGGTGAACGCCGCCGAGTTGCGCCACCGAGTCGTCGCCGTACTCGAAGAACACGTTGTCGTACAGGCGCTCGGCGCGTTCGGTCCCGATCGAGCCGGTCACCTCGAACCCCTCGACGTCCTTCGCGAATTCGTCCAGGAACAGCCTTCGGAGCGACTTGGTCGTGCGCGAATACCGGGCGAACAGCGCGCCCTTCACCACCTCGGGCAGGTTCACGAGCGCGAAGACGGGTCCGTCCAGGTTGGTGAAGTGCGGGCGCAACCGCTCGCGCTCCTCATCGGTGAACGTCTCCCGAACGAACCAGAGCCCCATCGCTAGCCGTCGTCGCCTGTGGTACCGGTGGGTCCCGTCGGGATCGGCTCCTCCCCAGGGAATATGAACACCTGCGTGCCAACCTCGACCTCGGTCCCGCCGGCCGGCTCCTGTGCAGCAACCTTCGTTCCGAGCGTGCATAGGGGGTTCTCGGGCCGAGTCTCGCTGGACCTGACAGGGACGAGTCCGGCGTCACGGATATCGTTCTGAGCCGAACCGAAGCTCTGACATGTCACGTCCGGCACGACGACGGTCCCCGGTCCTGACGACACGAAGATCGTGACGGGCGTGCCGGGCTCGACCTCGGTGTTCGCGGCAGGGTCGGTGCGCGTGACGAAGCCCACGTCCACGGTGTCGCTCGCCTCCTCCTCCGGGCCGGCCGGTTCGAGCCCCAGCTCGAGCAGCTCCGCCTGGACGTCCTCGACGCTCGCACCCTCGAAGTCCGGGATCGCGACGAGCTCCGGTGCCTCCACGATCGTGAGGTCGACGGGCGTCCCGCGCTCGACCTCCTCGTTGGCGGCGGGGTCCTGCTCGAGCACGGTGCCGGGCTCCTGCGTCTCGTTTGCGGGGGGCACGCGGGCGATCTGACCAACCTCGAGGCCGGCCTCCGCGAGGTCGTTCTCCGCCTGCACCCGTGACTCCCCGACCACGTTCGGAACCGTGACGAGGACACCCGTCTGCTGGTCGTCGTCCGAGAGCAGGTTGGCCGCCAGGAACCACAACAGGAGCCCGAGCAGCGCGACGAGCACCAGTACGACGACGATCGGGACCCATGAGGTCGAGCGACGTTCGGGCTCGGGCGGCGGGAGCACCTCGGTCGCGTGCGCGGGCGGCCGGTCGAGTACCTGGGTCGTCCCGGCGGCGGCGGCGAGCAGCGGCGTGGCGTCGACCGGCAGGCCGCGCTTGGCGCGTTCGAGGTCGGCGCGCATCTCCTCGGCCGACTGGTACCGGTTGGCGGGGTTCTTCGAGAGCGCCCGCAGGATCACCGCATCCAGGTCCGCGGTCACGTCGGCGTTCAGCCGGGAAGGCGGCACGGGCTGCTCGAGGACCTGCTTCGAGGCGACGGCGACGGGGGAGTCGCCGAGGAAGGGCGGGCGGCCGGTCACCATCTCGTACACGACGCACCCGAGCGAGTAGATGTCCGAACGCGCGTCGACCGGCTGGCCCTGCGCCTGCTCAGGCGAGAGGTACGAGGCGGTTCCCAGGATCGAGGCGGTCTGCGCGACGGTCTCCGCCGTCGCGGTCACCCGGGCGATGCCGAAGTCGGTGACCTTCACCTCGCCGCGCGGGTTCAGCATGATGTTGCCGGGCTTGATGTCGCGGTGGACCACGCCCCGCGCG
>JBMDWR010000089.1:0-35887 GCA_048594645.1 Actinomycetota bacterium
CCGGTGGCGAGCTTGCACGCCGTGTACCACAGGCTGTTCCAGCTGGCGTCCCGTTGGCTGGAGTTCTGGAAGAACTCGAGCCAGCCCCTCGTGCCGCCGAGCGCGAACGGCAGGTTCAGGGCGATCCACGTCGCCGTCGCCGCCCACGCGAGGTGGATGCCGCGATCGGGCTCCTTGCCCCGGAGGCGTCCGGCGACCAGGGGCACGACCAGGAAGGCCGGGTAGATCTTCGCGGCGGCACCGAGGCCCAGGAGGATCCCGGACCACACATCGCGCCTGCGCAGGTAGGCGAGCACGGCGGCCGTCGAAAGCGCCACGGCGAGCAGGTCCCAGTTGTTGGTCGCGGCGAGCGCGAGGGTGGGAGCCAGCACGAAGTACAGGACGCGTTGCCCCACGATCAGGTACAGGCACAGGGCCGTCCAGAAGGCCGCCAGCCACATCATCATCGCGTTCGCGAAGTAGAAGCGCGTGGTGTCGTCGCCCGATGCCCACGCCGCGAGGCGCATCGTCCACATCGTCAGGACGGGGTACTCGTCGCACGTGCTGCTCTCGGGGACGTTCTGGCAGGGGTCGAGGTAGGGCAGGCGGTTCCCCGTCAGCTGCTCGCTCTGGATCAGCCCGACGAGATCCGTGTAGCAGCCGCGCGTGAACGGGCGCCCGTCCTGCCAGTCTCCCTCCACGCACGCGTGCTTGAACGCGTAGCCGACCGCGAGTGTCGCCGCGAGGAGGAGGAAGACGGCGCCGATCCCGATCGAACGTCTGGAGGTAGACACCCGCCGATTATCACCGTCTGGCGCCCCCTCGGTGACAGCCGATGCCGCCATCCACCTTCAGGTGACGGGGCCGGTCAGCCGCGTGTGCCGATAGCGTCGGCAGCCGAACCGCCCGGCGGCGCGATCTCGGTGGCCTCCTCCGCCCGTCGTTGCACCCAGCGGACCACGCAGACGATCATGATCGCCGCACGGATCAACACCGCGATCTCGAAGAGCCAGAGCGGTGCGCCCGAAACACCGCCTTCGACGCCTGTGTGCGTCCCGAACCAGGAGAAGCGGGTGGCGAACACGGCCACGTCCGCCGCTTCGAACGCCGCGAACAGGCGCAGGTCGGGGAACGTGAGCGCGAACCACGGAAGCAGCCACAGGCCGTACTGCGGTGAGTACACCTTGTTGGTCAACAAGAACACGATCAGGATCGGGAACCCCAACGTCCAGGGAGGGAAGCCGGGATCGCGTCTGGCCTTCACGAGCCAGACGACGACGGTCCACGCGACGAACATCGCGAGCGAAGCGGCGTTGATGAGCCCGGTCTCCGAGCACGTCTGACCGATGGCGCGCTCGCACGCGATGTACCAGAACGTGTCCCAGTCGGCGGGCCGCTCGGTGTTGAACCGGAAGAACTCCGTCCATTCGGTCCAGCTCACGATCGCGAACGGTGCGTTGACGGCGATCCATGCTCCGGCAGCGCCCAACGCCACTCGGGTCGCCGCGTCACGTTCGCCCATGGCCCAACGGCCGGTAGCGAACGGGATCACGAGCAGCGCCGGGAAGACCTTCGCCGCCGCACCGAGCCCGAGCAGCACGCCGGCCCATCCGTCGCTTCGCCGAAGGTACGCGAGCGTGGCCCCCGTCGCGAACGCGACGGCGAGCAGGTCCCAGTTCATCGCGGCGTAGATCGCAAGGGTCGGGGCGAGGACGAAGTACAGGGCGCGAGACCCCACCATGACGTAGAGCGCGATGGCCGTCGCGATCGCCGCGATCCACATCAGGGCGGCACCCCAGTAGAAGAAGCCGGTGACGCTCGGTCCGGACATCCAAGCGGCGACACGCATCGTCCACATCGTGAGCACCGGGTACTCATCGCACTCACCGGGGGCTTCGCGGCACCCGTCGAGGAACGGGAGGCGGCCGCCACGCAACTGCTCCGTATCGAGCTGGTGGACGATGTCGGAGTAGCACAGCCACTTGTACTGACGCCCGTCGTCCCACGCGCCCGAGCTGCACGGACCCTTCAGGGCCTGCCCGAGGACGAGCGTGCCCGCGAGCAGAGCCAAGATCGTCCCGAGCCCGATCCCACGCACGGCGTTCGGCATCCGGGCGGATTATCCGGGTATGCCGCACCCCATGGGGAGGCGGCGGGGCCGCCGAGGGGGTGGCGGCCCCGCCGTTACGGTCCGGCGATGCCGGGGTGAGGCTCCGCCGGTGGGCGGCGCCTCGTGAGCGCCGGCCCGCTCCGTGCCGTCGAAGACGTTTTCGGCACGTTCGGGGCCGACCCTGAGCCGCGACGAACGAGAAACGGCCTCTTACGAGTACGAGTGGTCAGCGTCGGGGAAGCGACCTTCGGCCACGTCCGCGGCGAACGCCGCGGCCGCTCGGCCGATCTGGCCGCGCAGGTCGGCGTAGGCGCGAGCGAACCGCGGCAGCCGTTCGGACAGACCCAGAAGGTCGTGCGCCACGAGGACCTGCGCGTCGGTGTTCGGCCCGGCGCCGATCCCGATCGTCGGGATGTGAAGCGTCCTCGTGATCTCGGCACCGAGATCCGATGGCATGGCCTCGAGCACGATCGCGAACGCACCGGCCTTCTCGAGCGATAGGGCCTGGTCGATCACGCGCGTGGCCTCCTCGCCGCGACCCTGGACCCGGTAGCCGCCGAGACCGTGGACCGACTGCGGCGTGAGACCGACGTGCGCCATCACCGGGATGCCGAGTTGGACGAGCTTGTGGACGAGCTCGATCTGTTCGCCCTCGATCTTCACGGCGGCCGCGCCGCCCTCCTTGAGGAAGCGTCCGGCGTTGCGGATGCCTTCCTCGACGCTGACCTGGTACGAGAGGAAGGGCATGTCGCCGACGACCAGCGCGTGCTCGACGCCTCGCGCGACGGCGCGTGTGTGATGGAGCATCTCGTCCATGGTCACGGGAAGCGTGTTCTCGTAACCGAGGACGTTGTTGCCGACCGAGTCCCCTACGAGGAGCACCGGGATCCCGGCCTCGTCGAAGATCCTCGCCGTCGGGAAGTCGTAGGCGGTGAGCATCGCGAACCGTTTGCCCTCCGCCTTCCACGTCTGCAGGTCGCGGATCGTGACCGTCATCGCTCGCGCCTCCTTCGTGTGAGTGCACGGCAGATCCGACGAGTCTACCCGAGGCCGTTCACGCGGGCGGGTCAGCCGGGACGTCGAACGAGCCGACGACCTCGACGTGCCCGCTCGGCGCGATGCAGACGACCCCGTGCGGCCCCGGTGCGAGTGGCACGGCGACCGGTGAGCCGGCCCTCGCGTCGACGAATGCCGCCAACGCGATCCAGGCGGGCGGCTGCCTGCGCACCACATCGTCGCGTGCGGCGAGCCATGCCTCGAGATCGTCCATCGTCCTTCCCTCGAGGAGCTCGATGACGGCGAGCACCGTCGATGCGTTCGCCGGCGCGTCGAGGCTCACGGCCGCGAGCCCCATCGGCAGCGTCGACGGCCCGCTCCACCGGCATCCCGAAGCCGAGATCTCGGCGTGCGCGACGGGTTCGGGCCTGGTGTCGCGAACGTGGTCGTCGCCGTTCAGCGCGTTCAGGAAGACGCGTTCGAACGCCAGCCCGTCCGCATCAGTGGCGACGTTGATCGGCGCGCCGTCGGCATCGTGCACCGTCCATCCCTGGATCGTCGGCTTGCCCTCGAGCACCGTCACGCGATGCTCCTCGAACCTGGCGAGCGACCGATCGACCAGGACCGCCGCCGCGACCGGGTCCCAGAAGAAGAAACCGCCCTCCAGCAGGTACGGCTGAGCCTCGAACAGCGAATGGACGAGCTCGGCCTCCGGCGTAACCCGGTGGCGTTCCAGCGCGTCGGCGAAGAACCGCGTGACGGGTGCTCCTTCCGTCGCGTCGAGGGGGATCAGGTCGATCTCGGCACCCGATCGCAGGACTTCCTCGGCCGCGACCGGGTCGACCCAGACGTTGAACTCCGCGAGGGGGTTCTCGATCGCGTTGCCGGGAACGTCGACGGCTCCACCCATGATCACGATCCGTTCGACCCGGTCCACGAGATCCGGATCCTCGCGGAGGGCGAGGGCCACGTTGGTGAGCGGTCCCAAGGTGAGCAGGCGAACGTCGGCGCCCGCATCGGCGATGGCCGAACGCAGCAGCCGGGGCGCCGGCACGGCGACCGGCGAGCGGTCGGGGTCGGGAAGGTCGACGCCGTAGAAGCCGTCCGTCTGGGCGCGCCAGTCGTCGGGGAACGAACCGGTCGTCGCCGACGTTCCGGGCAGGGGCTTCTCCGGTCCGCAGCTGACGGGGATGCCGCGAGGGGCGTCGGCGACGTCGAGCAAGGCGAGGACGTTGCGCACGCCGGCGTCGCAGTGGGCGAGGCCGGTCCCGCTCACGGTGATCGCCTCGATCCGCAGGCCCGGATGATGGAGGAGGAACAGCAGGGCCATGGCGTCGTCTTGGCCGACATCGGTGTCGACGACGATCGGAACGACGGCGTCGTCCGCGCCTCCGGCCCCTTCCGTGCCCGAGCAACCGCCCAGCACGAGGAGCAGGCTCACCGACGCCGCTATCCATGCGCGTTTCGGCATCACGCCTCCATGGTCGCGTTCGAGGCGAGCGGGGTCAGGGTCGTCCGCACCGCATCTCCCGGGCGGGTGGCCTGCGTGTCGGCGCAGGGTGCTAGGGTCGCGCCAGCGAGCAGCCGGTAGACTCTGGGGGCCAACCACAGCCTGCTCCCCCCGTGGGGGCCGCTCAGACCAGAGGAGGTGGGGAACTGAGGCAGTACGAAGGCATGCTCATCCTACCCCCGGAGGCCGACGAGTCCGTCGTGTCCGGGGCGCTGGATCGCATCAGCCGCGTCGTCACCGAGCACGGCGGCCAGGTCGGCAACGTGGACCGGTGGGGCCGTCGTCGGCTCGCGTTCGAGATCGAACGCCAGAACGAGGGTTACTACGTCGTCGTGGAGTTCACCGCGGAGCCCGAGGCCCTGCGGGAGCTCGAGCGTTCGCTGCAGCTCGCGGACGAGGTGTTGCGGTTCAAGATCGTCGTGCGTGGCGAGGCCGCGTAACGAGAAGCGACTTCCCCCTCCCCGGCACGCCATCCGACGGGGAGCGGTCACGGAACGGAAGGTGATGAGATGGCGAGCGAGAACCAGGTCACCATCGTGGGCAACCTCACGGACGACCCCGAGCTGCGCTACACGCCCAACGGGGCCGCCGTCGTGAAGTTCCGCGTGGCGGTCAACCGACGCTACAAGGACGAGTCGGGACAGTGGAAGGACGGCGAGACGTCGTACTTCTCGGTGAACGCCTGGCGGAGCCTTGCCGAGAACTGCGCCGAGACGCTGACGCGTGGGACCCGCGTCGTCGTCACGGGACGGCTGCAGATGCGGTCCTGGGAGACGCAGGAGGGCGACAAGCGCACGGTTATCGAGATCGAGGCCGACGAGGTCGGCCCGAGCCTGCGTTGGGCGACCGCGAAGGTCGAGCGCCAGGGTCGTTCGGGTTCGAGCGACTGGGCGCCCGCCACGGTCGGCGCTCCCATGGCAGATGAGGAGACACCTCTGGATGCCCCCTAAAGCGAGGAAGCGACCCGCGAAGCGGGAGAAGGACGACAAGGGTTGGCAGAAGAAGCAGAAGCGCAAGGTCTGCATCTTCTGCAAGGATCGGATCGAGTACGTCGATTACAAGGACACGGCCACGCTGCGCCGGTTCGTGTCGGAGCGCGGCAAGATCCGCGCGCGGCGCGTGACCGGCAACTGCTCGCAGCACCAGCGCGACGTCGCCACCGCCGTGAAGAACGCGCGCGAGATGGCCCTGCTGCCGTACTCGACACGATGAAGGTCATCCTCCAGAAGCCGGTCGACAAGCTCGGCGTCCCGGGCGACGTCGTCGACGTCGCCGACGGCTACGCGCGCAACTACCTCATGCCCCGCGGGCTCGCCGTCAGGGCGACCAAGGGCGGTGTGAAGCACGTCGAGAGCCTGAAGCGCGCGCACACCACTCGCGTCAACGTCGCCAAGACGGAGGCCGAACAGGTGGCCCAGCGCCTGATGGCGTCCTCGATCTCCGTGTCCGCACATGCGGGGGAGGAGGGCCGGTTGTTCGGCAGCGTCACCCCGAGCGACGTCGCGCAGGCGATCGAGGCCCAGACGGGCGTTCGAGTCGATCGGCACGACGTCCACATGGACGAGCCGATCCGCTCGATCGGGGTTCACGAGGTGAGGGTCCACCTGTTCGCGGAGGTCGACCCGATCATCTCCGTCGAGGTGGTCGCGGACCCCCGGTCTGCCTGAGCTACGGCTTCGGCGCCGTGGCGCCGAGGCCGGGTTCGGCGCGCTGCGGTCCGGGCAGGCGCGGTGCTGGTCATCCGACCCTCGGTCCGCTTCGGCTTGGCTCCGGGGCGGTGCCCGGTGCCGGGCGGCCTGGCCGGTGTGTATCCTTCGCGGTTCCGGGTATCGCGGGAACATTGCGACGGAAGGGAGTCGGCGTGGACCCGATCATCGCGGCATGTGGAGACGGCGTCCGAACGATCCTGTGGATCATCGCGGCGGTGCTCGTGATCGCGGGCATCGTGACGCTGATCCGCGGCAGCATCGTGGGCGGCATCGTGCTCATCGTCGTGGGGCTGTTGGTCGGACCGGGAGGCGTCAGCATCGTCTGCTGACCGGACCTCCCCGGTCACCGATCTGCGGCGAAACGGGCGACCTCGTGGGCGAACGCCGTCGCGAGCGAGCGCGCGACGGAGCGGTAGTGCGTCCAACGCTCGGCGGTCTCGGCGAACAGGTCATCGAGATCGACGCCGTGTTCGAGCATCTCCGCTCGGTACGTTCCGGCCCACGAGTAGATCGCGCCGGGGCTGACCTCCACGTGGAACTGAAGCCCCCACGCTCGATCGCCGATCCGTAGCACCTGGTTGTCGTCGCCCGCGCGTCCGAGGATCTCGCCGCCCGGCGGGTCCTCGAACGTGTCGTAGTGGAACTGGAAGACGTGCGGCCTCGCTCCGAGCGAGCACAGGACGGGGTCGTCGCTCGCGGCCGGCTCCATGTGCACCTGGGTCCAGCCGATCTCGGCTCGGTCCGCTCGGTGCACGCGTGCGCCGGCCATGCTCGCCAACATCTGCGCGCCGAAGCACACACCGAGCGTGGGAGCGCCGTCCCCCAGCGCCTTCTCGAGGACGGCGCGTTCGGCGGACATCCACGGATGGTCGTCCTCATCGGCGACGCCCGCGATGGCGCCGAGCGACACGACGCCGTCGTACTCGCTCGCGTCGCGAGGTGGCTCGGGCCGCCCCTGCGTGAACCAGGGATCGATCTCGAGGCCGGCGTCGACCAGCGGACCACCGAGCTCGTTCAGGTGGTCGTCGAGGTTGTGCTGGATCACGAGCAGACGCGGTCGGGGCATCGGGCGGAGCATAGCGGCGGTGCCCGCGGCTGCCGCTCCGTTCGGTCGGGCCCGGCGGCCGATGCCGCCGACACAAGATGCCCGGCCGCGTGCGAGAATCACATGCCTGTGATCCGATGTCGTTGGGAGGCGATACACAGATGTCCACAGGGTTATCCCTCTGTGGAATCGCAGGTCGCAGGCACAGTGACAAGGAATCTCGCGGCACGACCAGCGGATCGTGTTTCCCCATCGTTTTTCCGCTGGAGCCCGAAGACCGGCCGGTCTAGCGTTCCGGCGCGGTTCCGGGCGAGGGGGGTGGAGCGTGGTGAAGGCGGCAGATGACGTCCGGCGGATCCGGCCGGAGCGCGTGCCGCCGCACAACCTCGAGGCGGAGGAGTCGGTCCTCGGGTCGATGATGCTGTCGCCGGACGCGATCGGCGACGTGATCGAGATCGTCCGGCCCGCAGATTTCTACCGAACCGCCCACGCCAAGATCTTCGAGACGCTGCGCGAGGTCTATGGGCGTGGCGACCCCGTGGACGCGATCACCGCCGTCGAGGAGCTGAAGCGCCGAGGGACGCTCGAGGAGGTAGGTGGGCATCTCGCGATCTCCGACCTCGTCGACCGCGTGCCGACGCCCGCCGCCGCGGCGTCGTACGCACGGATCGTCGCGGAGACGGCGCTGCTGCGGCGGCTCATCGGCGCGGCCGCCGACATCATGGAGATGGCCTACGCGCCCGCCACCGAGCCCGAACACGTCGCGGACGAGGCCGAGCAGCGCATCTACGACGTCGCCCGCCACGGCGAGAAGGAGCAGGTTGCGTCGCTCCGCGAGCTGGTGGACGAGGCGATGGCGGATCTCGAACGGATCCAGAACCGAGAGTCGGCGTTCGCGGGTGTGCCCACCGGCTTCCGCGATGTCGACACGCTGCTCTCGGGCATGCAGGCCGGCAATTTGATCGTGATCGCGGCCCGTCCGGGGGTCGGCAAGTCGTCGTTCGTGACCAACGTCGCCCGCAACGTCGCCGTGGACGCCGGTATCCCGGTCGCGATGTTCTCGCTCGAGATGTCACGGTGGGAGATCGGCATGCGGTTGCTCTGTGGCGAGGCGCGTGTCGCCTGGGACAGCATCCGGAACAAGCGCGTCGGGGCCGAGGACTGGTCGCGGATCGCGCAGGCTGCCGACACCCTCCACGAGGCGCCCCTGTACATCGTCGACTCCGGGAACGTGACGCTCGTCGACATCCGTGCGAAGGCGCGCCGGCTCTCGGCGCGGCGGCAGGGTCTCGGCATGATCATCGTCGACTACCTCCAGCTCATGTCGCACACCCGCCGCGTCGACAACCGTCAGCAGGAGATCGCCGAGATCAGCCGCGGCCTGAAGATGCTCGCCAAGGAGCTCGCGATCCCCGTCGTCGCCGTCTCGCAGTTGAACCGTGACCCCGAGCGCCGCCAGGACAAGCGGCCACAGCTCTCGGATCTACGCGAGTCCGGAGCCATCGAGCAGGACGCGGACGTCGTGATGTTCATCCACCGCGACGACTCCGACCCGGCCAAGAAGGGTCTCGCCGACCTCATCGTGGCCAAGCACCGGAACGGCCCGACGGACACCGTCCCCCTCACGTTCCTACCGCATCTCACGCAATTCAGGAACCACGCCCCAGCGGCGTCGTGACGGTCAGCCGCCGGCGTGTCCGCGCGATCGTCCGGCGGCTGCAAAGACACTTCGGCGACCTGCTACCACCCAGGGCGACCGACCCCCTCGACGAGCTCATCCTCACCGTGCAATCGCAGCACACCAGCGACCTCAACGCCGCTCGCGCGTTCGACCTGCTGCGCGGCCGGTATCCCACGTGGGACGACGTCGTGCGGGCTGCCACCGCTGAGGTGGCCGACACGATCCGCCCGGGTGGTCTGGCCAACACCAAGGCGGCGAGGATCCAGGCCATCCTTCGCGAGATCCACCAGCGAGAGGGCCGGTACGAGCTCTCGCACCTCGCGACGCGCCCGGACGAGGACATCGTGGAGTACCTGTCCAGCCTCCCGGGCGTGGGGCCGAAGACGGTCGCCGTCGTCATGGGGTTCGCGTTCGAGCGCGAAACGATCCCGGTCGATACGCACGTGCATCGCGTGGCAACGCGTCTCGGGCTGGTGCCGAAGACGTCCGCCGCTCGAGCTCAGCGCCTCCTCGAGGCCCTTGTCCCCGACGAGATCAAGACGCCGCTCCACGTCGGCCTGATCCGGCTCGGCAGAGAGATCTGCAAGGCGGGACGCCCGCGGTGCGAGGAGTGCCCACTGTTCGAGCTCTGCCCGACCGGGCCGGCCGTGTTGAAGGCTCGGATCAGCTGATCGGAGCGGGCGAGGGGAATCGAACCCCCGTTTCAAGCTTGGGAAGCTTGCGTTCTACCATTGAACCACGCCCGCGGAGCCAGCCCGCCGTAGCGAGCGACGGACAGTCTACCGAGCGCCGACCGCTCCGCGCAGGGATCCGCCGATCACCTGCTAGCCTGCGAGGCCCCATGACCCCGCCGCCCGCGAGCTTCTGGCCGGACGCGCTATCGAAGGTCTCATCGGGCCGTTCGCTCAGCCGGGACGAAGCCGCCGAGGCGATGCGCCTGGTGATGGCTGGCGAGGCAACCCCCGGACAGGTGGGCGGTCTGCTGATGGCCCTTCGGACCAAGGGCGAGAGCGCCGAGGAGATCGAGGGCTTCGCCGAGACGATGCTTTCGTTCGCCAATCCCGTCGCCCCTCCCGCGCCGGTCGTCGACACGTGCGGGACGGGCGGCGACAGGAGCGGCACGTTCAACATCTCGACGATCGCCGCGATCGTCGTCGCCGGTGCCGGCGTCCCCGTCGCCAAGCACGGGAACCGGGCAGCTTCATCGCTCTGCGGTTCGGCGGACCTCCTCGAGGCCCTCGGCATCCGGATCGATCTCGATGCGGCCGGGGTCGAGCGCTGCCTGACGGAGGCCGGCATCGGGTTCCTGTTCGCGCCCGTCTTCCACCCGGCGATGGGTCATGCCGGCCCGATCCGACGGGAGCTGCGCGTCCCGACGGTCTTCAACTTCCTCGGGCCGTTGACCAACCCGGCACGCCCGTACGCGCAGGTCGTGGGTGTCTCGGACGAACGCATGCTGCCGCTGCTCGCACAGGTCCTCGCTCGGCGCGGAAGCCGGGCCAAGCTCTTCCGGGCCATGGACGGCATCGACGAGCTGACGACGACGGGGCCGTCGACCGTATTCGACGTGGCGGACGGAGACATGCGGAGCACCACGATCGATCCCGCCGACGTCGGTCTTCACCGGGCGACGCTCGAGGATCTCCGTGGCGGCGAGCCGCAGGCCTCCGCGTCTATCGCGCGATCGATCCTGGAAGGCGAGCGCGGTCCGCGTCGCGACGTCGTGCTGCTGAACGCGGGCGCCGCCCTCGAGGTTGCGGGCCGAGTGAGCGCGCTGGAGGACGGGATCGCGCTGGCGGAGACCTCGGTCGATTCGGGTGCGGCGAACGCCGTGCTCGAACGCTGGGTGGCCGCCTCGAGGGCCGACTAGCATCCGACGGCGATGATCCTGTCCGACGTCGACATCCGCAAGGAGGTCGCGGCCGGGCGCGTCGAGATCGATCCGTTCGACGACACCTGCGTCCAGCCCTCGTCGGTCGATCTGCACGTCGACGCTCGCTTCCGTGTCTTCGCGAACTCGCGCTACCCGTACATCGACGTGCGTCGCGAGCTGCCCGACCTCACCGAGCTCGTCGAGGTCTCGGACGAGGAGCCATTCATCCTGCATCCCGGCGAGTTCGTCCTGGGCTCGACGCTCGAACGAGTGCGCCTGCCGGACGACCTGGTCGCGCGCCTGGAAGGCAAGTCGAGCCTCGGGCGGCTCGGTCTGCTGATCCATTCGACGGCCGGATACGTCGATCCCGGGTGGAACGGCTACCTGACGCTGGAGCTTTCCAACGTGGCGAACCTGCCGATCACGATCTATCCGGCGATGAAGATCGGTCAGATCTCGTTCTTCCGCCTTTCGACGCCGGCTGAGGTCCCGTACGGTTCGAAGGGCACGGGCAAGTACCAGGGCCAGCGGGGACCCACTGCCAGCCGCTTCTTCGAGGAGTTCGGGGAGCCGGAGCGCTAGCGTCCGGGCTCAACCGGTCGCGCTGTGCTCGGGGGCACGCTCCGCACGCGTCGGTTCCCCCGCGCTCTCACCGGAGGGTGCCTCCCGCGCCGGCCGCTGCCGGGCCTTGAGCGCCCGATACCAGGCGTCCTCAAAGGCCTCCAGATCACGTTCGCGGAGCGTCGACCCAGGGACCTCGCGCTCGCGACCGGACATGACGTCACCTCGTTCAGTGGCCGGACTCGCTCGCGCGGCCGACGTACTCGACTGGTTGCATGCCGGGGCCGATCCCCATCGACACGGCGACCATCGCTGCCTGCGTCCGGTTGGTCACGCTCAGCTTGCGGAAGATCGCCGCGAGGTGCGCCTTGACCGTCTTCTCGGACAGGAACAGCGCGCGGGAGATGTCTCGGTTGCTGCGGCCCTCGGCGAGCAGGGACAGGATGTCGGTCTCGCGCCGGGTGAGGCTCCCGGCGGCACGCGGAGCCGGCGTCCCGTCCGAGGCGCTCCCATCCATCGACTCGAACAGGTTCTGGATCACCTTCGGTGAGAGGACGTTGCCGCCGCCCGAGAGCGCGACGTGGATCGCCTGCTCGAGGTCCTCCGGCGTGGCGTCCTTCAGCATGTACCCGGCTGCGCCCTCGGCGAGCGCCCGCCGCACGTAGTGCGCGTGGTCGAACGACGTCAGCATGATCACGGGAAGCTCCGGCCAGCGCGCCTTCACGTCGTGGAGCAGCTCCAGGCCGTCAGCATCCGGCATCCGAACGTCGACCAGCGCGACGTCGACCTCGTTGGCGGAGAGCCGTTCGATCGCCTCCTTGGCGCTCCCGGCCTCGAGCACCTCGGCGTCGGGGAAGCACTCACGGATCACATGGCCCATCCCGCGGCGAACCAACGCATGGTCGTCGACGACGAGCACCTTCACCGGCTCACTCCTTGTCCGTCACGGGCAGCCGCGCGACGACCCGCGTTCCCGCGCCCGGCGCCGAGTGGACGTCGAGCGTTCCCCGCACGTTGGCGACCCGCCGACGAAGCATGTCGAGGCCGAGGTGTCCCGCCGGCGCTTCGCCGTCCCCGCGGAAACCTCGGCCCTTGTCCTCCACGCTGATCTCGAGGGCTCGATCAGACGCGTGTACTCGAACGGCCACCTCACCCGTGTCGGCGTGCTTGGCCGCGTTCGCGATGCCCTCGCGGATCACCGATGATGCCGCCTCCAAGACGGCGTCCGGGATCTCGGCGAGGTCGCCCTGCACCGACCAGGTGGCGGGGAGCTGCCAGCGTTCGAGGATGCTCCGCAACAGATCCTCGATCGGCTGCGCACCGCCGGGCTCCGCCGGTGTGAGCGTCGCGAGGACCCCACGCACCTCTGTGAGGGCCGAACGGAGTCTTCGGATCGCCTGCTCGAGCGCCTCGGACGCCTCCTCCGGCCGCACGTGGGCACGATGCGCGAGCGACTCCAGCTCGAGCACCGAAGCCGTGATCACCTGTGTTAGCCCGTCATGGATCGCGTATGCGAGGCGTTCGCGATCGGCCTCGGCGGCGTCGTTGAGCGGCGCCTCGACGTCGACGATGTCGTCGTCGTGCTTGGCTCGCCCGAGGCCGTCCGTGGCTCTCGCGCCTCGAAGCGTCATCGTGTTCACCGACCTCCGTCCTTCCTCCGGACGGTGGGCGTCCGTTCGGGAGCCCGCCCGCCCTTCGGCACCGACCGACCGCCATCCGCCGCTCGGCGGATGCGGTTCGTTCGGCCTGGTTCACGTTTCGGTCGTTCGGGGCCGTGGCTTGAATCGGCGGCTGGGCGTGCCGGCGTCTGCTCTCCCGGGGTTACGTGGCCGGCGCGGCCGGCGCTACGTGCCGGGCCCGCCGACCGAGCGATCGAGCACCTGGGCCAGGTCGACCACCTCGGTCTCCTGGCTCCGTGCCCGTGCTCCATCGTCGAGCATGATCAGGCAGTAGGGGCACGCGACGCCGACCGTCGCGGCGCCTGTGGAGGCAGCCTCCTCCGCACGTTCCTCGTTGATCCGCTTGCCGATGCGCTCCTCCATCCACATCCGAGCGCCTCCCGCGCCGCAGCACAGCGCGCGCTCGCCGTGGCGCGGCATCTCGACGGTCTCCACCCCGGGCACGGCCTGGAGCGCCTCGCGCGGATCGCGGTACACACCGTTGTGCCGGCCCAGGTAACAGGGGTCGTGGTAGGCGATGGTGGTGGCGACGCGCTTCGTCGGTCGGAGCCGTCCCTCCGCGACCAGACGCGAGAACAGCTGCGAGTGATGGATCACGTCGTAGCGTCCGCCGTACTCCGGATACTCGTTGCGCAGCGTGTTGAAGCAGTGCGGGCAGTTCGCGATCACCTTCGTCACGCCGGCGTCGGCGAGCGTCGCGACGTTCTGCTCGGCGAGCGTCTGGAACAGGTACTCGTTCCCGATCCGTCGAGCGGGGTCACCCGTGCACAGCTCGCGTGGTCCAAGGATCGCGAACGAGACCTGTGCGCGCTGGAGCAGCGCGACGACGGCGCGCGAGATCGCCTTGGCCCTGTCGTCGAACGAGCCTGCGCAACCGACCCAGTACAGGTACTCGGGCGCCTTCTCGCCTGGGCCAACCACGCGCACGTCCAGGCCCTCGGTCCAGTCGGCCCGCTGTCCCTGTGGCATGCCCCAAGGGTTGGACGACCCCTCCAGGTTGCGGAGCAACGTCCCTGCTTCGGCGGGGAACCGTGACTCGGCCATCACGAGGTTCCGCCGCATGTCGACGATCGTGTCGATGTGCTCGATGTCGACCGGGCACTCGCGCACGCACGCGCCGCACGTGGTGCACGACCACAGGACCTCCTCGTCCACGATGTCCGGCACCAGCGGCACGGGGTCCAGCCCCGTTCCCGCCGCTCGGGCCTCGAGCTCGAGCGGACCGCGTTCGAGCAGATGGTCGCGCAGGTTCATGACCAGGAGCTTCGGTGACAGCGGCTTGCCGGTGTTCCATGCGGGACACGCGCTCTGGCAACGGCCGCACTCCGTGCAGGCGTAGAGGTCGAGCGTCTGCTTCCACGTGAGGTCCGTGATCGTCGCCGCTCCCAGATGGACGTCGTCGGTGGCCTCGAGGTCGATCCGGAGCGGTGTGAGGGTGCCTCTGGGCCTCGTGTTCGCGAAGAACACGTTGATCGCGCTCGTCGCGATATGCAGGTGCTTCGAGTAGCCGAGGTACACGAGGAACCCGAGGATGATCGCGGCGTGGAGCGCGAGGAACGCCCACATCGCGGCTCGCTGCCATCCGTCGGACATCCATCCGAACAGGAGGGACGCACCGGTCGACACCGGCGTCCACCACCAGTCCGGCGCGTACCCGACCGCGATCCGGGCTCCGCGGGCAAGGAACAGCGTGATGATGATCCAGAAGATCAGCCCGAGGATCCGGTACGCGTCCATTCGATGGCTGCCGACGAAGCGTTCGGGCCGCTGACCGAGCCTGATCGCGACGGCGATCGCCAGACCGACGAGCACCCCGGCTGCCAAGACGTCCTGCACGAGCCCGAGCCACGCCGTCCCGCCGACGAGGGGGAGCTCGAACGTCGGGTCGATCACCTGTCCGAAAACCTCGAGGATCGTGGTGAGGAGCACCAGGAATCCCCAGAAGATCAGGGCATGCATGAGACCGGGCACGGCCCGCTGGAAGAGCTTGCGCTGTCCGAGGACCTCGGTTCCCTCCCGAGCGGCACGTGTCGGGAGATCGCCCCTTCGCTCGACGGGGCGGCCGAGCCGCACGAGCCTCGTCAGCAGCCGGGCACGGCGAGCCGCCAGGCCGCCCGCGACGCCGAGCACGACGACCAGGGCGGCGGCACGCGCGAGCATCTGCCGGAGCATACCCCCGTCGAGCTTTCGGACGCCTCAGCGGCTCGAACGCCCGACGCCTCGGGAACAAGGCTACCCAGGCACGGGGTTGATAGGGACGGACTCAAGGTTCTATATTCGAAAGCGCTGAAGACGATCCAAGGAGGCATCGGATGGCACGAGCGGTTGGGATCGATCTGGGCACGACGAACTCGGTGGTCTCGGTCCTCGAGGCCGGCGAGCCCGTCGTGATCCCTAACGCCGAGGGATCTCGGACGACGCCCTCGGTCGTCGGGTTCGCGAAGAACGGCGAGATCCTGGTCGGCGAGGTCGCCAAGCGCCAGGCCATCACGAACCCCGACCGGACGGTCCGGTCCGTCAAGCGTCACATGGGCTCGAAGGACTGGGGGCCGGACATCGACGGGAAGCGGTGGACGCCGCAGGAGGTGTCCGCTCAGATCCTGGGCAAGCTGAAGCGCGATGCCGAGGCGTATCTCGGCGACACGGTGCACCAGGCAGTCGTCACGGTGCCGGCGTACTTCGACGACTCGCAGCGGCAGGCGACCAAGGAGGCGGGTCAGATCGCGGGGCTCGAGGTCCTGCGGATCATCAACGAGCCTACGGCCGCCGCCCTCGCGTACGGCCTGGACAAGCAGCACGACCAGACGATCCTGGTCTTCGATCTCGGGGGCGGGACGTTCGACGTGTCGCTGCTCGAGATCGGCGAGGGCGTGTTCGAGGTCAAGGCCACCCACGGCGACACGCAGCTCGGCGGTGACGACTGGGATCAGCGGGTCATCGATTGGATGGTCAAGGAGTTCAGGAACAACTACGGGATCGACCTCGGTGCGGACCGCATGGCACTGCAGCGCCTGAAGGAGGCGGCCGAGAAGGCAAAGATCGAGCTCTCCCAGGTCTCCGAGGCGACCATCAACCTGCCGTTCATCTCGGCCGGCGCCGAGGGGCCGCTGCATCTCGAGATGAAGCTCTCGCGCAGCGAGTTCGAGCGGATGACCGAGGACCTGGCGGATCGGTGCCGTGAGCCGTTCGAGCTCGCGGTCAAGGACTGGGGCAAGGCTGTCGACGAGATCGACCACATCATCCTGGTAGGCGGTTCGACCCGGATGCCCATGATCCAGGAGCTCGTCAAGGAGCTCACGGGTGGCAAGGAGCCGCACAAGGGCGTCAACCCGGACGAGGTCGTCGCCGTCGGTGCGGCGATCCAGGCGGGCGTCCTGAAGGGGGACGTCAAGGACATCCTGCTCCTGGACGTCACGCCCCTCACGCTGGGCGTCGAGACCAAGGGTGGGATCTTCACCAAGCTGATCGAGCGCAACACGACGATCCCGACGCGCAAGTCCGAGATCTTCACGACGGCGGACGACAACCAGACCAACGTCGAGATCCACGTACTGCAGGGCGAAGCCGAGACCGTGTACTCGCCGGGCGTTCGTTCCCTCGGCAAGTTCATGCTCACCGGTATCCCGCCCGCGCCCCGTGGGATGCCGCAGATCGAGGTCGCGTTCGACATCGACGCCAACGGCATCGTGAACGTTTCTGCCAAGGACATGGCCACCGGCAAGGAGCAGGCCATGACGATCACGGGCGGGACGGCGCTGTCCAAGGATGACATCGACCGGATGGTCGCCGACGCCGAGAAGTTCGCGGCCGAGGATCACACGCGGCGTGAGGCCGCCGAGGCACGCAACGCCGGCGACCAGCTGAGCTACCAGGTCGACAAGTCCCTCGAGGAGTGGGGCGACAAGGTCCAGCAGCCTGACCGGGACGAGCTCAAGAAGCTGAACGACGAGCTGAAGGAGGCGCTGAAGGGAGACGACGTCGACAAGATCAAGGCCGGTACGGATGCGGTGATGCGGAAGTTCCAGGGCATCGGACAGGCGATGTACCAGCAGACGCCCGAGGCGCAGCAGGCCGCGGCCGCCGGTGAGGCAGGTGGAGGTGCCACCTCGTCCGAGGGCGGATCCGAGGGCGACGTGGTCGAAGGCGAGATCGTTGACGAAGGAGGAGAGCGATGAGGGATCGCATCATGCTCTGGGGCGACCAGTTGCCGGACGTCCGGTTCTTCGACGACCGGTTCGACCGGCTGATCGAGCGGGCGTTCGGCCGTGAGCGCCAGGCGCCGTGGATGCCCGCGATGGACGTCTACGAGACCGATGACAGGCTCGTCGTAACGGTGGAGCTGCCGGGCATGAAGCCCGAGGACGTCGAGGTCTCGGTCGAGGACTCGACGCTCACGGTGAGCGGCAAGCGCGAGTTCTCCTCGGAGGTCGAGGAGGAGAGCTTCCACCGGATCGAGCGCCGGTACGGCTCGTTCAGCCGTGCGGTCAGCCTCCCGCCGCAGGTCGACACCGGCAAGGTCGACGCCCGGTTCGCCGAGGGGGTGCTGACCGTCGAGGTGCCGAAGCTCGAGAAGGCCAAGCCCACCAAGATCCAGGTGAAGGGCTCGAAGTGACCGAGCACGACCTGCCCGAGGGCGACGAGCAGCGACCGAAGGTCCGCGTCGTCGACAAGCGGCGGTACCGAGAGGGTGACGTCGCGCCGGCGAAGGAGGCGACAGGGTCGGTCGCCGACGTCGACGCCGCGCGGAAGGAGGCCGCCGAGTACCGCGATCATCTCCAGAGGCTGCAGGCCGAGTTCGAGAACTACCGCAAGCGGATGACGCGCTCGCAGGAGCGCCTCGTCGAAGCCGAGATGCAGCGCTTCGTGCAGCAGTTGCTGGAGGTGCTCGACGAGTTCGACCTAGCCCTGATCGCGGCCGAGCGTCAGCCCGACTTCGAGTCGTTCCGCAAGGGCGTCGAGCTGGTCTACGCCAAGCTGGCCGAGACGTTGCGTGGCGAGGGCCTCGAACGCATCGAGGCTGACGGGCAGCCGTTCGATCCGAACGAGCACGAGGCGCTGATGCAGACCGGCGACGGGGAAGGTGATCCGCGGGTCGCCGAGACCTTCCGACAGGGTTACAGGCTTCGCGGGACGGTGATCCGCCCGGCCAGCGTGCGCGTCGAGCGGACGTGAGGCGGAAGGGGCGACCGTGAACGGCGACGTCCGACGCGAGTGGTTCGAGAAGGACTACTACCAGGTCCTCGGCGTTCCCAAGAACGCCACGGCGGCCGAGATCAAGAAGGCGTACCGCAAGCTCGCCCAGAAGCACCACCCGGACGCGAACCCGGGCAACAAGGACGCCGAGGAGCGGTTCAAGGAGATCTCGGCCGCGTACGACGTCCTCGGCGACCAGGACAAGCGCAAGCAGTACGACCAGGTCCGCGACATGGCGTCGTCCGGGTTCGGTGCGGGCGGGTTCGCCGGCGCCGGGACCGGCGGGTTCCCGGGCGGTTTCCCGGGCGGGCAGCGCGTGAGGTTCGAGGACCTCGGCGACCTCGGCGACCTGTTCGGCGGTCTGTTCGGCGGCGCCACGGGCCGTCGCGGCGCGCCGCCCGCGCACGGAGCCGACCTGGAGACGAGCGTGACGGTCACGTTCGACGATGCGATGGCCGGCACGACGGTTCCCGTTCGGATCCAGGGTCCGGCACCGTGCGAGACGTGTCACGGGAGCGGCGCGGCGCCGGGCACGAGCCCGACCACGTGCCCGCAGTGCGGCGGTTCGGGGTCGATCGCCGTGAATCAGGGCTTCTTCCAGATGAACCAGACGTGCCCGAGGTGCCACGGTTCCGGGCGCGTCGTCGAGCAGGCCTGCCCGACGTGCGGCGGGACCGGAAGCCAGAGGCGTACCCGCAGCTTCCAGGTTCGCATCCCGGCCGGCGTGAAGGACGGCGCGCGCATCCGTCTCCCTCGCCGGGGCGAGCCCGGACCGCCGGGCGGCGAGCCCGGCGACCTGTACGTCGAGGTGCGGGTGCGGCCGCACTCGTTCTTCGGCCGCAAGGGGAGCGATCTCACACTGGAGCTGCCCCTGACGTATCCCGAGGCGGCGCTCGGCGCCAACGTTCAGGTTCCGACGCTCAACGGCCCGATCACGATGAAGATCCCGGCCGGGACGCCCAGCGGCAAGACGTTCCGCTTGAAGGGCAAGGGCGCGCCCAAGCGCGGCGGACGCGGTGACCTGCTGGTGACAGCGCGGGTCGAGGTGCCGAACAGGCTGTCGAGGTCGGAGAAGGAGCTGTTGAAGCAGCTGAAGGAACAGGAGAAGGAGTCGCCGAGACGGCGACTCGGGGTCGTGTGAGAGGACGGGAGACGTGAGCGAGGAACGCAACGCCGGTCGGCGGCCTCGGCGGGACGTGTCCGAGGAGCGCGGCGTGTACATCATCAGCGTCGCGGCCGAGCTCGCGGGCGTGCATCCGCAGACGCTCCGGATGTACGAGAGGCGTGGGCTGCTCGCGCCGAAGCGGACGTCGGGGAACTCGCGCCGATACTCCGAACGAGACATCGCCCGGATCCAGATGATCCAGGAGCTGACGCAGCGCGAGGGCATCAGCCTGGCCGGCGTGAAGCTGTTCATGCAGATGCGCGAGCAGCTGGCGGAGATGCAGCGACGAACCGAGGAGCTGGAACGCGAGCTGCTCGAGCAGGTGGATCGCGGCCGTTCGACCGTTGCGATCGTGCCGCTGCGAAGCGTCCGCTCCTTCACCTGGAACGAGGACGCCGGTCGATGACGGAGCCCGGCCGCGAGCGCATCGAGCTGCGCGGCGAGCGCGTCGTCCTTCGCGGCTTCCGGTCGCAGGAGGTGGAGTTGGGCCTCCGACGGATGCAGACCGTGCCGGCGATCAAGCTGGACGACGCGGCCGCGCGCGAGCGCCGCGAGCGTCTCGAGCGCTCTGGGGCGCGCAACGACTGGGAGCTGCTGTTCGCGATCGACATCGCCGGGCGTCTCGTCGGTGACATCCACGGGCGCTGCCCTCGATACGCGATGCCGCCCGGCGTCTGGGAGCTGGGGATCGAGCTCTGGGACGTCGAGGATCGCGGTCGCGGGTTCGGCAGGGATGCCGTGGCGCTGCTCACGGATCACCTGTTCGAGGCCGAGGAGGCGATCCGGGTCCAGGCGACGACCGACGTCGAGAACGTGTCGATGCGCCGCGTCCTGGATGGGCTTGGATTCGCGAACGAGGGAACGCTCCGCGGCTTCATGCCGGAGGCGAGCGGCCCGCCCCGCGACTACGTGATGTACGGGATGACGAAGGGTGACTGGGTAAGGAAGCCGAGACCATGGATGCGAACAAGCTGACGATGAAGTCGCAGGCCGCGCTCGCAGGAGCGCGGCAACAGGCCGTGGCGCGCAGCCATCAGACGATCGAGCCCGAGCACCTCCTGTTCGCGCTGCTTTCGGATCCGGAGGGCATCGTGTTCCCGGTGCTGCACGGCCTCGGTGTCGCCCCGAAGCCGCTCCGCGATCAGGTGGACGCCGCTCTGGACCGCGTTCCCAAGGTCTACGCCCAGGGCGTCGAGGCTCGACTCGGGCCTTCGCTCGCCTCCGCGTTGGACGTCGCGTTCCGTGAGGCCGAGGCGCTCGGCGACGAGTACGTCTCCACGGAGCATCTGCTGCTCGGGCTGCTCGAAGGCGGCTCGGCCGCCGCCAGGATCCTGCGCGAGGCCGGCCTCGAGCGCGAGGCGACGCTCGCGGCGCTCGCGCAGGTGCGAGGGCGTCAACGCGTCACCGACCAGAACCCCGAAGACAAGATCCAGGTGCTCGAACGGTTCGGGCGCGATCTCACGGATCTCGCCCGGCGCGGCAAGCTCGACCCGGTGATCGGCCGGGACGACGAGATCCGACGCGTGATCCAGGTCCTTTCGCGGCGGACGAAGAACAACCCGGTCCTGATCGGCGAGCCGGGCGTAGGCAAGACCGCGATCGTCGAGGGCCTCGCCCAGCGCATCGTGTCGGGCGACGTGCCGGAGTCGCTGAAGGACAAGCGCGTGGTCGCGCTCGACCTGGGCGCGATGGTCGCCGGCTCGAAGTACCGCGGGGAGTTCGAGGAGCGCCTGAAGGCGGTCCTGAACGAGATCGCGCAGTCAGAGGGGCAGATCGTGACGTTCATCGACGAGCTGCACACGATCGTCGGTGCCGGCGCGGCCGAGGGCGCGATGGACGCCGGCAACATGCTGAAGCCGATGCTCGCCCGCGGCGAGCTGCGAGCGATCGGCGCGACGACGCTCGACGAGTACCGCGAGCGGATCGAGAAGGACCCCGCGCTCGAACGGCGTTTCCAGCCGGTGCTCGTCGGCGAGCCGAGCGTCGAGGACACGATCGGCATCCTCCGCGGCCTGAAGGAGCGGTACGAAGTCCACCACGGCGTGCGGATCCAGGACCCGGCGCTCGTCGCCGCGGCGGTCCTGTCGGATCGGTACGTGAGCGGCAGGTTCCTTCCCGACAAGGCGATCGACCTGGTGGATGAGGCCGCGAGCCGCCTGCGGATGGAGATCGACTCGGTGCCGATCGAGATCGACGAGGTCGAACGCCGCATCACGCAGCTGGAGATCGAGCGGGCCGCCCTGCGCAAGGAGACGGATCCGGCGTCGGAGGAGCGCCTCGAGCGGCTGGAGCAGGAGCTGGCCGACCTGCAGGAGCGCTCATCCGCCATGCGCGGCCACTGGCAGCAGGAGAAGGAGCGGATCGACCGCATCCGGTCGCTGAAGAGCGACATCGAGACCGCGCGCGGTGACTTCGAGCGCGCCGAGCGAGAGGGAGACCTCGAGCGTGCGGCCGAGCTGCGCTTCGGGCGCCTCGTGGAGCTCGAGAAGGCGCTCGAGCAGGAGAACGCCGGGCTCGAAGAGGTCCAGCGCGGTCAGAGGATGCTCAACGAGGAGGTCTCGGAGGAGGACGTCGCCGAGGTCGTATCCAACTGGACCGGCATCCCGGTCTCTCGGCTCATGGAAGGCGAGATGGCGAAGCTGGTGCACCTGGAGGATGCGCTGCACCGCCGTGTGGTCGGACAGGACGAGGCAGTCTCGGCGGTCGCGAACGCGATCCGCCGGTCGCGCGCGGGTCTCTCGGATCCGATGCGCCCGATCGGCTCGTTCCTGTTCCTCGGGCCGACCGGCGTCGGCAAGACCGAGCTCGCCCGGGCGCTGGCGGAGTACCTGTTCGACGACGAGCGGGCGCTCGTGCGTATCGACATGAGCGAGTACCAGGAACGTCATACGGTCTCACGCCTCGTCGGCGCCCCGCCCGGCTACATCGGTTTCGAGGAGGGCGGCCAGCTCACCGAGGCGGTGCGCCGGCGTCCGTACTCCGTGCTCCTGCTGGACGAGGTCGAGAAGGCGCACCCCGACGTGTTCAACGTCTTGCTGCAGCTCCTCGAGGATGGCCGGCTGACCGACGGGCACGGCCGGACCGTCGACTTCCGCAACGCCGTCGTGATCATGACGTCCAACCTCGGAGGGACGATCTTCCAGGACGTCTCGATCCCGCTGGAGAAGCGGAGGGAGGCGATCCACGAGGACGTCCGCGCGTTCTTCCGTCCGGAATTCGTGAACCGGATCGATGAGATCGTCGTGTTCGAGCCGCTCGGGCAGGAGCAGATCCGGGAGATCGTCGATATCCAGGTCTCCTTGCTCTCCCGGCGGCTGACCGAGCGCTCGCTCACGCTCGAGCTGACCGAACGCGCGCGCGACCTCCTCGCGAGACGCGGCTACGAGCCCGCGTTCGGTGCGCGGCCGCTGAAGCGGTTGATCCAGCGCGAGGTGCAGGATCCGCTCGCCATGAAGCTGCTGTCCGGCGAGATCAGGGAGGGTGACACCGTCGTCGTGGACGCCGACGGCGAACGACTCGTGTTCTGCCGGACGGAGGGAGCTGCGCCAGCGGCCTCCTGACCACTGGACGAGGAGCCTCAACCCCCAACCCACGGCGTTCCGATACCCGATGTATGAACGCGTGGACGCGTCTGGTCGGCGTCTTCTCGGTCGCGGTCCTGACGGCGCTGGTCCTCAAGGTGTTGCCGCCGCTCGTGGTGCTGCTGCTGTTCGTTGCGCTCGTGGCGGTCGTGAACCACGCGCTCAGGCGCGACGTGAAGAGCCAGAAGGCGGAGCTCCGCGTTCATCAGCGGCCGGGAGAGCTGAAGCACACGGTGCGGGATCAGATCGGGCTCCTCGGCTATCCCTTCGCCCTGTTCACAAGGGGCGAGGATCCGGCCGTCGGTGATCTCTCGTGGGGGACGTGGCGCGGCGCGGAGGTGAAGCGCTTCGCGTTCTCCTGCGTATCGCCCGTCGGCACTCGGACGAGGCTGTCGTGCGCGATCGTTCCGATCGGTCGAGCCTGCCCACCGCTGGTCGTCGAGTCCGAGCTGTTCGGACAGCAGTTGCTCTCCGCGATCTCGATCGCGGCGGCCGGAGAGACGCCCTCCGCCTCGGGCCAGAGGTTCGAGCTCCACAGCGGTGATCAGAGGTACGCAGACGCCCTGCTCGCCTCGCCGCTCGTGCGATGGCTCGACGAGCTCGACGCGGCGTGGGGGTTCGAGGTGAGTGGGTCGCTCGCGCTCGCGTACGGTCCGCCGTCGGCCGGGCCGGAGGAGCCGCTCGAGCGGGCCCACGCGTTCGCCGAGCTCGCGGCGGGTCCCGTGGCGGGGATCGATGCCGTGGAGCGCTCGGCCGCGCCCGATGGTGGCGTCGCGGACCCGGCGCGGGAGGCGTCGTCCTCGTAACGGCGAGCGTCGGCTCGCTCCTTCGGAGGCGCGCTGAGCGTGACGCCGTGACCATGCCGGGCTAGCGTGGCCGTGTGAGCACGCCTGGAACGGGAGCCGAGCCTCGCGTCCTGCGCCGCAGCCGAGACGACCGTGTGATCGCCGGCGTGTGCGGCGGCCTGGGCCGGTATCTCGGCATCGATCCCGTCCTGCTGCGGATCGCGATGGTCGTGCTCGCGATCGCGGGCGGCGGCGGACTCCTGATCTACCTCGTCGCGTGGGTGTTGATCCCCGTGGAGCGTGCCGGTGAGGACCTCGGCACCGCCCGGCCTCCTGGCGCGGACACGACGAGGCTCGTCGTCGGGGGCGCGCTGATGGCGATCGGCACGATCCTGCTGCTGAACCTCTCGTTGCCGCGACTCGGCAAGTACTTCTGGCCGCTCGCGTTGATCGCCGTCGGCGTGGCGGTCGTCGTCCAGGCGTCCGCATCCCGGCGATGACCCCGGCGTCCGCACCCCGACGATGACCCTGGCCGAACCGCCGCCGCCGCCCCCGCCGGAACCACCTCTGCCACCCGAGACGTCTCCGCTCGGACGCGCGGTCGGCTGGGTCGGCCGCGTGGTGCTCGGGCTGGTGCTCGTCGCGGTCGGGGCGGGATGGCTACTCGAAGGCCTCGGCGTCGACGTCCCGTGGGACGTCGTCCTGCCCGGTGCGTTGATCGCCGTCGGTGGCATGCTCGTCCTGACGGCGCGTTCGGGAGCGGCACAGGCGGGACTCATCGCGACGGGCGTCGTGCTGACGGTGTTGCTCCTCGTCGGGACGGCGGTGGACGTTCCGCTGGACGCCGGCGTCGGGGACCGCAACGTCCATCCGACCGCTACCACCGTGGAGACGGCGTACGAGCTCGGGATCGGCAGCCTCACGATCGACCTCACGGACCTCGATGACGCGACGCTGGCCTCGTTGCCGGAGCTCCGGGCCAGGGTCGGGATCGGGGAGCTCGTCGTGCTGGTCGCCTCGGACACCGACGTCGACGTCGACGCCCAGGCCGGGCTCGGGAACGTCAGCGTGTTCGACCAGGACGAGGGCGGCATCGACGCCCAGATCACGGTCGCGGGCACCGCGCCGGTCCTGGGCATCGTCGCGACCGTGGGACTCGGGGAGGTGCGCATCGAGCATGGCTGACCGGTCCCTCAACCGTTCGGCGTTGGTGGCGGGAGTGTTCTTCATCGCCGCCGGTGTCGTCTTCCTGCTCGAACGCCTCGGCGTCTGGGACGTGTCGCTGCGCGTCCTCGGGCCCGTCCTGCTGATCACGCTCGGCGTCGCGGTGCTGCTCGGTGGGCGCTCGAGCGAGCCGAGCCCCTAGCTGCTCGTCGCTCCCGTGCCCGAGGGTCTAGGCTTGCGCCCGGAACGCGTCAGAAAGGAACGACCGTGGGCTGGGTTCTCTTGATCGTCGGCGGGCTCGTCCTGCTGATCGTCGTCTTCGGCATCGTCTCGTACAACCGGTTCGTCTCGCAGAAGCAGCTGATCAAGGACGCATGGGCGAACATCGATACCGAGCTTCGCCGTCGGTACGACCTGATCCCGAACCTCGTGGAGACGGTCCGCGGCTACGCGTCGCACGAGCGAGCGGTGTTCGAGAACGTGACGAGGGCGCGAGCCGCGGCCGCCGCCGCGACAGGCTCCCCCGCCGAGCAAGCGGCGGCGGAGGGACCGTTCGTCGCCGCGCTGCGCCAGCTGTTCGCCGTCGTAGAGAACTACCCGGACCTCAAGGCGAACCAGAACTTCCTGGCCCTGCAGCAGGAGCTGGCCAACACGGAGGATCGCCTTCAGACGTCGCGCCGCTTCTACAACGCGAACGTCCGCGACTACAACCAGCGCGTGAAGCAGTTCCCGTCCGTGCTGATCGCGTCCGCGTTCGGGTTCAAGGAAGAGGAGTTCTTCGAGGTCGAGGACGCGCTGCGCGAGGCCGGCGCGCCGCAGGTCTCGTTCGGTGCGCAGACGCCGGGTGTGTCGTTCGGAGGCCCGCCGCTGCCGCCGGCAGCGCCGCCGCCGTCGGCACCGGAGCCGACGGGAACGCCACCACCGCCGCCCGGGACCCCCGACGCCTGATCGCCCGCGCGGCTAGGGGTTGCGCGCGAGCTCCGGTGCGGGAGCCGGACCGCACCCGTCGAGCATCGTTGCCCGGCGGACGTTCGTGGTGAGCCACGCCCACACGACGGCCCAGCCGAACGCTATGGCGCCCATCGCGACGGCCGTCGTCCGGGCACCCATGACGTCCGCCAGCCACCCGGTGAGGATGCTCGACGCGCCGAACGTGAGCGTGACGAGCATCCCGTCGACGGCGAAGATCCGGCCGCGGATCCGGTCCGGCACCACACGCTGGAGCCCGTACGACGAGAGCGTCCATTGCGCACCGCCGCCGACGTGCGCGACCAGGACGGCGCCCATCGCGAACGCGAGCGCCGGGGCGAAGCCCAGCAGCGCGTAGCCCAGGCCGAACGTCGCGAGCGCCCATCCGATCGCGCCGAACAGGCGCCGGTCCTGCGGCCCGGCGATCGAGCGGCCGACGAACGGCCCGATCAGCGCGCCGACGCCGCGGGCCGCCATCAGGAGGCCCAGGCCGATCTCGCCGGCGTCGAAGCTTCCGAGCGCGAGCAGGGGAAGGAGCACCAGTACACCTCCGGCCACGCCCCACCCGAACTTCACGGCGAGCAGCGCGAGGACGCGGTGGTCCTTCCTCGCGTACGCGATCGTCTCGGCGGTGTCCTCGCGCAGCGTCGGCTGCGTGTGTTCCGTTCGGATCTCGGCGAACGAGGCTCGCACACGCACGATCAGCAACGCGGAGACCACGAACGACGCCGAATCGACCAGGATCGCCGCGTCCTGACCGAACACGCCGGCGACGACGCCCCCGAGCGCCCCGCCGACCGCGAGCATCGTCCCCCAGAGCGATCCCGAGAGCGCGTTCGCGACCGACAGGTCGCGGTCGTGGACCACGTTCGGGACGGCGGCGAGGAACGCGGGCTCGAAGGCAGCCGCGAAGACGGCGGTCGCCGCCAGCAGGACGAACACGAGCCACAACAGGTCCTCGCCGCCGACGAGCAGGAACCCGAGGACGATCAAGGCGCGGGCTACGTCGCACGCGATCATCAGCTTGCGCCGGTCCACGCGGTCGGCCAGCACGCCCGCGAACGGAGACGCCACGAAGTAGGTGAGGTCCTGTGCCGCGATCGTGAACGCCACCAGGAGCGCCTGGTCGCTCAGGTCGAGCACCAGCCCGAACAGCGCGATCAGCAGGAACCAGTCACCGCCGAGCGAGATCAGCGACGCGACGTAGAGGCGCCGGAAGTCGGGGTTGCGCCTGAGCAGCGCTATCGAGGCCCGAAGGCCTCCCTCGGTTTCGACCGGCTCGCGCGACGCCACGATGGTTTGCAAGACTACTGGCGAGGGACGCGACCGAAAGGGGCTGGCCGTGCTCGAGGGCGTGACGTGGTTCCGGCAAGCGGCGTTCCGGTGGCAGGCGGACGGACCCGTCGTCTACGTCGATCCGTGGGGGGTGACCGACGACGTCCCCGCCGACGTCATCTTGATCACGCACGCGCACTTCGACCATTTCCTGCCGAGGGAGATCGAGCGTCTTCGCACGCCGAACACCAAGCTCGTCGCGCCCCGTGACGTCGCGGCCGAGCTCTCGGGCGACGTCACGGTCGTCGAACCCGGTCAGGCGGTCGATGTCGACGGTCTCAAGGTCCAGACCGTGCCCGCCTACAACACCGCCGAGGAGCGGCTCGACATGCACCCGGAGAGGAACAAGTGGGTGGGCTACGTGTTCGAGTTCGCCGGGACGACCTACTACCACGCCGGTGACACGGACGGGCTGCCCGAGCTGCTGACCCTCGATCCCGATGTGGCGATGGTGCCGATCGGGGGTACGTACACGATGGACTGGCAGGAGGCGGCGGACTTCGTGAAGGGCATGCAGCCGAGGGTCGCCGTGCCCATGCACTACGGGTTCGTCGTCTGTTCCCCCTCACACTCGGGGCGCTTCAAGAAGGCGGCCGCCCCCGTGGCCGTGGAGATCGTGGAGCCGACGAACCCGTTCGAGCAACCGTAAGACGACCAGGGAAGGGGAGACGAGATGGCGCTCGGATACGACAAGCCGCTGTACATCCTCGCGTTCGACCATCGCGGCTCGTTCCAGAAGAAGTTCTTCGGCGTGGCGGGCGAGCCCAACGAGGAGGAGACCAAGCGCATCAGCGACGCGAAGCGCGTGATCTACGAGGGTGCCCGGCGGGCGCTCGACGAGGGAGTCGACGCGCGGTCCGCCGGCGTGCTCGTGGATGAGCAGTTCGGGGCCGAGATCGCGCGCGATGCGAAGGCGAACGGGCTCGCGCTCGCGATGCCGGTCGAGAAGAGCGGGCAGGAGGAGTTCGATTTCCAGTTCGGGGAGGAGTTCGGAGCGCACATCGAGCAGTTCGACCCGACGTTCTCGAAGGTTCTCGTCCGCTTCAACCCGGAAGGCGACCAGGACATGAACCGGCGCCAGTCCGAACGGTTGAAGCGCCTGGGTGACTGGCTACACGAGCGCGGGCGAACGTACCTGTTCGAGCTGCTCGTGCCCGCGACGCCCGAGCAGATCGAGGCGGCGGGCGGCGACGAGGCCAAGTGGGACTCGGAGGACCGCCCGAAGCTGATGAAGGCTGCGATCGAGGAGCTCCACGACGCCGGGGTCGAGCCCGACATCTGGAAGATCGAGGGCATCGACCGTCGCGAGGACTGCGAGACGATCTCGGCGACGACGAGGGCCGGCGGCCGCGACGGCGTCGCATGCGTCGTCCTCGGGCGCGGCGCCGACGACGCGGCGGTCGATCACTGGCTTCGGATGGGTTCGGGCGTTCCGGGCTACATCGGCTTCGCGATCGGCCGTTCGATCTGGTGGGACCCGCTCAAGGGATTCGTCGACGGCAACCTGGAACGCGAGGAGGCCGCCAAGCAGATCGCCGCCAACTACCGGCGTTTCATCGACGTCTACAACGGGGGGTAAGGATGGCCATGGCAGTGATCAAGACGATCGACCTCGTCGGCGTCTCGTCCGAGTCGTGGCGCGATGCCGCGCATCAGGCTCTGACGGAGGCCGCGAAGACGATCCGGGGCATCGAGTCGATGGACATCCTCGGCACGAGCGCGGTCGTCGCGGACGGCGCGATCTCCGAGTACCACACGCACGTCCGCATCAGCTTCCGCATCGAGCGCTGATCCGCGACGGCGTCGGGGCGCGGCGGCGCCGATAGACTGGCGCGGTCATGCCTGCATCCGTCGTGGTCGGGACCCAGTGGGGTGACGAGGGCAAGGGCAAGGCGACCGACTACCTCGCGGACCGCATGGACCTCGTCGTCCGGTACCAGGGCGGCAACAACGCGGGCCACACGATCCTTGCCGAAGGGCACACGCTCAAGCTCCAGCTGATCCCGTCCGGCATCCTGTACCCGCACATCACGTCGGTGATCGCTGACGGCGTGGTCGTCGATCCGCGCGTTCTCCTCGAGGAGATGGACGGGCTCGCCGAGGTGGGCGTCGACCCTTCCCGCCTCGTCGTCTCCGGCAACTGTCACATGATCATGCCGTACCACCTCGAGATCGAGCGCGTGACGGAGCGGTTCCTCGGCAAGAACGCGCTCGGCACGACCAAACGGGGGATCGGGCCGTCGTACTCGGACAAGGCGGCCAGGATCGGCCTGCGGATCCAGGACCTGTTCGACGAGGAGATCTTTCGCGAGAAGCTGGACGTCGTGCTTCGGGAGAAGAACCAGGTCCTGACGCGCATCTACGGCCGGCTGCCGCTCGTCGCCGGGACGATCGTCGAGGACTACATGCGCTACGCCGAGCGGCTGCGCCCCCACGTGATCGATACCTCGCGGCTGCTGCACGAGTCGCTCCGCGCCGGCAAGAACGTCCTCCTCGAGGGCGCGCAGGGGACGATGCTCGATCTCGACAAAGGCACGTATCCGTTCGTGACGTCTTCGAACCCCGTCACGGGCTACGCGCTCGCGTCGGCCGGCATCGGGCCCCGCGAGGTCGAGCGCGTGATCGGGATCACCAAGGCGTACGTCACGCGGGTCGGTGCGGGGCCGTTCCCGACGGAGGACCACGGACCCGACGGTGACCGTCTCGGGGAGCGAGGGAACGAGTACGGCACGGTCACGGGTCGCAAGCGGCGGTGCGGATGGTTCGACGCCGTCATCCTGCGCTACGCGGCCCGCGTGAACGGCCTGACCGAGCTGTTCCTCACCAAGCTGGACGTCCTGTCGGGATCCCGAACGCTGAAGGTGTGCACCGCCTACCGAGCCGACGGCGAGACGTTCGAGGACGTCCCGCCGCATCAGTCGCTGTTCCACCGGGCCGAGCCGGTCTACGAGGAGCTCGAAGGCTGGGAGGAGGACGTCGGCCAGGTCACCGCCGTCGGCGACCTCCCCGCCGCCGCGCGCAAGTACGTCGACCGCGTCCAAGATCTCGTCGGCGTGCCGGTCGGCGTCGTCTCGGTCGGGCCGGGGCGCGAGCAGAGCCTGACGCTGGGATGAGGGTGCTCGTCGTGGGCGCCGGCGGGCGCGAGCACGCGCTCGCGTGGCGGCTAGCCCGCGACCCCGCGGTGGATGAGGTCATCGCGGCCCCCGGCAACCCCGGCATCTCGCGCGATGCCAGATGCGTCCCCGTAGCGAGCGACGACCTCGGTGGGCTCCTCGACGTGGTCGAGAGAGAACGCGTCGACCTCACCGTCGTCGGCCCGGAGGCGCCGCTCATCGCCGGTCTCGCCGACCGGCTCGCCGAACGAGGGCACGCCGTCTTCGGACCCTCGAGTGCCGCCGCCCGGATCGAGGGCTCGAAGGCGTGGGCGAGGGACCTGTGCGAGCGATACGCGATCCCCGCGGCACGCAGCGTGACGGTCCGGACGATGGACGATGCGCTGGACGCGCTCGAGGCGTTCGAGCCCCCCTACGTCGTGAAGGTGGACGGTCTCGCCGCGGGCAAGGGCGTCGCCATCGCTGAGCGGCGATCCGACGCCGTCGCGGCGCTCGAGCGCGCGCTCGTGGAGCGGGCGTTCGGGGAGGCCGGCGGCGCCGTGCTGATCGAGGAGCACCTGTCGGGGCGCGAGGTCTCCGCGTTCGCGTTCGCGGACGGCCGCCGAGCCGCACAGCTCGCGTTCGCGCAGGACTTCAAGCGTGCCGGCGACGACGACACCGGTCCGAACACGGGCGGGATGGGTGCGTACTCGCCGGTTCCGTTCGTCAGCGATGCCGAGGGGGAGCGCATCCGCACACAGGTGCTCGACCGGACCGTCGAAGCCATGGCATCCGAAGGCGTCCCGTATCGCGGGCTGCTCTACGCCGGGCTGATGTTCACGGCGGACGGCCCCAAGGTCCTCGAGTTCAACTGCCGGTTCGGCGACCCGGAGACGCAGGTGCTCATGCCGCTCCTGCGATCGGAGCCGGCCGCCTTGCTACTCGCGTCGGCCACGGGCGACCTCAACGGCGCCGACGTGCAACTGCGGCGCGAGGCCTGCGTCACGGTGGTGCTCGCTTCCGCCGGATATCCGGGCACGTACCGGACCGGGTTCGAGATCTCGGGGCTCGAGGCTTCCGAGCGCGTGGACGGCGCCATCGTGTTCCATTCGGGTACGGAGGAACGTCGGGGTAGAGTGGTCACCGCGGGAGGACGGGTGATGTCGGTCAGCGCCTGCGGGGCCTCGATCGCCGAAGCGCGGGCCCGGGCGTACGACGCCTGCTCGCACGTCGCTTTCGCTGGGATGTACCACCGGAGCGACGTCGCGGCCGTCGCGGCGAGGGAGGAGCGCACATGAGCGACCCGGCGCCCCTGGTCGGGGTGCTCGTCGGTTCGCCTGCCGAGGCCCCACTCATGCAGCAGGCGGTCGCGATCCTCGAGAAGCTCGAGGTCCCGCACGAGGTCAGGGTGATCTCGTCCCTGCGGAGCCCCGACATGGTCGACGAGTACGCCCGGACCGCGTTCGACCGGGGCCTGAAGACGCTGGTGTGCACGACGGGCATCTCCGGCCACCTCGCGGCCGCCGTGGCGGCGAGGACGATCGTGCCCGTGATCGGCGTCCCGATCGCCACGGATCAGATGCCCGGCGAGCAGGCGCTGTACGTCACGGCGCAGATGCCGAGCGGCGTCCCGGTGGCCACGGTCGGCGTCGATGCTGCCGTGAACGCCGCCGTGCTCGCCGCCGAGATCGTGGGCGTGTCCGAATCCGACGTGCAGAAGCGCCTGTGGCGCTTCAAGGACGACCTGGCGGAGGGTCTCAAGCTGTGAGCCTCCGCTCCGACGTCACTCCGGAGCCATGATCCCGCGGTACGTCCTCCCGGAGATGGCCGCCGTCTGGTCCGAGGATGCCAAGCTCGGCCACTGGCTCGAGATCGAGATCTTGGTCGTCGAGGCGTGGGCTCGGCTCGGCGTGGTGCCCGAGCAGGACGCCCGGGCGATCCGCGAGCGCGCCCGGGTGGATCCGGGCCGCATCGCCGAGGTCGAGCGGGTGACGAAGCACGATGTGGCGGCGTTCGTCCAGGTTGTGGCCGACTCGGCGGGGCCCGCGGGCAGGTGGATCCACTTCGGCCTCACCTCGTCGGACGTCTTGGACACCGGCCTCGCGTTGCAGCTGCGCGCGGCGTGCGACCTCCTGCTTGGGAGGCTCGAGCGGCTGCTCGGCGTGTGTAAGCGCACGGCGCTCGCGAACCGGGACGTCGTCATGGCGGGCCGGACGCACGGAGTGGTGGCCGAACCGACGAGCTTCGGGCACAAGGTGGCGCTCTGGGCGTTCGAGCTCGATCGCGACCGCGAGCGGCTGCGGCGGGCGCGCGAGGCCGTCGGCGTCGGAGCGATCAGCGGCGCCGTGGGGACGTACGCGCAGGTCGACCCCCGGGTCGAGGAGGAGGTCTGCGCGAAGCTCGGGCTCCGCCCGGCCGAGGCGTCGAACCAGATCATCGCCCGCGACCGCCACGCGGAGCTGATGGGCGCGCTCGCGATCACGGCGACCACCCTGGACGCGATCGCGACGGAGATCCGTCACCTCGCCAGGACGGAGGTCCGCGAGGTCCAGGAGCCGTTCACGCGCGGACAGAAGGGCTCGAGCGCGATGCCGCACAAGCGCAATCCGGTCCGGTGCGAACGCGTCACCGGCCTCGCGCGGCTCATCCGCGGAAACCTCCAGGTCGCGCTCGAGAACACGGTCCTGTGGCACGAGCGCGACATCTCGCACTCCTCGGCCGAGCGTGTCGTCCTGCCGGACTCGACGCAGGCGCTCGACTTCATGCTGGCCGAGATCACGGAGGTCCTCGAGGGGCTCGAGGTCTATCCGGACCGGATGCGGGCCAACCTGCAGGTCGGCGGAGGCCTCGCGTTCTCGCAGAACGTCCTGCTCGCCCTGATCGACGCCGGCATGGAACGTGACCAGGCGTATGCCGTCGTGCAGGCGGCCGCCGCGAGAGCCTGGGACGACGAGGCGTCCTTCGAGCAGACGCTGCGCGACGACGAACGTGTGACGAGCCTCGTCGGCGATCGGCTGGACGAGCTGTTCGACCCGAACCGGGCGCTGCGGAACCTGGACGTCGTGTTCGACCGGCTCGAGAAGGTCGAGGTTCGCGGACGATGAGCGGGACGGGCGCTCGACTGCACGGGCAAGGCAAGGTCCGAGACATCTATGACGTGGGCGACGGCCGGGTGCTCCTGGTCGCAAGCGACCGCATCAGCGCGTTCGATGTCGTCCTGCCCGATCCGGTCCCCGACAAGGGCCGCGTGCTGACCGGTCTGACGCTCTTCTGGCTCGAGCGCACGACGGACCTGATCGGCAACCATCTCGTGAGCGCGGACCGAAGGGACTTCCCGCAGCCGTTCCGGAGCGAGCCGTCGCTCGCCGGCCGTGCCATGCTGGCCACCAAGGCGGAGGTGATCCCGGTCGAGTGCGTGGTCCGCGGCTACCTCACGGGCTCGGGCCTGAAGCAGTACCGCGCGGAGGGCCACGTCTGCGGGGTCCCCCTGCCCGCGGGGCTGGACGAGGCCTCGAAGCTCCCCGAGCCGATCTTCACGCCGACCACCAAGGCTGCCGAGGGGCACGACCTCCCCCTCACGTTCGACGAGACGATCGAGCTGATCGGCCGAGGTCTCGCGGAACGGCTCCGCGAGGTCTCGATCGCGCTGTACGAGCGCGGGGCCGAGGTCGCCGCCGACCGTGGGATCCTGGTAGCGGACACGAAGTTCGAGTTCGGGTTCGCCGGTGGCGAGCTGATCCTGATCGATGAAGTGCTCACCCCGGACTCGTCGCGCTTCTGGCCCGCGACCGAGTACCGTCCCGGGCGCATCCAGCCCTCGTTCGACAAGCAGTTCGTGCGCGACTGGCTCGACGCGAGCGGTTGGGACCACGAGCCACCGGCGCCGGAGCTGCCGGCCGAGGTGATCGGAAGGACCGCGAGCAAATACCGAGAGGCGTACGAGCGCATCACGGGGGTTCCGTTCGACCACTACCGGCACCTCAGCGGTGTCATGAACGATCGCGACTGGGAGACGTGCGCCGTCGACCTGGATCGACTCCGCAGGGAGCATGCGTGAACGTCAGGTTCGAGGTGCTCGTGCAACTGAAGCCGGGTCTGCTCGACCCCCAGGGCAAGGCGGTCGAGGGGTCGCTGCCCGCCCTCGGGTGGACCAACGTGACCGGCGTTCGGATCGGACGACACGTCGAGCTCACGATCGATGCGGAAGACGAGGACGCGGCGCGGTCGCAGGTCGAGGAGATGGCGCGACGGCTGCTCTCGAACCCGGTCATCGAGGACTTCCGGATCCTCCGAGGGGAGCAGGTCGGCAGATGAGGCGACGGGCGTGAGCCGTCCTCGGGTCGGTGTGGTCACGTTCCCGGGCTCGCTGGACGACCGCGATGCGCTCCGCGCGGTGCGGTTCATCGGCGGCGAGGGCATCGCCCTCTGGCACGGCGACCGCGACCTGCGCGGCGTCGACGCGGTGATCCTGCCGGGAGGCTTCTCCTACGGCGACTACCTTCGGTGCGGCGCGATCGCGCGGTTCGCCGCGATCATGGAGGAGGTTCGCGCGTTCGCCGACGCCGGTGGGCCGGTCGTCGGGATCTGCAACGGCTTCCAGATCCTGTGCGAAGCGGGCCTGCTCCCGGGCGCGTTGATCCGCAACCGGCAGCTCAGGTTCGTGTGCCGGTGGGTCGACGTGCGTGTCGAGACGTCCCTGTCGGTGCTCTCCGGCGAACTGGTGGTGGGTGAGGTGCTCCGCGTACCGGTCAAGCACGGCGAGGGGCAGTTCGTCGCGTCCGAGGCCGAGCTCGACCGCATAGACGCCGAGGGTCTGGTCGTGTTCCGGTACTGCTCGCCGGAGGGCGAGATCGGGGACGGCTACACGCCCAACGGGGCATCGCGCGCGATCGCGGGGATCCGCAACGCGGCCGGCAACGTCGTCGGCCTGATGCCGCACCCGGAGCACGCCGTCGACCCCGACGTCGGCGCTACCGGCGGCCAGCCGATGCTGGCGTCGTTGCTCTCGTCCGCGCTCGCTCGCGTGTCCGCAGCGTGAGATCGGAGCCGCTCCACCGTCGGCTCGGGCTCACCGACGATGAGCTCGAGGCGATCCGGACGACGCTCGGCCGCGACCCGAACGAGAACGAGCTCGCGATGTACGCGGCGATGTGGTCGGAGCACTGCTCCTACAAGTCCTCGAAGGTCCACCTCCGCTCGCTGCCGACCGAGGGCCCGCGGATCCTCGTCGGTCCCGGACAGGACGCGGGCGCGGTCGACGTCGGCGACGGCCTCGCCGCGGTCTTCAAGATGGAGTCGCACTCCCACCCCTCGGCGATCGAGCCGTATCAGGGCGCGGCGACCGGCGTGGGGGGGATCGTCCGCGACGTCGTCGCGATGGGCGCACGGCCGATCGCGATCCTCGACCCCCTGCGGTTCGGCCCGCTCTCGGACGAGCGCAACCGGTGGCTGCTCGAGGGC
>JBMDWR010000009.1:0-11838 GCA_048594645.1 Actinomycetota bacterium
CCACTAGGCCCTCAACCTAGCGCGTCTACCAAGTTCCGCCACTCCGACGGGAGCCAGGCGATTCTAGCAATCGGCTCGAAGGGCTCCCGACGTTAGCCCCACTGCCAGGACAGCCAGAACGTGGACGCCCCGAAGATCAGCGCCGTGACGACCGTGATGCGGTCGAGGCGCCGTTCGAGGGCCGTGCCTCCCGACAGGCTCGACGTGCCCCCGAACATGTCGGAGAGCCCGCTCCCCTTCCCGGAGTGCAGCAGGATGAACACGATCAGGAACAGGCTCGAGAGGACGCAGAGCACGAGGGCGATGATGTCCAACATCGGTGGGTCAGTCTACCGGCTCTCGTCGTCGGTAACCGCAGCCTCGATGATCGCTCGATCCTCAAGCGGGAAGTGGCAGGCCGCCACCTGGCCCGGATGGTGCGGCACCAGCTCAGGCTCGTCGTCGCTGCACTTGGGGAACTGGGCGTTCGGGCAGCGCGGGTGGAAACGGCAGCCCGACGGCGGGTCGATGGGGCTGGGGACGTCTCCCTCGAGGATGATCCGCTTCTTCGCGGCGGCAAGGTCGGGATCCGCGATGGGCACGGCCGACAAGAGCGCGCCGGTGTACGGGTGCTTCGGGTTGGCGTACAGGGTCTGACCGTCGGCCATCTCGACGATCTTCCCCAGGTACATCACGGCGACCCGGTCCGAGACGTGCTTCACGACCGACAGATCGTGGGCGATGAACAGGTAGGTGAGGTTGAACTCCTCCTGGAGATCCTCCAACAGGTTGAGGACCTGGGCCTGGATCGAGACGTCGAGCGCCGAGACCGGCTCGTCGCACACGATCAGCTTGGGCCGGAGGGCGAGCGAACGTGCGACGCCGATCCGCTGACGCTGGCCGCCGGAGAACTCGTGAGGATAACGGTTGTAGTGCTCGGGGTTGAGACCGACGAGCTCCATCAACTGCTGGACCTCGCTCTTGATCTTGTCGCGAGGCACCACCTTGTGCAGCCGGTAAGGCGTCCCGATGATCGAACCGACGGTCTTCCGGGGGTTCAACGAGGCGAACGGGTCCTGGAAGATCATCTGCATCTCACGGCGGAGCGCCCGAAGGTCGCCGCCCTTCGCGTGGGTGATGTCTTGCCCATCGAACTCGATCGTCCCCTCGGTCGCGTCGTACAGGCGCATGAGCACGCGGGCAAGCGTCGACTTTCCGCAACCCGTCTCGCCGACCAGACCGACGGTCTGCCCGCGATGGATATCGAGGTCGACACCGTCGACGGCGTGCACGTCACCGATGTGCTTCTGGAACAGGATCCCGCGCGTGATCGGGAAGAACTTACGCAGGCCTCGGATCCGCACCAGCGGCTGGTCGGACCTCTCGCGCCGCGGTTGCGGGCGTTCGCTGACCTCGACGCTCATCGGCGGGCCATCACCTGCTCTTGGAAGAGGCGTTCCTTGTCGGCGAGCGACAGGTGGCATCTGGAGGCGTGGTGGTCGTCGGCCGGCAACAGCTCAGGCAGTTCGTCCAGGCAGCGGTCGAACGCGTACGGGCACCTGGGATGGAAGGGGCACCCGGAGGGGACGAAGATCAGCGATGGCGGCAGGCCCCTGATCGGGTTCAGCCGCTCCCTACCGGTCGTCTCGGAGAGACGCGGAATCGAGGACAGCAATCCCCACGTGTACGGCATGTGGGCGTTGTAGTAGATGTCGCGCCGATCGCCGGACTCAACGATCTTCCCTGCGTACATCACCTGGATATGGTCGCAATGCTCGGCGACAACCCCCAGATCGTGCGTGATGATGATAACCGACGCGTTGAACTCCTGCTTCAGCCGGTCGAGCAGGTCTAGGATCTGGGCCTGGACCGTCACGTCGAGCGCCGTCGTCGGCTCGTCTGCCACCAGCAGGTCTGGGTTCAGCGAGAGCGCCATGGCGATCATCGCTCGCTGGCGCATCCCCCCCGAGAACTCGTGCGGATACTGGTCCGCCCGGTCGTCGGGGTGCGGGATCCCCACGCGCCGGAGCATCTCGATGGCCTGTTCGCGCGCCTCACTCTTCGACACCTTCTGATGCGTGCGAACGGCTTCCGCGATCTGCACACCCACCTTGTAGTAGGGGTGCAACGACGTCATCGGGTCCTGAAAGATCATCGAGATCTTCTCGCCCCGCACGGTCCTCATCTCATCGACAGGGACCGTGAGCAGGTCCTGTCCCTGGAAGATGATCTGACCCTCGATCTGCGCCTGCTTGCTCGTGATCAGGCCCATGACCGTCAGGAACGTGACACTCTTACCCGACCCCGACTCCCCCACCACGCCCAGCGTCTCGCCGGGGAGCAGCGTGAACGAGACGCCGTCGACGGCTTTAACGAGTCCGTCGTCCGTCGGGAAGTGGACAGAGAGGTCCTTGACCTCGAGGAGCGGTTCGGTCACTACGTGTACCTCACCCGAGGGTCAAGGAACGCATAGGCGACGTCCACAACCAGGTTCGCGAGAGCGAAGAAGAACGCCGCGAGAAGCGTCACGCCCATCACGGACGGAAAGTCATTGTTGAAGATCGCTCGAACGGCATACTGACCGACCCCGGGGAGGTTGAAGACCGTCTCGGTGATGAAGGCTCCTCCAAGCAGGGTCGCCAGGTCTAGGCTGAACATCGTGACGACTGGTGTCAGCGCCGCGCGGAGACCGTGCTTGTAAATCACCCGCTTCTCGGACAGCCCCTTCGCCCGCGCCGTTCGGATGTAGTCCTCACCCATGGTTTCGATCAGGTTGCCCCGTACCATGCGAGCGTAGAAGGCGGCGAACGCAAGGGCGAGCACGAACCAGGGAAGGATGAACCGTCCCTGCAGGACGGCCTCGATCACCGAGGTCCCGATCGGGATACCCGAAGACGGTGCCCACTGTAGCTTGAACCAGAAGATGTACAGGAACAGATACGCGAGCCAGAAGACGGGAGCCGAAACTCCGATGAGTGCAAAGATCATCGAGGCGCGGTCCCACAGGCTCCCCCGCCTGACCGCCGAGACGATGCCGATCGGTATGCCGATCACCAGCCATGTAGCTGCGGCCCCAAGCGCGAGCGTGATCGTAACCGGGATGCGGGAAAAGATCTCCTCCTTCACCGGCACGAAGTTGGCGTACGAGAAATACACGTCCTCATTCAGGAAGAGTCCGGGCCACGGGATGAGGCCCTTCGCGAACCGCCCGTACTGCACGTACACGGGTTGGTCGAGCCCGAACGCGTGTCGAGCTGCCTCGACGTTCTGAGGGGTGGTGGCCTTGCCCGCGGCCCGTCGAGCGGGGTCGCCCGCCGGAAGCTTGACGAAGATCAAGAACGTGATGAGCGAGACGGTGAACAGAACCAGGATCATGAACAGGACTCGCCGGATCAGATATCTGCCCATGGCGACACCTATCGTACCTGGTTGCTGGGAGGGGGGAGCCGCCCTATTGGGCTGGCTCCCCCCTCCACTCTCTGAATCTTGCTCAGGTCTTCGTTTGTACCCCGCTCCTACTGGGCCTCGGGATTGAGCGCGACCTGATCCCACGCGGGCAATCCCGAATCCTGGTCGAACGACCAGTTCACGATCCGTTCAGCCAGGATCCAGGTCTCGTTATCGAAGATATAGGGCACCATCGGCACGATGTCTTCCATCAACATCCTGTCGATCTCAGCCCAGCACGCAACGCGGTCATCGCCAGCGGGCAGCGCCACGCACTCGTTCATCGCTTCGTCGGCGCTCGGGACCTCCGTGACGTCGTAGCCAGCATCAGCCAGGAGCTCTGGGCTGGCCCCGGTCAGCGATCGGTTGCAGCAGCTGGGGAAGATGGCAGCCGACCCGAACAGTGGCGGTCCGAACGTGTAGGCGTCAGGGAAGTCCTTCAGCCACCCAGGGGCGAGACAGATCGCCATGTGGGTGTCCGGGTCAAGACACTTGTTGTACATCGTCGTACGCTCGAATGACTTGACATCAAGCTCGATGCCAAGCGGTTCCAGGTTCTGCTGGATCAGCGCGGCCTGTTCTGGATATGGGTCTGCCTCGTCCGTGATCGCCAACACGCCGGTGCAGGCCGAGTCGTCGCAGACGCCGTCTCCATCGGAGTCATAGGCGGACTGCCGTACCTCTTCCTTGGCGGCGTCGAGGTCACCCGCGCCGTTCGGCGTGGCATACGGGTCATAGTCAGCGTTGATATTTCCGGTCAGCCCGTCAGGGAAGACGTGACCGGCGATCGCCCCGATGAGCTCGCCGCCACGCAACAGGCGCATGCCCGCCTTGTCGAGGGCCAAGTTGACGGCCTTGCGCATGTGGATGTCGTCGAACGGTGGCTGCGCCAGGTTGAACTCGAGATACCGAACGCCGTCCGGCTGCCAGATCTGAAGACGATCCTGAAGCGTCGGATCCGTCGAGTACTGACGGAGGAGCTCCGGTGGCGTGATGCCGTCCACGACCATGTCGATCTCGCCAGCCTGCACCTTGTTGTGCAGGTCGACGTTGTCGCCACCGATCGTGATGTTGATCCCATCGACGTACGCGGGCCGCAATTCGTCGGTCGCGGGATCCCACGAAGGATTGCGCACGAACTGGTATGACTTACCCACGACAGCGCCTGACAACGGTTGCTGCTCGTCGGGCGGGAGCGAGAAGTCGAGGTTCTCAGAGCCCGCGATCATGTACGGGCCGGTAGCCACGAGGAACCGTCCGTAGTCTTTCGTGTGCCCCTCGGCAGCCCCGAGGCGCTCGTTGGGAGCGTCCGGCGGGATCGGTGCGCTGGCGCTCAGGGCGAACAGGAAGGGGATCTCACCCGCAGGCGCGGTTGTCCGAACGACGAGGGTCGAGTCGTCCGGCGTCTCGAGGCCTGAGATCGAGTCGGCCTTACCCGCAGCAAAGTCGTCGAAGCCCTCGATCGGCGAATAGTAGAAAGAGTAGCCACCCGCCGACGCGTCGGGGTCGGCCTCCCGCTCGAGTGCCCGAACGATGTCGGCCGACGTCACCTCGACGTCCTCGAAGGGGGGAGAGTAGAAGACGCCGGGTTTCAGCGTGAACGTCCACGTCAAACCGTCGGACGATTGCTGTGGCGGTCCCGTCGCGATGTCCGGGAGGAGTTCGGACCCCCCTTCTGCAGCCGGCTTACCGTTGTAGCTCATCAGGGTACGTAGCAGGCAGCAGCGGTAGAAGGACCAGTTGACCGAGTAGTAGGACTTCTGCGGATCCAGCGCATAGTCGAAGTCGGCGATCTGGGCAAGCTCCAGCGTGCCTCCAGGCTGGATCTCGGCGCCAGTCGCCCCGGTCTCTCCGGTCGCGCCGGTCTCGGCGCCCTCATCGCCGCCGCAGGCGGCGGCAACAAGCCCGAGGACGCCAACCAACGCCAAGACCCTGAGGTATCGATTCACGCGTTACCCCCCTCTCCCTTGAGCGCTCCGTCTAGCTCTGGGGCTGCGCTCGGAATGGCACGGACCTTCCCTACTCCCCCTCCTTTCCCAAGGGCTGCATCTACACGTAATACGGTCAGCCGCCCGTCCTGGGATCGAGGGCATCTCGCAGGCCGTCCCCGACCAAGTTGAACGCCAGGGTCGTCAAGAAGAGGAATAGCCCGGGGAACAACATCATCCACCAAGCGATCTGGAAGATGTCGCCGGCGTCCGAAAGCATACGGCCCCAGGACGGCGTCTCCTGGGGGACGCCGACGCCCAGGAACGACAGCGCGGCCTCGAACAGGATGTTGTTCGGGATGATCAGCGTCGTGTAGACGATTATCGGGGCCGCGACGTTGGGCAGGATCTCCCGGAACATGATTCGCCGATTCGTCGATCCAACCGACCTGGCGGATTCGACGAATTCCTTCTCCCGCAGGGAGAGCACCTGCCCACGGACGATCCGACTGATGTACGGCCAGCTGAAGAGCCCGATGATGAGGCTAACGACGAACAGGCCCGGCTTGATCAGCCCGCCCAGGCATGGGGTGAGGGAGCAGGCCGACGCAAGCCCGAGCGCCAGCAGCAGAACCGGCATCGCAAGCCACACGTCCACCATTCGGGAGATGATCGTGTCGACCTTGCCCCGGTAGAACCCGGCCAGCAGACCCATCACGACACCGATCGCGGACGCGAGCCCTGTCGCGAAGAATGCGATGACAAGCGAGGTCCGGGCACCGTAGAACACGCGGACCATGACATCCCGGCCTGCAGTGTCGAGACCGAACGGGAATCCCGCCTGAGGGCCGGTCGGGATCCCGAACTCGTCGAGCCGGTCCAAGAACACCTCGTTGGGCCCGTGGCTGAAGTCCGCGATCACGGGCGCGAGGAACGCGAGCGCCAGCATCAGGACGACGACTATCAAACCCCCGAGCGCGAACTTGTCCTTCCGGAACCGGCGCCAAAACAGCTCCCACGGAGAACGTCCCAGGACCTGCTGTGAGACGTCGACGCTGAGCTGCTCGGCTTCGACGGGGGCCTCCGGGCCACCTTCGGAGAGCGCGTGCTCCGTGTCTGCTCGTGCCATACGAGTGCGCCTTCTCTCCCTTCCCTCTCGAGACGGCGCATCTTAGCCTCGGTGCCGAACGGCAGCCAACGCGCCGAACACGCATCATACGCCGCAGGGTGTTCGCGGGGGGAGCGACGCTACCGAGCAGGGCTCAACGCGCGAGGAGCTGCGCCAGCTTGGGGAGCACGTCGACGCCTCGCAGCGCGCCTATCGAACCGGTCTGGGAGGCTCGCTCGCCGAAGGCGTCGGTTCCATCCGGCTGGACCGGACCGCCGGCGACCACGATCGGAACCGGGTCGGCCGTGTGCGCCTTGCGCACGCACGACGTGGCGTGGTCGGCAGTCACGGCGACGACCGTTGTGGCGGGGTCGATGCGCGGAAGCACCTCGCCGAAGAACGCCCGGTCGATGAGCTCGATGACGTCACGCTTGTCCTCGGCTCGGCCGTCGTGCGCCGGCACGTCCGGACCCTTGATGTGGACGTACAGGGCGTCGTACCCGTCCAACGCGTCGGCGGCGAGGCTCGCCCACGCGACGTAGTCCCGCTCCTCTGCGAGCCGCGGGGCGTCCACCGGCGCCATCCCGAGCAGGATCGCGATGCCGCGCTCGACCGGCATCTCGACGAAGCAGCCCCACTCCGGCCCGAACCGGTCCTTGATGGGCTGGAGCTCGGGCCGACGGTCACCGCCGTCCCGCGTGAGGATCAGGTTGCCGGGCAGCTTGCCCTCGCTCGTGCGGCGCGCGTTGACGTGGGAGGCGTCGAGCACCCGTGCCGCGCCCTCGACGAACGCGTTGGTGAGCCAGGCGGCCCGATGCGCCTCGGGCGTGTCGTCGAGCGGCTCGCATCGCGCGACCTCGGGCTCGAAGGTCTCCAACGCCACCCCGAGGTGTCCCTCCTTGCGGTACGCGGGATCCGTGTTCGAGACTTCGGCCGAAAGCGGTCCCTCGTTCGAACGGATCACGAGGGCACCGCGATGCTCGACCGTGGCTCGGAGCTCGAACGTGGCGTCCGGGAGCGTCAGCTTCTCGTTCACCTCGTCGGCCAGAGCCCGCGATTCCTCGGACGTCAGATCGCGGCCCACCCGCCGATCGACGATCGTCGGCCAGTCGGCGGTCGCGAAGTTGACGCGGTAGGCGAGGTCGCCGTCCCGGAAGACCATGCCGACCCCCACGGCCTCGACGACACCGCGCCCCGGATGCTCCTCCCGCGGGTCGTATCCCAAGATCGCGAAGACCGCGATGTCGGATTCGGGGGCGATGCCTTCGCCGACGGTCGTGACCAGGCCCGTGCGACCTTGCTGCGCAAGGGAATCGAGGAACGGCGTTCGAGCGGCCTCCAACGGCGTCCGATCGCCGAGCTCCGGGACCGGGTCGTCGCCGAGGCCGTCCAGACACACGTACAGCAGACGCTTCATCCGGTCACCGGTACTTCACGATCAGGGCGAACTCCTCCGGATCCAGGCTTGCGCCGCCGACGAGGGCGCCGTCGATCTCGGGGTGCGCCATGAAGTCCCGGATGTTGCCGGGCTTCACGCTCCCCCCGTACTGGATCCTCACCGCGTCCGCCGCGCCGGAGTCGTACAGATCCGCGATCGTCGCGCGGATCATCGCGATCACCTGTCCGGCGTCGGACGGCTCGGCGTTCCGGCCGGTGCCGATCGCCCAGATCGGTTCGTAGGCCACGACCAGCTTCGAGACGTCGGATCCCTCGACCCCGTTGAGATCGGCTCGGATCTGCGACGTCACGCGGTCCTCCGTCGCCCCGACGTCGCGCTCCTGGAGCGTCTCGCCCACGCACAGGATCGGCGTGATCGCGTGCGAGAACAGCGCACGCACCTTCTTGTTCACGGCCTCATCCGTCTCGCCGAACAACGCGCGTCGCTCCGAATGACCGACGATCGTGTACCCGACCCGGAGCGCCTTCAGCATCGGTGCCGAGACCTCGCCGGTGAACGCGCCCTCGTCCTCCCAGTGGACGTCCTGTGCGCCGAGCCCGTACTGGAGCCGGTCGCTGTCGATCAGCGTCTGGATCGTTCGAAGCGCGGTGAACGGTGGGCAGACGACGACCTCGACGCGCTCGGCATCGTCCTTGTCGAGCAGGTAGGAGAGCTTCTGGACCGCCTGGATCGCTTCGAGATGCGTCTTGTGCATCTTCCAGTTGGCGGCGACGATCGGCCGGCGCTGCGTCACGCGTCCTTCCTCAGGACCGTGATGCCGGGTAGGTCGCGTCCCTCCAGGAACTCGAGTGACGCCCCGCCACCGGTTGACAGGTGGTCGAAACCGTCCTCGAGCCCGTAGTTCTTCACCGCCGCCAGACTGTCTCCCCCGCCCGCGACGGCGAACGCGTCGGCGCCGGCGATCGCCGTCGCGACCCCGCGCGTCCCCGCGCCGAACGGCTCCAGTTCGAAGACGCCCATCGGGCCGTTCCACATGACGGTCTTGGCGTCCGCGATCGTCCTGGCGAACTCCTCGACGCTCCTCGGCCCGATGTCGAGTCCCATCTCGCTGGAGGGGACGTCGCCGCTCGGCACGGTGTGCCGCTGCGCGTCGATGGTCGGCTCGGCGGCGGCGACGACGTCCTCCGGGATCTGGAAGACGACACCGCGCTCCTCGGCTCGTGCTCGAGCAGACCGCACCTCGTCGAACCGCTCCGGCTCCACCAGGCTCTTGCCGATCGAGCCGCCGGCGGCCGCGATGAACGTGAAGGCCATCGCGCCGCCCACCAGGAGCGCGTCGACGCGCTCGACCAGCGCGCCGATCGTCCCGAGCTTGTCGGAGACCTTGGCGCCGCCCAGGACCGCCACGTAAGGGCGGGCGGGGTCGACCAGGAGGCGCTCGAGCGCCTCCACCTCCTTCTCCACGAGACGCCCCGCTGCGACGGGCCGCCCCGCGTGTCGGACCGCCTCCGGGAGCGCCGCGACGGACGCGTGGGCGCGGTGCACCGCGCCGAACGCGTCGTCCACGTAGACGTCGGCGAGCGCTGCCAGGCGCGCCGCGAACGCGGGATCGTTGGCCTCCTCCCCCGGGTCGAACCGGAGGTTCTCGAGCAAGGCGACGCTCCCCGGCTCCGGCGCTGCGTCGCGCCACGACCTCTCGATCTGGGGATCGAGGACGCCATCGGCCGGCCGGTAGCCGACGTCCCTGCCGAGCTGCTGCGCGAGCGCCTCCGCGACCGGACGCAGCCGGTAGCGTTCGTTCACCGTGCCTTTCGGGCGCCCGAGGTGCGATGCCGCAACCACCGACGCGCCACGCTCCAGCAACTCCCTCAGCGTCGGGAGGCTCGCGCGGATCCGCGCGTCGTCGCTAACCGTGCCGTCCTCCAGCGGGACGTTCAGGTCGAGCCGCAGGAAGGCACGGGCACCCGCGACGTCACCGAGATCGTCCAGCGTTCGCAGGCGCACCGGCGCTTACAGGGAGCGCGCGACGAGCTCGACCAGGTCGACGAGGCGGCTCGAGTACCCCCACTCGTTGTCGTACCAGCCCACCACCTTGACCATCGTCCCCATCGACATCGTGGACTGCGCGTCGAAGGTGCACGACGCCGAGCTCCCGACGATGTCGGTCGAGACGATCGGATCCTCGGTGTAGACGAGCCGGCCACCGGAGAGCGGCCCGCTCTCGGCGGCGGCGCGGTACGCATCGTTGATCTGCTCGATGGTCGCCTCTCGCTTGAGCGTCGCGACCAGGTCGGTCACCGAGCCGTCGGGCACCGGGACACGCATCGAGATGCCGTCCATCTTCCCCTTCAGGTGCGGGAGCACGACGCCGGTGGCCTTCGCCGCCCCCGTGGACGTCGGGATGATGTTGATCGCGGCCGCTCGCGCCCGTCGCAGGTCCTTGTGCGGCAGGTCGAGGATCCTCTGGTCGTTCGTGTACGCGTGGATCGTCGTCATGTACCCGGTCTCGATGCCGAACGCGTCGTCGAGCACCTTCGCCATCGGCGCCACGCAGTTGGTCGTGCAGGATGCGTTGGAGATGACGTTGTGCTGCGCCGGGTCGTACTTGTCGTCGTTCACGCCCAGCACGACCGTGAGGTCCTCGCCCTTGGCCGGAGCACTGATCACGACCTTCTCCGCGCCGGCCGCGATGTGCTTGTCGGCGTCCTCGCGCTTGGTGAACAGACCCGTCGACTCGACGACGATCTGCACACCGAGCTCCTTCCACGGCAGCTCCCCGGGGTCCTTCACGGCGAGCACCTTGACGTCGTCGCCGTCCACGGAGATCGTGTCCTCCGAGGCATGGACCTCGTCGCCGAACCGACCGAGGACCGAGTCGTACCTGAGAAGATGCGCGAGCGTCCGAGCGTCGGTGATGTCGTTCACCGCCACGAAGTCGATATCGGCGTGACGCTCCTTGGCCGCGCGCAGGAAGTTGCGGCCGATGCGACCGAACCCGTTGATCCCGACCTTCACGCTCATCGCGGACCTCCTGACGAGGGGTTGTGAACCATCCTAGCCAATACGCCTGGATACAAGCCCGACACGGCCGAGCCGGTGACGCCGGCGTCGGCGCGTCAGCGATCGAGGTCGCGGTGCTCCACGGATGCCGGAAGGCCCTTCTCCCGGAAGAACGACGCTAGGTCCTCGACGACGACCACGGAGCGATGGCGGCCACCCGTGCACCCGACGGCGACGGTCAGATACGCCTTCCCCTCCGCGATGAACCCGGGAACCATGAAGCCGAGGAGCGCCCGGAGCCTGCGGTCGAACTCCCGGTACATCTGCTGCTCGCGCACGTAGGAGCCGACACGTTCGTCCGTTCCCGGCAGCGGTCGCAGCTCGTCGACCCAGTGCGGGTTGGGCAGGAACCGGCAGTCGATCACCAGATCGGCGTCCCGCGGCGAGCCGAACTTGTAGCCGAAGGAGATCAGGCTCACCTGGAGGCTCTGCTCCGGAGGGGCGTCGGCGAACGCGTCCCGGACGCGATCGCGCAGCTCGTGGGGCGTGAGGCCGGACGTGTCGATGATGAGGTCGGCTTCGCCGCGCAGGCTCTCCATCATGAGCCGCTCCTTGCGGATCCCCTCGACGACGCGGTCGGCCGGAGCGAGCGGGTGCCGTCGCCGTGTCGACTCGTAGCGGTTCACCAGGTCGCCGTCCGACGCCTCGAGGAACAGGATCCGCGAGGGGATGTTGAGCTCGGCGAGCTCCTGGAGCGCCTTCGAGAGCTCACCGAAGAACACGCCGCCCCGCACGTCGAGCACGATCGCCACGCGGCCAGGTCCGCCCGGCCGCGAGCCGAGCTCCGCCATCTTCGGCAGCAGCGCGGGCGGCAGGTTGTCGACGACGAAGTAGCCGAGGTCCTCCAGGCACCGCGCGGCCTCCGAGCGGCCCGCTCCCGACAGGCCCGTGATGATCGTGAACCCCTGCTTCGCCGC
>JBMDWR010000090.1:0-1172 GCA_048594645.1 Actinomycetota bacterium
CGCCCCTCGTGCTCCGCCAGGACGCGTACGGCCGTACCGACCTCCTCGACGACCGGGGCACGGATGAACACGCCTCGGACGGGGTGGTCGACGCCTTCGACCGTCAGGTCGGCTTCGAACGAGTCCACCTGCCGCCCGTACCCGTTCCGCCGGACGGTGACGTCGACGAGGCGGAGCAGCGGCTCGAGGCCCTCGACGCGCCGGGCCATCACGATCATCCCGGCGCACGTGCCGAGGATCGGCATCCCAGCGTTCGCGCGCTCGACGATCGGGTCCACGAGGTCGGCGGAGCGAGCGAGCTTCGAGATGGTCGTCGATTCACCGCCGGGGATCGCGAGGACGTCGACGAGCGACAGGTCCTCCGCCGTCCGAACCTCGACGGGCGACACGCCGAGATCCGCGAATACGCGACCGTGCTCGCGGAAATCACCCTGAAGCGCAAGGACCCCCGCCTTCATGCGTCCGACCTACCAGCCGCGGGTCTGGAGCAGACCTTCCTCGCCGAGCTCCTTGATGTCGAGCCCGTGCATCGGCTCGCCCAGGCCACGTGAGACCTTCGCGAGGGCGTCGGGATCCTGGAAGTGCGTCGTGGCCTCGACGATCGCGCGGGCGCGCGGCGCCGGGTCCTCCGATTTGAAGATGCCCGAGCCGACGAACACCCCGTCGACGCCGAGCTGCATCATCAGAGCCGCGTCTGCGGGCGTGGCGAGCCCGCCGGCGGCGAAGTTCACCACGGGTAGCCTGCCCTGCTCGGCGACGATCCGCACGAGCTCGACGGGAGCGCCGAGATCCTTGGCCGCGGCCACGTACTCCTCCGGCCGCAGGCCCTTCAGCCAGGCGATCTCGCGCAGCATCGTGCGCTGGTGGCGGACGGCCTCGACGACGTTGCCGGTGCCGGCCTCGCCCTTGGTCCGGATCATCGCGGCGCCCTCGGCGATCCGCCGAAGCGCCTCGCCGAGGTTGCGGGCTCCGCACACGAACGGCACGGTGAACGCCCACTTGTCGATGTGGTGCTCTTCGTCCGCCGGGGTGAGGACCTCGGACTCGTCCACGTAGTCGACGCCGAGCGCCTGGAGGATCTGCGCCTCGACGAAGTGCCCGATCCGCGCCTTGGCCATCACGGGGATCGAGACCGTGTTCATGATCTCCTCGACCTTGTTGGCATCGGCCAT
>JBMDWR010000091.1:0-4263 GCA_048594645.1 Actinomycetota bacterium
TACGCGCGCATGAACGGAACCGTCATCGTCACCTGCGACCGGTCCGGCAGGACGAACGCCGGCTGGCGCCGGAACTTCTTGATCACGCTGAAGATGTAGTCCCACCGTCCGGCGTTCAGGCCCGCGCAGTGGTCGCGCAGCTCGTACAGGATCTCGTCCATCTCGAACGCCGCGAGGATCGTCTCGATCAACACGGTGGCGCGGATCGTCCCGCGGTCGATCCCCAGCCGGTCCTGCGTCCACGCGAACACGTCGTTCCACAACCGAGCCTCGAGGTGGCTCTCGAGCTTCGGGATGTAGAAGTACGGGCCGGTGCCGCGCTCGAGCTGCTCGCGCGCGTTGTGGAAGAACGCGAGGCCGAAGTCGAACAGGCTCCCCGACATCGGTTCGCCGTCGATCAGGACATGCCGCTCGGGGAGGTGCCACCCGCGAGGACGCACGATCAGCGTCGCCGTCTCGTCCGCCAGCCGGTACTCGCGCCCGTCGGGCGCGGTGAGCTCGATCCGGCGACGAACGGCGTCGCCCACGTTCAGCTGCCCGTCGAGCATGTTCGTCCACGTGGGCGAGTTGGCGTCCTCGAAGTCCGCCATGAAGCAGCGCGCGCCCGAGTTGAGGGCGTTGATCACCATCTTGCGGTCGGTGGGCCCGGTGATCTCGACGCGGCGGTCCCGGAGGTCGTCGGGGACGGGCGCCACGAGCCAGTCGCCGTCCCGCACCGACGCGGTCGCCTCCGGGAAGTCCGGACGCTCGCCGGCATCGAGGCGCTCCTGCCGTTCGGCGCGCGCCGCGAGCACCTCGCGGCGGCGGCCCTCGAACGCGCGGTGAAGCCCGGCGACGAACGCGACGGCGTCGTCGGTCAGGACCTCGCGGAACCGGCCCTCGACCGGCCCCACGATCTCCACGCCGTCCGGACGCGTCACGCCTCCGAACCTACCCCGCCCAGCAACGCGGCACGCTCCAGCGCGGTCGCCTCGAGCACGTCCGCCTCGTCGACCGCACCAGACGACACGGCGAACCTCAGGTACCGGAGCAGGCTCGCGACGGTGGCCGGCTCGTCGAGCACGCCGGCGGCCGAGGTCTGCTCGCGCCACGCCCGGACCCTCGTCGTCGCCTCGTCCAGGTGCGGCAGGAGCCATCCGTACACCGCCGCGTACCGGCTGACCAGGTGCGCCGGGTGCAGGTCCCACCCCTGGTAGTACCCCGCGGACAGCGAGTGGCGGACGTGGTCGGCGTGGGCGCGCCAGGCGGCGTGAACGTCGTCCGTCCGGTCGCTCGCGGGCACGACGTTGGTCGATCCGTCGCTGAGCTGCACGCCGGTGCCGGCGACGGCCGCCTGGACCGTCTGGCGAGCGAAGTCGCTCGCCGGGTGATCGAGCCGCTGTTCCCACGGCATGAGGTCGAGCGACGAGGTGTAGTCGAAGACCCCGAAGTGCAGCCCGATCAGCCGCTCCCCCGCGGCGGCCGCGATGCCCGGGATCGCGTGCAGGCCGCCCGGCGCCACGATCGACTCCGGCGTCTCGACCTGGACCTCGAGCGGCAGCCGTTGGTCCTCGATGCCGAGACGCTCCTCCAGTCGTGCGAGCACCTCGACGAACAGCGCGACGTGATCGACCGCGACGACCTTGGGGAACGTCACGACGAACCCCTCCGGGACGCCTTCGGGTTCGACCAGCGTCGCGAGGAACCGTTCGAGCGTTCGGACGCCCCGCGCATCGGCCGCCTCGGCGAACGACTTCACGCGCACGCCGTAGGCGCGGGCGAACGTCCCTGCGGCACGCGCCGCCAGCACCGCCCGCGCCGCTGCGACCGCATCGTCATCCTCCTCTGCGTCGTCGCGCGCCCCGTAGCCGTCCTCGAAGTCGACGCGCAGATCCTCGACCGGCTCGCGTTCGAGCTTCGCGCGGACGCGCTCGCGGGTTGCAGCCGCGACGGCACGGTCGATCCCGAACGCCGCCGCGACCGCGGACGCGTCCGGCGCGTGAGTGTCGAGGAGCCGGAGCGCCTCCGCCCCGAACGCCGTGACGGTACCCGCAGAGAAGCGGTCAGCAGCGACGTAGACCGTGTGCAGCGGCTGGCGACGCCGGCGGGCGTCCGGCACGCTCCTGCGCTTGCGGCCGGCCGTCCGCGCGGCCTCCAACAGCGAGTCGAGCTCCTCGTCCGAGAACGCGCCGCTCACGCCGACGGCGCGTCCGCGGCTCGCCGCACCGTCCCCTCGATCCGACCCGACGGTTGCTCGGTCACGACGAAGACCTGGCCGTCGTTCTTCCTGCCGCAGTACGTGAGGTCCACGGCGACGTGATGGAGGTTGGGGAGCGAGAGCGAGACCTCCTGCGCGCTCGGGGACGCCTCGAGCACGGCCTTCCCCATGTGCCACAACGTGTGCTGCACCGAGCGGCTGTCGTCGTGGTGGGCGAACGCGGCGACGAGTGCCGAGCGACACGCCTCTCGCTCGGCGGCGAAGTCGAGCTCGATCGTGGCGTATCGCCACCGGGCGTCGACCTTGGTCGCCAGGATGCGTTCGTCGGTCTCGGCGAGCACCGTGAACTCGTCCCTCAGGAAGCCGCCGAACGCCGAGCCCGTCGTCTTCAGCAGGTACAGCTCGTCGAGGCCCGCCGAGAGCCGGACGTCGTCCCGCTCACGCATGACATGCGCCGTCCACCGGAACGCGCCGCGCGTGAACGTGTGCGCGTGCGCGGTCCCGTCCGTCGCCACGCGGTCCCACGGCCGCTCCGCCATCCAGACCTCCGCGCGCCTCGCCGACGGCGAGGCCTCGAGCAGGTACGCCGAGTAGCGGAGCGCGAACGACTCCAGCTGCTCGTCCGGGCGATCGAACGCGAGGGCGCACGCGGCGCTCCGCATCGTGTCCGTCGGCAGGACCGCGGCATTGTCGCCCTCGACGTGCACCGCGTCGAAGTCACCCTCCAGCCGCACGTCCACGTGACGTTCGAAGAAATCGTCCCGGTCGTCGCGCCGCATCACGGTGGCGAGGTGGATCCCGGCCTTGCCGTATCGATTCGGCCCAAGCTCGATGCTCATCTCAGCTCCCGCGATAGGTCGAGTATCCGAACGGGCTCAGCAGCAGCGGCACGTGATGGTGCGCGCGCGGATCGGTGACCTCGAACTCGACGATCACGGCCGGGAAGAACGTCTGCACATCGCGACCCGCGAAGTACGCACCGGAGTCGAACCGGATCCGGTACAGGCCGGCCATCGGCTCGGAGCCTGGCGGGACGAGGTCCACGAGACGCCCGTCGTCGTCCGTCAGCCCCGCGCCGACCGGCTCCCATCCGCCGGCGGACAGCACCTCGAGCTCGACGGCGACCCCGGACGCGGGCGCGCCCACCGACGTGTCGAGCACGTGCGTGGTGATGCCGGCCATCGCCGGCATCATCCTCCGACGCCGGTGGCCGATGCCACCGGCCGAACCAGCTTGTCGAACCGCCGGTGCGTGATCAGGCGCTGCTGCTCGGCTGCCTCGCGAAGCTCGGTCTCCGGGTCGTTCCGCAGACGCGTGCGGAGCGATCCGAGCATCTCGTCTGCGCTCTTGCCGGTGGCGTCGATCAGGAAGACGTGACCGAAGCGCTCCTCGTACTCGCGGTTGCCGGCCTCCAGGGCCGCGAGCACCTCGTTCCCGGCGGCGCCCGCCCCGGCCTGCTCGGCTCGCGACCACGCGGAGCCATCGCGAGCGCCGATCCGCGGATGCGCCGCGAACGCCTCGCGCCGGTCGTTGCCCGAGACCGATGCCCACGCGCGGTCGGAACGCTCGAGCAGCGCCTCGAACGTCGCGAACGGGCGCCACGCCCGAAGAGCGCTGGCCCACGCGCGCGAGCCGCAGCAGGCGAGGACCTGTCGCTCGAAGGCATCGGGCGTGAGGGCGTTCAGCCAGCGGACGCCGAACGCTCGCCATCCCTCGTCCGTCACGGCACCCCACACGCGAAGGCGCGCGACGCCCCCGTCCGGGTGGATGTTCAGCCGGACGTGGGTCGCCGTGACGGATGGGTCGATCGGGAACGCGAACCGCGCGTGCGGCCCGAGCGAACGGCGTCCGAGCGCCTCCACCCACCCCTCGTCCGAGATCACGGAGCCGTCGGGTGACACGCGAGCGTCCAGCGAGCACGTGTCCGGGTAGTTGCCCTTGAAGTTGGTCGTGTCGATCTCGACGCGCGCGATCGCGGTCTCGGCCGCCAGCCGGATCGCCACCCAGTCGTGGCCTTCGCCGCGTCGCCGTCTGGTCTCCCATCCGTCGTGCATGCCGCTCGAGTC
>JBMDWR010000092.1:0-5912 GCA_048594645.1 Actinomycetota bacterium
GCGGAACGTCGCTTGCGGAGCTCGTCGATCCGGTCCTCGACCGTTCGAACCGAAGGCTGGGGACGATCCTCGGTCTTGGCCATGGCCCGGAGTCTACGGTGGGAGCCCCCGGACGGTCATCCGGAGGCTCCCGTTACGGTCCTGGGGTCGACTTCAGACGCCGATCACCCATCGGTGCGTGATCAGCCCCTGAACAGCCGCGTCCGTTCCGCTTCGAAGAACGCTTCGAAGGCGATGCCGGCGCCTGCGCGGCGTCGCTACACGTCGACGCGCCCACCCGTCCGCCAGTACTCGCCTCGCTCGCGGGTGAGGAACCCCTCGTCCACGAGGTACCGACGGAGCGACGCGTGGTCATTGAAGAAGCGGCCCACGATCGCGTTCACCGCCCTCTCGTCGTAGCGCACGCCCAGCTCGAACTCGAGCGCGACGCGTTCGAGGACGATCCGGCGCTTCGACTCCTTCGCGGGGATCTCGGTCAGCCGGCCATTGCGGAAGAACGCGCGCAGGACGGCCTCCTCGTCCTCGGACGCGGCGCCGAGCGTCAGCCCGGCCTCGCGCGGAGGCCCGACCTGTTCGGCCGCCCAGCGAAGGGTCTCGGCGTCCAGACGGTAGGTCCTGCGGTCCTCCCGAACGCGAACGACGCCGGTCGCGCTCAGCCGGTTGAGGTGCCGGCGGATCTTCGCGATGGCGATGTCGAGCTCGTCGGCCAACTCCGCCGCCGTGGCGCCGGACCGGGCGAGACGGCCGGCGATCGCGAGGCGTTCGGGATCGGCGAGGGCGCGCAGGATCTCGTCTGGGGTCTCCGCCATGTCGGTGGCTACTCCTACCATCGCGCGTGTGCACGCGACCGCCGAGCTGACGCCGGCCCAGCGCCGAACGCTCGAGGGTCTGATCGGCCCCGACCAGCGACCGGTCTTCCCTCCCGATGTCCTGCTGCGGCTCCGCGACCGGATCGAGGAGGCCGCACGTGCGTTCGAGGGCCCGCACCCGATGTGGCTCGGCAAGTCCAACCTGAACGACCTCGCCAGATGCCACGGCCTGTTCGACGCGGTACGCGCAGGGGAGCGGGGGCCGTTCTCGTTCTCGGCGCGTTCGGCAGCAGGGCGCCTGGCGCACAAGGCGATCGAGCTCGAGGTCGCCGGGCGCGAGGACCGGGACGTCCACGCGCTGGTCGAGCAGGCGGCCGAACGCCTCGTCGAGGACAAGGCGTTCCGGTCGTACTGGGAGCGGCTCGACGGCCTCCGGCGCGACGAGGACCTGATGGAGGCGGCCAAGACGCTCGAGCTCTTCCGCTCGACGATGCCGCCGCTGCGACGGATGCGAAGGGAGCTTGCGCCGTCCACGGAGTGGCACGTCCGCGTGGAACTCCTGGGTGGCGCGGTCGTCCTGTCCGGGCAGCTCGACCTCGTCCTCGGTCCGAGCGCTGCCGAGGTGGTGAGGGCGACGCGGTTGGCGATCGACCTCAAGACCGGCCGCGCCTGGCCCGAGCATGCCGAGGACATGCGCTTCTACGCGCTGCTCCTCGGGCTGCGGTTCGGCGTCCCCCCGTATCGTGTTGCGACGCTCTACCTCGACTCGGGTGAGTGGCAGGCCGAGGACGTGGACGAGACCGTGCTGGAGCGCGCCGCCGATCGCGTGATCGCGGCGATCCGCGCGGCGGCGGCCTCGCACGCCGGGCGCGGGCCGACGCTCTCGCCTGGGCCGTTCTGCACGTGGTGTCCGCGCTCGCTCACGTGCCCGGCGTCAGCCGCGACGCCCCGCAGCTGAGGGGGAACCGCTTCACCTATCGACGCTACTCATGCCGGGCCTTTGACATCTTGACGCTTGGGCCCGGAGGTCGTGACTCGGCCGTTGTCGAGGCCGGACGGGCTCGCCTATCGTCGGCCGCACCCGCCAGCGTGAACGGAGCGAGCATGGCCAAGGACCTATACGAGATCGGCGAGATCCCTGCGATCGGCGACGTCCCCGAACGGATGCACGCGCAGCTCGTCCGTCCCGAACGCTTCGGCGACCCGAACGACTCGATCCGCGACGAGGTGATCGACGTCCCGGTGATCGGGCCGCACGACGCGCTGGTGATGGTCATGGCCGCCGGCGTGAACTTCAACAACGTGTGGGCGGCGCGCGGCGTCCCGCTCGACGTGACCAAGGTGCAGAAGCGCTGGGGAGAACCGACCGAGTTCCACGTCGTGGGTTCGGACGCCGCCGGGATCGTGTACGCGGTCGGCGACCAGGTGACCGACGTGAAGGTCGGCGACCACGTCGTCGTCCATGCCGGCCAGTGGGACCTCGACGACCCGTGGGTGACGGCGGGCAACGACCCGGGTCTCGCGCCCTCGTTCCGCGTGTGGGGGTACGAGACGTGTTGGGGGTCGTTCGCCCAGTTCTGCAAGGTGCAGGCCCACCAGTGCCTGCCGAAGGCCGAGCACCTCACGTGGGAGGAGGCGGCCGCCCCGACACTCACAGGCGCGACGGCGTACCGGATGCTCCACGGGTGGCCGCCGAACTCCGTCAAGGAGGGCGACGTCGTCCTCGTCTGGGGGGCGGCGGGCGGGCTCGGTTCGCTCGCGGTCCAGCTGGTGCGGCTCGCCGGAGCCAAGGCGGTGGCCGTCGTGTCGTCCGACGAGAAGGGCGAGTACGCCAAGGCGCTCGGCGCCGTCGGGTACGTCGACCGGACGCGGTTCGATCATTGGGGCGTCCCGCCGCGCTGGAACGATCCCGGCTGGAAGGACTGGTCCGAGGGCGCTAAGGCGTTCGGCAAGGCGGTCTGGGATGTCCTCGGGGAGCGCCGGAACCCGAACGTCGTGTTCGAGCACCCCGGACAGGACACGATCCCGACGTCGATCTTCGTGTGCGAGCGCGGCGGCATCGTGGTGATCTGCGCCGGCACCACGGGCTACGACACGATGGTCGACGTTCGGTACCTCTGGTACCTGCAGAAGCGCTATCAGGGCTCGCATCTGTTCAACGACGAGCAGGCCGCGGCGTTCAACCAGCTCATGCGCGACGGCGAGGTCCAGACGACGCTCGGGCACACCTACGACTACACCGAGACGGGTCTCGCGCATCACCTGATGGAGAAGGGCGAGCTGCCCGAAGGCAACGTCGCCGTGCTCGTCAACACGCCCGAACGCGGCCTGACGGGTCTTCCCTAGGGCTCCTCGACCAGCTCGACGAGCACGCCGCCCATGCCCTTCGGGTGGATGAACGCGATCGTCGTCCCGCGAGAGCCGGGTCTCGGCGTCTCGTCCACGAGACGCACGCCTTCCCGACGCAGATGGTCCAGCGCGCTTGCGACGCTGTCGACGCGGTAGGCGACGTGATGGACGCCTGGGCCGCGCCGCTCGAGGAACCGCCCGACCGGCGTTTCGGCTCCGAGGGACCCGAGCAGCTGGATGAACGACGCGCCGACCGGGAACAGCACCTCCTCGACGCCCTGGTCGTCCATCACCTCGCGGTGCGCGGCCTCGACCCCGAGCGTTCGGCGGTAGTGCTCGACGGCGACTTCCAGGTCGTCGACCGCGATGCCCACGTGGTCGATCTGTGTGAGCATCACGTTCGGCCCTGCCGTCTCCCCTCGGCCACGTCGGGCTGGAGGCGCTCGATCAGCTCCTGCGCCTGCTTCACGTGATACGCCCGAAGCGTCAACGCCCGGCTCACCGCCGCGACCGCGAGGGCCCGGAGGTCCTGCTCGGACTTCGCCCCATCGCCGCCGCCCGGGTGCAACGCGTAGAACTCCGTGAGCTCGAGGAACTGCTGCAGCGACGGCGTGAGCCCGCCGCGCTCGTACGCGTAGATCGTCTGGCGCGCCGCCGGGAACCCGTGGGCCGCCGCCGCGTCCTGGACGGCTCGGTAGCCCGCGCCCCTGCGGAGGGCGCGTAGGAGCGCCCCGATCGTTCGCGCCTCGTCCGGGGCCACCGGCGGGAGCTTCTTCCTCGCCACGAGCCGCACGATAGCCGCTCGGCGAGCGGGGATGCACCGGTCGTGACGTGTGCCCGCGAACGGCCTCGGTCGTTCGGCCGAACCCTAGTCCCAACGACCGATGCACGGCTCGGGCGCACTCTCTAGGATGAGGTTGCCGTCGGATACGGAGCTGAGGGGAGGCTCGTGAAGCAGTCCAACCGTTCCACCGCATCCGCGCTGATCGGGGCCGACGGGTTTGCGCAGGGGCGTGCGGACGTCTCCCGCATCAGGGAGAAGTCGCGCAGACGGCGCCTCCTGCGCCTCATCGTCTTCCTGGGCCTGTTCGACGGTTATCTCTGGTACCGCTACCTGACGCACAACCCGTTCCAGATGCCGACCCTCGGCCCCGAGGCGATCATCTGGGCGCCCGTCCTCGTGCTGCTGATCGCGATCGTCCTCATGATGGCGATGCCGCTCTTCAGCGGGCGATCCCCGCACGCGGTGGTGCGCCCGGAGGAGATCGAGGTCGGGCTCGACGAGGTTCGTGGTCTCGACAACCAGGTCGACGAGGTGAGCCGGACCCTCGACGTCTTCCTCGGCTACGCCACGTTCCGAGACCGCCTGGGCGGCAACCCTCGGCGAGGGATCCTGTTCGAAGGCCCTCCGGGCACCGGCAAGACCTACCTCGCCAAGGCGATGGCGAAGCAGGCCGGCGTCCCGTTCCTGTTCAGCGCGGCGCCGGCGTTCCAGTCGATGTGGTTCGGCATGACCAACGCGAAGATCCGATCGTTCTTCCGTCGGCTGCGCAAGCTCGCGCGGAAGGAGGGCGGCGCGATCGGCTTCATCGAGGAGATCGACGCGATCGGCGGCGAGCGCGGAGGGATGAACGCCAGCCCGGACGGCACGGGTCTCGGCCGCGTGGCATCGAGCTTCACCGGCCCGGCAGGCTCTGGGATGGTGAACGAGCTGCTGATCCAGATGCAGTCGTTCGACCAGCCGCCCTTCAAGGCGCGGCTCAAGGCTCGGATGATCGAGTCGGTGAACGCACTGCTGCCGCCCGACAAGCGGATCCCGGCGACGAAACCGACGTACAGCAACATCCTGCTGATCGCGGCGACGAACCGCGCCGACAACCTGGACCCCGCGCTCTTGCGACCGGGTCGTTTCGACCGCAGGCTCTACTTCGACCTGCCGACGAAGTCCGGGCGTCGCGAGCTGATCGACTTCTTCCTCGAACGCAAGTCGCACCACGTGCAGCTGGACGACGACGAGGTTCGCGAGAGCATGGCGCACGACACGTTCGGCTACACGCCGGTGATGATCGAGCACCTGCTCGACGAGGCGCTGTTGGTCGGCCTGCGCAACGGTCGCACCGAGATGAATCTTCAGGACGTGCAGGAGGCCAAGCTCACGGAGGAGCTCGGTTTCAAGCAGCCGGTGATCTACACGGAATCCGACCGCGTCTCCGTCGCCACGCACGAGGCGGGGCACGCGACGGCTGCGTACTTCCTCGGGAAGGGTCGGCGGCTCGAGGTGCTGTCGATCATCAAGCGACGCCTCGCACTGGGCCTCCTGGCGCACGGCGACGAGGAGGAGCGGTTCACCCGCACGCGGACCGAGATCGAGGCCGGCGTCGCGATCGCGCTCGGCGGCCTCGTCGCGGAAGAGGTGTTCTTCGGCGAGAGCGGAACCGGTCCGGCCTCGGATCTCCAGCACGCGACCACGCTCGCAGCCCAGATGGTGGGGTCGTTCGGCATGGCCGGGTCCCTCGTCTCCTTCGACGCGATCGCGGAGGGCCCGATCGGGTCGAAGAACCTCGTCGGCAAGGTCCTCGCCGACGGCGAGGGCAAGGCTCGGGTCGAGGAGATCCTCGCCGAGCAGAAGCAACGGGTCGCGGCGCTGCTCAAGGAGAACCGCGACGTCGTCGTCGCGCTCCGCGACGCCCTGATCGCGCGCGACGAGCTGGTCGGCGACGAGATCGTCCAGCAGATCGAGATCGCGATCGGGTC
>JBMDWR010000093.1:0-4545 GCA_048594645.1 Actinomycetota bacterium
GGCAGCAGGTAGTCGGTGAACGACGCGTTGGCGATCCGGCCGTCCCGCAGCTGAAGCTCCTCCATGAGCGCGAGGCCGAGCCCCTGCGCGGACCCTCCCTCGATCTGGCCGACGATGTTCTGGGGGTTGATCGCGAACCCGACGTCTTGGGCCGCCGCGAGCTGGACCACGCGCACGAGCCCGAGGTCCTCGTCGACATCCACGACCGCGCGCTGCGCGCCGAACATGAAACCGACGTGGACGTCCCCCTGTCCGCGTTCGTCCATCGGCGTGGTGGCACGGTGCCGCCACACGCGCGAGGCCGAGATGGGCTGCGCGATGGGCTGGGTCAGCAGCTCCTCGACCGGAGCCACGGGCTCGCCGTCCGCGACCAGGAAGCCGTCCTCGACCGCGAGCTCCGAAGCCGACAGGCGGGCGTCACGGCGGGCGCGTTCGAACAGCTCTGCCAGCACCGCTTCGCACGCGAGCTTTACGGCGCCGCCTGATGCGATCGTCTGCCGCGAGGCAGAGGTCGAGCCGGCGGAGCCGACCAGCGTGTCGGTGGTGTGGAGGATCACGCGCTCGATGCCGAGCACCGTCCGGGCGATCTGCGCCAGGATCGTGTGCACACCCTGCCCGACCTCGGCGGCGGCGCTGTGGATCTCGACCACCGGGCCCTCCGGTCCGGCGGACAGCGTCACCCGCGCCTCGGCGGAGTCGTCGAAGCCCGCGCTGTAGGCGTGGTTCTTGTAGCCCACGGCGAAGCCGACACCGCGCCGAACGCCCTCGCCGCGACCGATGTTGCCGGCCACGCCGCCGGGCAGCTCGATCGGGTCGCGTCGGCCCGACGGCGGGTCGGGCGGCATCGGGATCGCCGCGGTGCGTTCGATCACCTCGCGGACCGGTGCGGCGCCCCGCGCGACCTGACCGGTCGGCAGCACGGAGCCCGTGCGAAGGACGTTGCGCAGACGGATCTCGACGGGGCCGATGCCGAGGGCGGACGCCAGCTTGTCCATCTGCCCCTCGTGCGCGAAGCACACCTGCACCGCGCCGAACCCCCGCATCGCGCCGCACGGAGGGTTGTTCGTGAACACGCACGTCCCCTCGAGACGCGCGTTCGGAACGTCGTACGGCCCTGCCGCGAACGTCGTCGCGTTGGAGATCACCGCGATCGAGGAGGACGTGTACGCCCCACCGTCGATCAGGATCCGGGCGCGCACGTTGACCAACCGGCCGTCACGCGTAGCACCGGTGCGCATCCAGATCCGCGACGGGTGCCGATGGACGTGCCCGAGGAATGACTCGGCCCGCCCGTACGACATCTTCACGGGCTTTCCCGTGTACAGGGCAAGCATGCACGCGTGGATCTGCATGCTCACGTCCTCGCGCGACCCGAACGCTCCCCCGGTCCCCGCCAGGAACAACCGCACCTTCTCCTCCGGTAGGTTCAGGCACGGCGCGATCTGCGCCCGATCGACGTGCAGCCACTGCGTCGCCACGAACAGGTCGACGCCGCCGTCCTCCGCCGGAACCGCGAGGCCCGCCTCGGGACCGAGCGCGGCCTGGTCCTGCATCCCCGTCTCGTAGTAGCCCTCGACCCAGATCTCCGCGTCGGCGTCGGGGTCGCCGTGCACCACGCGGACGTCGCTCAGCACGTTGCCGTACGCGTGGATCTTCGGCGCGTCCGGCTCGAGCGCCGTCACCATGTCGGTCACGGCCGGCAGCGGCTCGTAGTCAACGACGATCTTGGCCGCCGCTCGGCGGGCGAGCTCGGGATGCTCGGCGGCGACGAGCGCTACGGGTTCGCCGACGTACCGAACGATCTCCCACGCGAGCACCGGCTGATCGGTGAATTCGAGCCCGTAGAAGCGCTTCCCCGGAACGTCGTCCGCCAGCAGCACCGCGTGCACGCCGGGACTCGCGACGGCCTCCGAGATGTCGACCGAGCGGATCCGCGCGTGAGCATGGGGGCTCCGCAGCGTATGGCCCCAGAGCATGTCGTCCGCCCAGAGGTCGCTGCCGTACGCGAACTGCCCCTTGACCTTCGGCACGCCATCGATCCGGGGAGCGGACACGCCCACGCCGTCGCGGACCCGCTCGCCGATCCGCTGGCTCACAGCTCGTCCTCCCGCAGCCGCATCCGATCGGAGGCCGCGCGAACGGCCTCCAGGATCTTCTCGTAGCCGGTGCATCGGCAGAGGTTGCCGGAGAGGGCCTCGCGAACGACGCCCTCCGAGGGGTCCGGGTCGCCCTCGAGGAGGTCCGCAACGGCGACGATCAGCCCTGGCGTGCAGAACCCGCACTGAACGGCCCCGGCCTCGACGAACGCCTCCTGCACGGGGTGAAGGCCCTCGTCGACGGCGAGACCCTCGACGGTGCGGACCTCGCGGCCGTCGGCCTGCGCGGCGAGCACGAGGCACGCGCAGACGAGCGCGCCGTCGAGCCACACCGAGCACGAGCCGCACTCCCCCTGCTCACACGCGTTCTTCGAGCCCGGCAGCCCGAGGTGCTCGCGGAGCATGTAGAGGAGGCTCGAGCCCGGCCAGACGTCGGCCTCCCGCCACTCGCCGTTCACGTGGGTCCGGACGAGCATCAGGGAGCGCCTCCGCTCCTGCGGTCGTCGAGCGCCCATGACAACGCCCGTCGCGCCATCACGCCCACCGCGTGACGCCGGTACGCGCTCGTCCCCCGGACGTCGTCGATCGGGCTCGTCGCGGCCGTCACGAGCTCGGCGAACCGCACGGTCGCGTCCGGGGCGAGCACCGCGGACAGGTCGTCCCACACCCCTGCGTCTTCGAATGCCTGCGCCGCAAAGCCCTCCGCCTCGGTCGCTCTGATCACCGTCGGCGCGACCGACCCGAGGGCGACCCGCACGGATCTACCCGCCTCGTCGACCTGCAAGCAGAGGTTGGCCACCGCGATCACCATCGCGTTGCGCGTGCCGATCTTCGAGAAGGAGCCGGGACCCGTCGGAACCGCCCACCGCGCGCCGAGGATCAGCTCCCCGGGCTGAAGCGACGTCCGCTTGACGCCCGTCAGGAACCGGTCCCACACCACCGAACGCGTCGAGCCACCGGCCCGCCCCACGACGATCTCGGCATCGAAGGCCGCGAGCACGGGGAGCGCGTCACCCGCCGGCGATGCCGTGCCGAGGTTCCCGCCCACCGTGCCGCGGTTGCGGATCTGAGGCGAGCCAACGGTGCGCGACGCCTGGACGAGCGCCGTGAGGTTGGGTAGCTCGCGCATGATCGTCGTGTACGTGACGCCGGCGCCGAGGAACACGGAGCCGTCCTCGCGCCGGATCTCGCGGAGTTCCGGCAGGCGGGATACGTCCATCAGCGTCTCGGGTCGCGAGTGGTCCATGTTGAGCTCGACCATCACGTCGGTCCCGCCGGCGATCGGCACGACGTCGGGATCGGAGGCCGCCATCTCGAGCGCCTCTTCGAGCGAACCGGGAAGCAGCACGTCCACGTGATGATGGTCGCGGCGCGGGAGCCGCAAGGTCAAATCCCCCTCAGCCGCGACGCCCGTAGATCACCCGCTCGAGCGTGAGGCCGTGTGCCGGAGCCATCTGTCCGGCGCGGCCGCGGTCCCGCGCGTCCAGGATCTCCCGGACCGCCGTCCGTTCGAGCTTGCCCTCACCCACCCTGACGAGCGTGCCCACCAGCGTGCGGACCATCTGATGCAGGAACGCGTTCGCCCTCACCGAGATCTCGACGCGATGGCCCGCGGCAGCGATCGACAGACGCTCGAGCCGCCGGACGGTCCCACCCGACTGCGGCCGGCGGCAGAAGGACGCGAAGTCGTGCTCGCCGATCAGCGGTCTCGCCCCGATCCGCATCGCGGAGAGCCCGAGCGCACCCGGCCGGTGCCAGACGAACCGGGCCTCGAACGGATCCGGCCACTCCCCGGTGTCGATCACGTACCGGTACGCCCGAGCGGTGGCCGAGAACCGGGCGTTGAAACCGTCGGGCGCCCTCCGCACATCCCAGGCGACGACCTCCGGTGCGAGCATCCCGTTGATCGAGCGCTGCACCCGTTCGAGATCCACGTCGTCATCCGCCCGGAACGACGCCACCTGACCGCGAGCATGCACGCCCGCGTCGGTACGCCCCGCGACCGCGAGCTTCGGCGCCTCCCCGAGCACGCGGCCCAAGGCGTCCGAGAGAACACCCTCGACGGTGCGCTGCCCGGCGTTCTCCGCCCAGCCTCGGAACCGGCTCCCGTCGTACGCGAGCGTCAGCCGAACGATCATGCCCGGAGTATGCCGACGACGAGCGGGAAGGGCTCGGCCCGGCCCTCGTCGTGGTCGCCGGAACGCACCGCGGAGCCCGCCGAGCACAGCGATCGAGCAGCCCGGGCCGACGCCCGACCCCGCGCGCGCCGTTGGAGCTACTCGGACCCGACGAGCTCGATCCGCGCCATCGGCGCCCCGTCCCCGGGACGCTGACCCAACTTCAGGATCCGCGTGTAGCCGCCGCTGCGCTCGGCGAACCGAGGTCCGATCTCGCTGAACAGCTTGTGGACGACGTCGCGGTCCGGGATCTGCTTGAGGACCTCGCGCCG
>JBMDWR010000094.1:0-3250 GCA_048594645.1 Actinomycetota bacterium
GTTCAGGGCGTGAGCATGGCGGACCTCGGCGCATAGCGGTCAGAAGCTCGGTCGACTCGCGCAGGGCACGCCATTGCGCTTCGCGGTCACGGATCCGATCCGGAGCTGGAGGTCTCGCCGCCGCCGAGCGTCCTTCTGTCGTTCGGATAGGCTCACGGGCTCCCCGCGCCTGGCGAGACGTCGAAGATGATCGCCTCACATCCGTCGCCGACCCGTTCGGGAATGCGTGCGATGCCGATCACCGCCACGTCTCGGCCGGCACCGCAGACGAACGTGTCCTGGCCGGGTCCGCCCTTGAGGCGATCGTCACCAGGTCCGCCGACGAGGCGGTCATCCCCGGCTCGTCCGTGCAGGACGTCGTCGCCGGCCAGCCCTCGGATCCGGTCCGACAGTGCCGTACCCCGGATGACGTCGGCTTCACGGGTTCCTTCGATCTCGTTCCACGCCGAGGCTGCGGCCGGCGCGGCGAGCAGGAGGAACGCAACCATGACGACGGGGCAGAGGCGGCTCATCGGCCGCCACCCTACCGGCGCGCACGTCCGCAGCCCACCGGCACCTTCGATCGCGTCGCGATCCACGACCATCTCAGCCGACGTCGCCCGATGGCGCGTGTTAGCGACGGCGGCCGGATCGGCGGCGCCGCTCGAACCTCGGACGGTCGCGCCGGCCGCCGCCGAGGTGGCAAGACGCCGGTCCATCAGGCGTCCCCGATGAGGTCAACCAGGTCGGCCTCGGTGAGGAGCGGAACGCCGGCGCGTTGCGCCTTCGTGAGCTTGGAGGCGCCTGGCTCCTCGCCCACGATCAGACCCGCGGTCTTGCCCGAGACCGAGCCCGAGACGCTCGCGCCGAGTGCCTGGAGGGCGGCGTGGGCCTCCTCGCGCGTCCACCGCTCGAGCGTTCCCGTGATCACGTACGTACGCCCCGCGAGCGGTCCCTCGGCCGGCCGTTCCTCGTCTCCGGCCTCGAACCGCAGGCCGAGCGAGCGCAGCTCGGCGACCAGTGCCCTGTTCAGCTCGTCCGCGAACCAGGTGGCGATCGACTCGGCACGATCCGGGCCGAGGCCCTCGACCTCCTCGACCTCCTCCTGGCTCGCTTCCAGCAGTCGGTCGATCGTGCGGAAGTGCGCGGCGAGCTTGCGGGCGGTCACCCAGCCGACGTCGGGGATGTTCAGGCCGAGGAGGACGCGGTGGAACGGCTGCCGCTTGGACGTCGCGATCGCGTCGACCGCCCTCGCGGCGGAGATCTCCCCGAACCCCTGGAGCCGCATCAGGTCCTCGCGCGTGAGCCGGTACAGGTCCGGCATCGTCCGGAGCATCCCCTCGTCCCAGAGGCGGCGGACGAACCGCTCGCCCACGCCGTCGATGTCCATCGCGCCGGACACCCAGTTGATGAGCGTCTCCAGGCCACGTGACGGGCACGCCCGGTTGGGGCATCGGTGCATGACCTCGTCCGCGGGCTTCACGATGCGGGCGCGGCACAGGGGGCATCGCGTCGGCATGCGGAACGGCTTCGTGCCCGGCGCGTGCGGGCCGGCGGGACCGACGATCTGCGGGATCACGTCCCCGGCGCGCTGGACGATCACCGTGTCGCCCTCGCGGATCTCCTTGCGGGTGATGTCCTGCTCGTTGTGCAACGTCGCGCGCGAGATCGTCACGCCGCCGACCTCGACCGGCTCCAGCATCGCCCACGGGTTGAGCGCGCCGGTGCGGCCGACCCGGATCGCGATCTTGAGCAGCTTCGTCCGCGCCGTCATCGGGGCCCACTTGAAGGCGCGGGCCCACCGAGGCCGGTCGTGCAGCGCGCCGAGGCGCCGCTGCTGCTCGAGCGCGTCGACCTTGACGACGATCCCGTCGATCTCGTACTCGAGCTCGATCCTCCGACGCTCCCACGAGCGGCAACGCTCGGCGACCACGTCGATCGAGTCGAGGCGTTCCGCGAACGGGTTGGTGCGGAAGCCGTGCGCGCGCAGCCACTCGAGCGTCTCGAGGTGCGAGTCGAAGCTCGCCCCGTCGCGGTAGCCCGAGCCGTACACCCAGATCGAGAGCGGCATGCGCCGGGTGACCTCGGGATCCTTCTGCCGGACCGAGCCGGCGGCGCCGTTCCGAGGGTTCGGTACGGGCTTCTTCCCCTCAGCGACCAGTCGCTCGTTGAGTGCCCGGAAGCCCGGGAGCGGCATGTAGACCTCGCCGCGAACCTCCAGGACGCGCGGCGGCCGCTCACCGTCGGCCATGCGCAGCGAGAGCGGGACGGCCGAGATCGTGCGCAGGTTCGTGGTGAGGTCCTCGCCGCGGGTCCCGTCGCCGCGGGTGACGCCTCGCGCGTAGATCCCGTCCTCATAGACGAGGCTCACCGCGAGGCCGTCGATCTTCGGCTCGATCACGTACGTGACGGGCTCGTCGGTCCCGAGCCGCTTTCGAACGTCGTCCGCCCACTTGCGGAGCGTCTCCTCGGTCGTGACCTTCTCGAGCGAGCCCATCGGCGCCAGGTGCTCCACCTTCCCGAACCGCTCCGACGGCGCCGCCCCGACACGCCGCGTCGGGGAATCCGCCGTGATCAGCTCGGGGTGCTGCTCCTCGATCGCCCGCAGCTCGTCGAACAGACGGTCGAACTCCGCATCGGAGATCTCGGGCGCATCGAGCGCGTGGTACAGGTGGTTGTGGAGATGGACGAGCTCGCGCAGCTCGGCGGCGCGAGCCGCGACGTCCGCGCCCCCGCCGGCGCGCTGCCTCTGTCCCCGCACCTTGGCCATGTCGGCCATCAGGTTCCCACGTCGTCCGGTCCGACGGACGCGAGGATCCGATGGTCCGATCCGCTGTCGAGAACGAGGCGGTGGTTCCGACGACCTCGTGCCGTCAGGCCTCCGAGGCCACCGAGACGGTGTCGGTGTCCTCGCGGGAAAGTTCGCGGATCTCCTCTTCCGACTTCGACTCCACGCCGCGGACGTCGTCGCGGGCGTCCGGCTCGGCGCGAACGATCTCGTCGAGCTTCAGGTGTAGCGCCGCGGAGTCGCGGTTCTGCGTGTTCTGAAGCACGAACACCATCAACAGCGTCACGATCGAGATCGAGATGTTCGTGATCTCGACGCCCGCGAAGAGCAGGCTCGCGACGACCAGGATCGCCACGATCGTGAACGTCCAGTGGCTGCCGGTGTACTTCGCGACCCAGTTGGAGAACTCGGTGAAGAACCGGTCGAGCCGGTTGTCTTCGCCGATCTGCGAACGCGGCATCTCGACTCCTCATCGTGGACAGA
>JBMDWR010000095.1:0-3837 GCA_048594645.1 Actinomycetota bacterium
AACTTGTCATAACGTCCATTCTCGGCGTTTCGACCGAGAAGCTCAGGAGTTTGCGTGCCTGCCGAACCGCGCCTTCAGACCCCAGACGGTGACCAGCCACAGGGCCTCGAACACGATCCTGCGGCTGATCTTGGACTGCCCGTGTGCGCGCTCGCGGAACGTGATGGGCGCCTCGCCGACCGACCATCCCTGCCTCCAGGCACGGTAGACGAGTTCGATCTGGAAGCCGTAACCCTCCGAGCGGATCGGCTGGGCAGTGATCGCCCGAAGGGCCTCGCGGCGGTAGACGCGGAAGCCGCTCGTCGCGTCTCGCACGTCGAACCCGAGGCAAAAGCGCGCGTAATGGTTGCCGCCCCGCGACAGCGACACCCGGCTACGGCTCCAGTTCGTGACCGACCCACCCGGCACGTAGCGGCTGCCGACGACCACGTCGTGACGCTGCGCCCCCTCCAGGAGCCTCGGCAGCTGTTCGGGCAGGTGCGAGAGATCGGAGTCCATCTCGACCGCGAGGTCGTAGCCCTCCGCGATGGCCCGCTCGAAGCCGACGACGTACGCGCTCGCCAGGCCCGACTTGGTGGGACGCTCGACCAGCCGGATCTTCGGGTCCGTCTCCGACCGCGCACGGACGACGTCTCCCGTCCCGTCGGGCGAACCATCGTCGACCACCAGCAGGTCGAGGTCGGCGTCGAGGCCCCGGAGGCCGTCGAGCACGGCGTCGATCGTCGCGCGCTCGTTGTAGGTGGGCAAGATCGCGAGCGTCCGCGGGCGCGGTGGGAGCGGTCCGGGCGTCCGTTCGGCTCGACGGCGGCCCCTCGGCAACGCGAACAGCGCCAGCACCAGGACCACCGAGCCCCACGGCACCCAGTCCCCCAGTCGCGTGTAGAGGGTCGTGCGTCGCGACGCCACGACGGCCGAACGCATCGTGGCGGGCTCGAACAGGCCTCGACTCTGCAGGACCGCTCCCGTGTGGTCGATCACCGCGCTGATCCCGGAGACCGCGGCATGCACGACCCAGCGTCCGTTCTCGACCGCTCGCAGGCGACTCATCTGCAGATGTTGCTCCGACGCGGCCGTGCGCTCGTAGGAGGCGTTGTTGATCACCACGATCAGGAAGCCAGCGCCCCGTCGAACCATCGTGCGGTCGATCGACGGGAAGCTGTTCTCGTAGCAGATGGGCGTCCCGATCGGCGGCAGGCCCGGCAGCGAGAGCAGCCGGATCGTGGTGCCGGGCGTCCGGTCCACCGGGATCTGGTGGGTCGCGGAGATCCAGTCCAGGCCCCTTCGGAAGGGCACGTACTCGCCGAACGGCACCAGCTTCACCTTCTCGTACCGGTCGACCACCTGTCCGCCGCCGTCGAACCCCAACGTGACCGTGTGCTGGGTGCCGTCCGGGTCGTCCGTTACGGCACCGGCCACCGTGGGGACCCCGACCGAGGCGATCGCGTCGCCCACGCGCCGCATGAGGGCGTCGTCACCGGTCACGCCCGGATCGAGCGCCCCCTCCCCCCACACGACCAGGTCGGGCGGGGCGCCGGAGAGGGCGAGGTGGCGATCGACGTTCAGCTGGGCGACCGCGCGATCCTCGTCGTCCCCGGTGAGATCCTGCACACCCGACACGTCGACCTGGATCGCCGCCACGTCGACGGGCCGGCCATCCGGCGCCGGGAGCGGGATCGCGATCGGTGCGACGACGACCCCAACGGCTAGGGAGACCAGGACAGCGGCGGACACAGCCTTCCCCCTCCCCCACCGCTCGAACGCGAGCAACAGCATGCCCGCCACCAGGACGACCGCGAACGACACGGCCCACACGCCCCCGATCGAGGCCAGGCGCAGCGTCGGCGCGTCGACCTGCGTCACGCCGAGCTGACCCCACGTGAACCCGCCGAGGGGGAACGCGCCACGGACCCACTCGAGCACGGTCCACAGCGCCGCCAGGCCGAACGTCCCAGCCACCGGGTGCTCGGCGCGCCACACGGCCGGGGCGAGCGCCCCGAACGCGGCGGTGAACCCGGCCGAGACCAGGACGAGCGCCGTCCAGCCGAGCTCGCCGAACAACAGGATCCAGTACAGCACCGTGCCGAAGTACGCGATGCCGAAGACCAGGCCGCACAGGGCCGCGCGCCCAGGCCCGGACCCGCGAACCAGCCACAGCAGCGGGATCGGCGCGACGAACGCGACGAACCCCGCGCCGACCGGCGGAAGCGAGAGCGACAGCAGGGCGCCCGCAGCGGCGGCGATGACGAGCGCGATGGGGAGCGTGAGCCGGCTGGGACTCAGGCGCAGTCCCGGCAGAGCACCTTGGCCTTGTCCTTCAGCTGGCTCCGGTGCTTCACCAGGTAGCAGTTCGAGCATATGAACTCGGTCGGCTGGGGCGGCACCACCTTCACCGCCAGCGGCTCGAGGCGCTCCTCGCGCGTGAGCGTCAGGACCGAGTCGTCGTCCTCGTCCGCCTCTTCGGCGCGCGCCTCCTGCTTGACCAGGATGTCCTGGATCGATTCGACGTCCTCGTCACCCGGGGCCGTCGAGGTGGCGGTCGCCGTGGCCGGAGGGGCCTCGTCGACGTCGGCGGGCTCGGCGCCGTCCTCGTCGATCTCCTCGTCTTCGAGCGTCTCTTCCAGGTCTTCCACGTGCCCATCCCTCTCTTCGGCCGGGGGATTGTACTGCCGCGCATCCGTCTGGCAAGCGTTCCGCGGATAACAGCCGGCGCGGCCCGTTCATTCCCATCCGGTGGAGATGGCATCCCTTCTTTCGGGGGGCCGAGATGGCGCCTGCCCGCGACGGATCCGCTCGGGCGCATGAGGGCGTCGGCGGAGCACGAGGGCTGGTGTCGGCAGACAGATGAGGACCCAAGAGACCTTTGGGGCCGCGGCGCCGGGGCGCCGCGTTCTCTACTCAGCCTCTTGGGTCCTCCGTGCGCCGATCGCCGAAGCGACCTGCGCAAGCGCGCATGATACGCGCGGCTCCACCGATGTCAAACGCGCTGGTCTACGCGATGTACACGTCGCGGCCGAGACTCACCGTCAAGACAGGCAGCACGCCCTCGAGGGTGGGCGCGTCGAACGGATCGACGTCGTAGACCGCGAAGTCGGCGTGCTTCCCGGGCTCGAGGCTCCCCTTCTTGTCCTCCTGGTGCGCGAGGCGTGCGCTCCCGAGCGTGAACACGCGCACCGCTTCCTCGCGGCTCAGCCGCTGGATGGCGTCGTGGTGTCCCTCGAACGCAGCCACGCCGACGAGAGGGTCGATCGTGGTGATCGGCGAGTCCGACCCGGCGCCCACCTCGAGCCCGCGACGCAGCATGTCGCCGAACCGGTTCATCGCCGCGGCCCGGTCCGGTCCCAGCGCCTGCTCGTACAGGCCGCCCGGGAAACCCCACTCGGCGTCGAACGTCGGCTGGACGCTGATCGCGAGCCCGAGCATCGCCGCCCGCTCGATCAGCTCGGTCCCGGCCATCTCGAAGTGCTCGACGCGGTGCCGACGCGCGCGGAAGTGCCGCCGCTGCCTGGAATCAAGCGAGAGGTACACGCGCTCCCACGTCCGCACAACCTGTTCGATTCCGGCGTCGCCGATAGCGTGGACGCCGACCTGGAGACCCGCGAGGTGCGCGTCGTGGAAATACGTCGCGAGCTCGTCGTCGGCGTGGTACGGCCTGGGTACCTGCGGCCGGTCTGCGTAGCCGGCCGAGACGTTCGCCGTGCGCGCGCCGATCGAACCGTCGACCGGGAGGTCGCCCCCGACCTGGCGCAGGCCGCGGTCGATCGCCGCCGAGATGTCGGTCGTCGCGATGTAATGCACGACGTCGAGCGGCAGCCGGGCGCGGTGCGACATCAAGATCTC
>JBMDWR010000096.1:0-1549 GCA_048594645.1 Actinomycetota bacterium
TCGAACCTCCACGACGAGGTTGCCGACCTCGTCGACGCGGACGTCGGCGCCCGGCCCGATGACCATCGTCGACTCTCGCTCCTCGACGATCGCCGGCCCGCGGAGATCGTCGCCCTTCGCGAGCGCGTACCGGTCGTAGACGGGTGTCGTGACGAACCGATCGCTCTCGGCGAACCAAACCTTGCGGCTGCCTTTGCGCGCCGACGCCGCGTGTTCCTTGCGGAGCCGGACGTCCATGCGAGGGAGGGGGCCGGCCAGGCGAACACGCCAGGTCATGACCTCGGACTCGACCCCCGGCGGCCGTCTCCCGTACAGCCGCACGTACGCCTCCTCGAACGCCTCCTCGACCTGACGGACGGCATCGCGCTCGAGCGCGTCTCCCAGCTCGACGGTGATCGCGTCTCCCTGTCCGCGGTGTCGGACGTCGGCCGCTACCTCCACGCCGATCTCGGCGCGGGGAACGCCGGCGGCGGTGAGCTGGCGTGTCCCCTCCGCGACGAGCTGCTTGAGCGCTCGTCGCACCTCCGTCCAGGAGGTCTCGCCGAGCGGCGCGGGCAGGCTGCGCGCCAGTTCGAACCCCGGCGCCGCCGTGAGCATGCCGAAGGCCGATGCCACGCCGGCCGACGGCGGGAACACGATCCGCCGGATGCCGAGGCTCCGGGCGACCCCCCACGCGTGCACCGGACCTGCCCCTCCCGTCGCGACGAACGCACAACGACGCAGGTCGCGTCCGCGCTCGATCGCGTGCATCCGAGCGGCGCTCGCCATGTTCTCGTTCACGACGCGGTGGATGGCGGCCGCCGTCTGCTCGATCGTGAGACCGAGGTCGCGGCCGAGCCGACCCATCGCCGCGCGGGCGTTCGCGACGTCCAGACGCATCTCGCCGCCGAGGAAGAAATCCGGGTTCAGGTAGCCGAGGAGCAGGTCGGCGTCCGTCACGGCCGGGAGGGTCCCGCCCTGGCCGTAGCACGCCGGGCCAGGGTCCGCACCGGTGCTCTCGGGGCCGACGTTCGGCAGCCCGAACGGTCCGACGTGCGCGATGCTGCCGCCTCCCGCGCCGATCTCGATCAGGTCGATCACCGGGACCCGCACGGGCATCCCGCTTCCCTTCGTGAACCGGTACACGCGAGCGGCCTCGAACTCGCGAGCGACGAGCGGGATGCCCTTCTCGATCAGGCACGCCTTGGCCGTCGTCCCGCCCATGTCGAAGGCCAGCACGTCGTCGCGTCCGCCGCGTGACCCCCAGAACCCGGCGCTCACCGCGCCGGCGGCCGGGCCCGACTCCAGCAGCCGGACGGGGAACCGTCGCGCCGTGTCGACGCCTGCGATGCCCCCGCCGCCCGTCGAGAGCATGATCCGCAACGGACCCCGCAGGCCGAGCGCGTCGAGGCGCTTCTGCAGCATCTCCAGGTACGCGTCGATCAGCGGAAGCACGTAGGCGTTCGCGATGACGGTCGACGTCCGGGCGAACTCCCCGAGCTCGGGAGACACGTCGCTCGAGAGCGAGACGGCGACGCCTGGCGCCTCCTCACGCAAGATCGACCCGACC
>JBMDWR010000097.1:0-3052 GCA_048594645.1 Actinomycetota bacterium
GGTCTGATGCCCAAGACGATCGAGGGAGACGCAGCATGCGCCTCAGGATCGCGTCGGCCATCATCGTGCTCTCGTTCGTCATCGGCGTTGCGCCGGCCTCGGCGACCCCAGCGGAGCCATGCTCGCTGGGGGATGCGCGCACGCAGTCGGAGTGGCACGTAGGTCTGGGTGCAGTAGGGCTCATCAGGCGGTTGCCGCCGGGTGAGTACGTGAGCGTGACCGAGTTCACGTCCCCGACCCGCGGCCGTCGGATCTGGACATCACGGAGGAGGTCTCGTGAACGTCGGGCCTGCGAGCCGACGCAACCTGACACGATCTCTCCAGACGGCTCGCCCGTCGGGCCCTCAGCCAACGCCTACACGTTCCGGGCGCGAACGTGCCCTGTAGGGGCGTGAAGGTCCAGGGTGCTCCGGTGGCCGTACCCGGGGAAGCCGTCGAGCGCGTATGGCGGGAGCAGGGCGCCCGGCTGTGGCGCTCGCTGGTGGCATTCGGCGGCGACATCGAGGTCGCGAGCGACGCGATGGCCGAGGCGTTCGCGCAGGCGTTGGGGCGCGGCTCGGCCCTCGAGAGCCACGATCGCTGGATCTGGCGAGCGGCCTTCCGCATCGCGGCCGGCGAACTGAAGGAGCGCCGGCGGAGCTCCTACGGCATCGAGCCCGAGGTCCTCGTCGACCTTCCCGAGCCGGTCGTCGATCTCGTGCGCGCGCTCAGAGCCCTCAGTCCGAACCAGCGTGCCGTCGCCGTCCTGTCCCTGTACGCCGACCTTCCCGCACGCGAGGTCGCCGGGATCCTCGGCTGCAGCCAGGCGACCGTACGCGTGCACCTCTCCCAAGCTCGACGGCGCCTGCGGGCGCTGTTGGAGGACACCGATGACTGATCTTCGCGAACGCTTCCGCGTGCTCGACACGCTCGAGGTTCCCGACGTGATGGCGCACGCCCGCCTGATGGGGCCGAGGCCGCCGCAGCTCGAGCCTCCGCCGACGAGCCGGCGGATCGGAGCGCTCGTGCTGGTCGCGGCGCTTGCGATCCTCGCAATCGTCGTAGGGGCACGCGCCCTTCGAGAGCCGGCGAGCACACCCGCCTCGACCGGGCCTTCAGAAGGCGTGCCCGGGGCCTCGGATGTCGACTACGTGCTCGACCTGGATAGCGGTGCGAAGACCCCGCTGCCCGACGCCATCGCCGGTCGGGGACGGGGCCCCGTCTTGGTGGGAGGGTACGCTCCGTCACCCGACCGGGCATGGCTTGCCTTCGGCGTCGGCGCGGGCAACGAGACCTCGCAGATCTTCATCGCCCGCCTCGACGGTACCGAGGTGCGTCAGTTGACGGATGATCCGGGTGCCTCAGAGCCGACCTGGTCGCCGGACGGCTCAAAGATCGCCTACGCGAGCTCCGGACACCTCTTCGTCGTCGAGGTTGCCAGCGGAGAAGTGACACAGATCGTGACCGACGATCTCGTCGAGGGACCCCAGTTCACGCCCGACGGCTCGTCCATCCTCTACACGCATGGCAAGCTCGTGCGGCCTGTGCTCCGAACCGTGCGGGTCGGGGGCGGGGAGACGGAACCCCTGTTCCCGCTCGGCGACGACCTGATCGGAGCGGAGAACGGCGCTCTATCGCCGGATGCCTCCCTGGTCACGTTCCTCGAGCAAGTCGGGGGCGAAGGTGGCCAAAGGTGGATCGCCAACGCCGACGGGACCCGGAGGAGGAAGATGCCCGCCGGGTGCCACGCCATCTGGCCGTCGGGAGCGTGGTCCCCAGACGGGACCCGGATCGTCTGCTCGGGGGCGGACGGAATCCTCGTGGTCGACATCGGGACGAGGCAAGCGACGGAGGTCGCCGAAGGCACCGGGGCGATCTGGCTCGACGACCACACGTTGCTCATCGACCTCAACTGACAGAGAGCGGCGAGATGATGAGGACGAGCCCCTGCGCACGAAGCGGGGATGAGCCCGAAGCCTGCCGAAGCCGTACGTCGCCCACCGCTCGGTGGCTGGTCCCAGTCGCGGCGATCCTCGCGCTCGTGGTTGCGGCGTGCGGTCCCTCGTCGGGCTCGACGGCCTCGCCCGGCGGATCGACGGCCGATACCGGAGGCAACGCTCCAGGCGACTACACGCTCGGGGAGTTCCCGCCGTTCCCGGATGAAGCGCTCTCGGCGTCGACAGCCGAAGCGCTCCAGGCAGCCCTCGATGGTGCCGTAGAGGACGGATCACTCAACGGCGTGACGGCCGGCGTGATCGCCGCCGACCATGGGAGCTGGACCGGGGCCGCCGGGTCCGCGGACGGCATGGCGTTGACGCCCGACTCACCGACGCCCACCCACAGCTCCGGCAAGACGATCGTCGCCGCCCAGGTGCTCCGGTTGGCCGAGGACGGCATGCTCGTCCTCGACGAGCTCGCCTCGGAGTACCTACCGCCGGATCTGGCGTTCTTCGACGCGAACGGGGCCACGATCCGGCAGCTCCTCGGGATGCGGAGCGGCATCCCCGGCCTGAAGGAGTGGACGCCCGACGGCGGCTTCTATCCGGCCGAGCGGGCTTCCACCGTCGCCGGGGTGTTCCGCAAGCTGCCCGAACCCGAGCGCCCCCCGGGCGGTGAGCCCGAGTACGCGAGCACCAACTACGTGCTGCTCGGAGCGATCATGGAGCACGTCGCCGGCCAGTCGCTGGCCGACGTGGTGCGTTCGGACGTGCTCGCCAACCCCGCTCTGGGTGGACTCGTCTACACGGTCGAGGACGCGCTGGCCTCCGACGGGTACGGCGTGCGAGCGACCGCTGCGTCGCTGGCTCGGTGGGGCTACGAGCTGTACGGGGGGTTCGTGATCTCGGACGCGTCCCTGCGCGCGATGACCGACTTTCAGGGCGAGTGGTACGGGCTGGGCGTCATGGACTTCTCCGGTGAGTACGCGACCCAGGCGCTGGGCCACGAGGGATCGAGCTCGGCCCCGCAGTGCTGCTCGTTGATCCGGCTCGTGGCGTTCCCAGAGGAAGGCATCGTCGTCTCGGTCCAGGCCAACACGCCGCCGACGGGCGATCCGTACGGCGCCTACAACAGC
>JBMDWR010000098.1:0-3042 GCA_048594645.1 Actinomycetota bacterium
CCGAACTGCTTCCGCATCGCGGAGAGGACCCTGTTCGCGAAGTCGGCCTCACCCCGTGACTCGAAGCGGTCGAACAGCGCCGCCGACAGCACGTGCACCGGGACCCCCTCGTCCACGGCGGCGAGCACGGTCCATCGTCCCTCGCCGGAGTCGGAGACCCGCCCCGAGAACCCCGACAGCGACGGATCCTCCAGCATCGCCGCTGCCGTGAGGTCGAGGAGCCACGAGGCGACGACGCTCCCGCGACGCCACACCTCGGTGATCTCGGCGATGTCGAGGTCGTACCGGTAGTACCGCGGGTCGCGAAGGGGCGTCGTCTCGGCGTCGGCCTCGCGCGCCGCGGCCCCCACCCCGGCATGCTTGAGGACGTTCAGGCCCTCCGCATAGGCGGCCATGAGCCCGTACTCGATCCCGTTGTGGACCATCTTCACGAAGTGCCCGGCGCCGACCGGCCCGCAGCGCAGGTAGCCGGCCTCGGCGGTCGTGCCGTTCTCGTTCGTGCGCCCCGGGGTCCGAGGCGCCGCCTCCACCCCTGGTGCCAGCGCGCGGAAGATCGGGTCGAGGCGCCGCACGATCTCCTCCTCCCCGCCGATCGTCAGGCAGAAGCCGCGGTCGAGCCCGAACACGCCACCGCTCGTGCCGACGTCGATGAACCGCACGCCGCGAACCGCGTACCGCTCGGCGCGCTCGATGTCGTCCCGGTAGTACGAGTTCCCGCCGTCGATCACGACGTCATCGGCGTCCATCAGCTCGGCGAGCGCGTCGGTCGTCTGCACGGCGAACGCCGCGGGGACCATCACCCACGCCGCTCTCGGCTTCGCGAGCTTGTTCACGAGCTCCTCGAGCGATACCGCCCCGATCGCGCCCTCGCCCTCGAGCCGGCCGACCGCGTCCGCGTCCACGTCGTAGGCGACCACCTCGTGCCCGTGGCGCATCAGCCGGCGCGTGAGGTTGGAACCCATCCGGCCGAGGCCGACCATGCCGAGCTGCATCAGACCACCTCCATCAGCTGGTCGAGCGTCACGCGGGCCACCCGCCTCCCGCGTCGCCGGAGCGCCCGGAGGTCGCCGAGCGCCTGCGCATCGATCAGCGTGCCGAACGTGTACGGCTGACCCGGGATCGGCAGGTCCGTGGAACGCGAGGCATCCACGACCTGGACGAACACGCCGTTGTTCGCCCCACCCTTGTGCAGCTGGCCGGTCGAGTGCAGGAACCGCGGGCCGAACCCGGTCGTCGTGGCCACCCGATACCGGTCGCGGATCGCGAGGCGAGCTCGTTCGGTCGCCTCCTCGGTCCCCGACGTTCGATCCAGGTACGCGAGGATCGCCACGTAGTCGCCCTCGACGACCTGCTTCAGCAGCACGCCGAGGTCGTCGAAGCCGGGATCGTCGACCGAGCCAGAGGCCAGGATCTCCTTCGTCGCGTCCTTGGCCTCCTGGACGTTCGGCTGGTCGAACGGGTTGATGCCGAGCACGTGGCCGGCCACGGCGGTCGCCACCTCCCACCGGAAGAACTCGCCGCCGATCTGCTCCCGGTCCTCGTACATCAGCCGCACGACGGGATGCCCGTGGTTCTCGAGCGCGTCGAGCCCGTCGTGCTCGCCGATCGCGACGAACACCCGGTCCTGCCCGTAGACATCGGCGGCACCCAACGGCTCGCCCACAACCGGGACGATGCCGACGTCGTCCTTGCCGGTCGACTCGGCGATCAGCTGCTCCGCCCAGCTGCCGAACGCCTCGATCGGCTCGGGGAGGACGAGCGTGAGCTTGTCGCGCCCGCCGCGAGCCGCTTCCCCCATCGTCGCGCCGAGCGTTGCGCCGGGGCTCTGCGCGGCGGGGACCATGCGTTCGGAGGCGCACTGCATCTCCTCGGCGCGATCGAGCACGTCGTGAAGCGGGGCGCCGATCAACGCGGCCGGCACCAGGCCGAAGTACGAGAGCGCCGAGTACCGTCCGCCGATGTCCTCGGGATTGCGGAACACGGCTCGGAAGCCGTGATCGCGCGCGAGCGCTTCGAGCGACGTTCCCGGGTCGGTGATCGCGACGAAGCGCGTGCCGTCCGGCGACCGGTCCCAGAAGAACGCGAACTGGCTGAGCGTCTCCGTCGTGCCGCCCGACTTGCTCGCGACGATGAACAGCGTCTTGCCGAGCTCCAGGCCGCCCGTGACGCGCTCGATCGTCGCCGGATGCGTCGTGTCGAGCACGATCAGCTCGAGCGCGCCGTCGGCCGCTCCGAACGTGCGCATGAACACCTCCGGCGCGAGGCTCGAGCCCCCCATCCCCAGGAGGACCGCGGTCTCGAACCCGTCGGCAGCCGCCTGGTTCGCGAACGCCTCAAGCTCGCCGACGCGCTCGTGCATCAGGTCCGTGACGCTCAGCCATCCGAGCCGGTCGGTGATCTCCGTCGGGTCGTCCTTCCAGACGGTGTGGTCCTTGCGCCAGATCCGTTCGATCACGCGTTCGCGGTCCATGGCCTCCAGTCGTTCGGAGACGGGCGCGAGCACCGTCGACAGCGTGGTCCGCTGACGCTCTCGGCCCGCGCGCACCTGCTCGATCTTCTTGGCGATCGCTGCGAGCAACGCGTCGAAGTCCCTGGCGAACGAGGCGATGCCCTCCTCGAGCAGCCGCGACGTCACCTCGCGCAGGTCGATGCCGCGCTCGGCGAGCGCCTGCACGAGCGCGTCGGCCTCGTCGGCTCCTTCGAGGACCGTGTTCGGACGGATCCGGCCGTGGTCTCGGACGGCGTCCAAGGTGTTCATCGGCATCGTGTTGACCGTGTCGGGGCCGGCGAGCTCCTCCACGTAGACCGTGTCGCGGTACGCCGGATCCTTGGTTGACGTCGACGCCCAGAGCGGACGCTGGACACGCGCGCCGACGGCGGCCATGGCGTCCCAACGGTCGCCGGAGAACAGGCGACGGAAACGCACGTACGCGAGCTTGGCGTTGGCGACGGCCGCCTTGCCGCGAAGGTCGGAGTCCTCGGGAAGCAGCGCGTCGACGGCGGTGTCGACGCGAGAGACGAAGAGCGACGCCACCGACGCGA
>JBMDWR010000099.1:0-2225 GCA_048594645.1 Actinomycetota bacterium
GGTCGCGAGGTACACGACCTGGAGGTTCACGCCGGCGTTGGCCATGGCGCGGGCCATCTCGCCCATCGCGCCGGGCCGGTCGACCTGATCGGAGGGGAAATCCGAGACGAGCGGATCCGCCTCGCCTTCGACCTTGATGCCGCCGCCTTCCAGCGCCATCCGCGCCGCGGCCGCGTCGTCGACGAGCAGGTGGATGATGCCGCGCCCCTCGCTCGTGACGGCGCACATGCCCTCGATGTTGATCCCGGCCTTGCCGAGCGCCTCGCCCAGATCGGCGAGGGCGCCGGGCCGGTCCTCGAGGGAGACGGTGAGGTCCTTCATCGGCACCTCCTCGGTTGAACCGTCCACCCGCCGGTTTACGCTCACCGCCTCGTCAAGTCAACCCGAGGGCTACATCCCGAGCGCCGAACGCAGCCCCGCCGCGTCGTCGGACGAGAACACGATCCGCGAGCGCGACGCGACGTAGCACGCCGCGAGGTTCACGCCGGCGTCCGAGATCTTGCCCGCGAGCTCGCCGAGCTTGCCCGGGCTGTCCTCCGCCGAGACGTCCACGACGACGGCCTCGCGCTCGCCTTCGACCATGACGCCGGCGCCCTCGAGCGCCGACCGCGCGGCGCCCGCGTCGTCCACCAGGACGTGGACGTGACCCGTCCCGCCGCCGCCCAGACCCGCCACGCCCTCGATGTTGACGCCGGCCGCGCCGAGCGCCTGCGCCGCCTTCGCCAGCCCGCCCGGCTGGTCCGGCAGCGAGATCGACAGATCGGTCGCCATCGGCTCCTCCTTCCGTTCGCGAGCCTCGGTTCGTATCCCGGCCGGCGTCGTCGCGTCAAGGCCGTAGCATCCGCGTCGTGCGTGTGGCCGACCGCTGGTTCGAGCACCAGACGCTGGACGACGGCGTCGTGCGCATCCGGGAGCCGAACGTCGACCCGTTCCTGCGGGCCAACCTCTTCCTCGTCCGCGGGCACGAACGCGACGCGCTGGTCGACACCGGCCTGGGGATCGCCTCGCTGCGCGAGCAGCTCACCGACCTGTTCGAACGGCCGACGATCGCCGTCGCGACCCATCGGCACTTCGACCACACGGGCGGCCTCCACGAGTTCGACGAGGTGGTGGTCCACCGCGACGACGCCGAGGCGATCGCGAACGCGGAGGGGTTCGCCTCGCTCCGGATCGAGGACTATCCGCCGGAGGAGCTTTCCGGCTACGACGCGCCGCCGTCGCTCCTCACGGCGCTTCCGCACGACGGCTACGACCTCGGCTCGTACGCGGTCACGCCGGCGAAGCCGACGCGGGTCGTCGATGACGGCGACGTGATCGACCTCGGAGGTCGCCGGCTGATCGTCCTGCACCTCGCCGGCCACACGCCGGGCGAGATCGGCCTGTGGGAGGAGGAGACACGAACGTTGTTCGCCGGCGACTGCGTGTACGAGAGCGGGGTCCTCCTGGACGAGCTTCCCGAGTCGAACATCCCCGACTACGTCCGCAGCATGGAGCGTCTTCGGGACCTCCCGGTCTCGGTCGTCCACGGCGGCCACGACGACAGCTTCGGGCGCGACCGGTTGCTCGAGCTCGTCGACGCGTACGTGGCTCTGCGCGCACGATGAAGCCGAGGTTCTTCGCGACGCGGCAGGGCCTGCGCGCGTGGCTCGAGCGGCACCACGAGACGGCGACCGAGCTGTGGGTGGGCATCTACAAGAAGGCCTCGGGCCGGCCGAGCGTCACCTGGCCGGAGGTGGTGGACGAGGCCCTATGCTTCGGCTGGATCGACGGCGTCCGCCAGGGCATCGACGACGTCAGCTACGCGAACCGGTTGACGCCGCGCACGCCGACCAGCAACTGGAGCGCGAAGAACGCGAAGCGGTTCGAGGAGCTCCAACGGCAGGAACGCGTTCGGCCCGCCGGCATCGCGGCGTTCGAGGAGCGCAGCCAGGCCAGGACCGGCGGGTACTCGTACGAGCAGCGGCACGACGTGCGGCTCGACGCGACGTTCGAAAGCCGGTTCCGCGCGAACCGGAAGGCGTGGAGTTGGTTCCAGGCGCAGTCGGACGGTTATCGCGCGACCGCGCGGTACTGGGTCATGAGCGCGAAGCGGCAGGAGACGCGCGAACGCCGGCTCGCGACGTTGATCGACGATTCGGCCAACGGCAGACGGATCGCCCTGCTCCGGCGCTGAGCTACAGATGGCTCCGGAGGCCCCAGAGCTCCGGGAAGAAGCGCTTGTCGAG